>DASXZE010000345.1:0-17325 GCA_036502105.1 Candidatus Angelobacter sp. | reverse complement strand
GCATGCTTGGATTCACCCGGCCCGTTGACCACGCAACCCATCACGGCAACTTTGAGTTCTTCCACACCGGGATACTTGTCTTTCCATACCGGCATGTTCTCGCGGAGATAAGTTTGGATCTGCTCGGCCATCTGCTGGAAGAAGGTGCTGGTGGTGCGTCCGCAGCCGGGGCAGGCGGTGACCTGCGGCGTGAAGCTGCGGATCCCCATGGATTGCAAAATCTGCTGGCCCACAAAAACTTCTTCTGACCGGTTACCGTTCGGCGGCGGCGTGAGTGACACGCGAATGGTATCGCCGATGCCCTCCTGCAACAGCACAGCCAATCCGGCCGCGCTGCCCACAATGCCTTTGGCACCCATGCCGGCTTCCGTCAAACCCAGGTGCAGAGGATAATCACAGCGGCCAGCCAGGCTGCGGTAAACGTCAATCAAATCCTGCACGCCGCTGACCTTGGCGCTGAGAATAATGTAATTGTGCGGCAGGCCAAACTCTTCTGCCAGCTCCGCGGAGCGCAACGCGCTCACCACCATCGCTTCCATGGTCACGTCGCGTGCGTCCAGAGGCGTGGCGCTGCGGGAATTCTCGTCCATCATGCGGGTGAGCAACTGCTGGTCCAGCGAGCCCCAGTTCACGCCAATGCGCACTGGCTTGTCATTCTGAATGGCCACGTCAATCATCGCGCGGAAATTGTCGTCGTTCTTGCGGCCCACACTCACGTTGCCGGGATTAATGCGATACTTCGCCAGCATCCGCGCGCACTCAGGATACTTCGTCAGCAACAGGTGGCCGTTATAGTGGAAGTCGCCGATGATGGGAACATGCACGTTCTGCAAGGCCAGTTGCTCCACAATTGCCGGAACAGCCTGCGCCGCAGCATCATTGTTCACGGTCACGCGGACCATCTCTGAGCCCGCGCGAGCCAGTTGCGCCACTTGCTTCACGGTGGAAGCCACGTCCGCCGTATCAGTATTGGTCATGGATTGAACCACAACGGGCACATCGCCGCCGACACGTACGTTGCCGATCTTTGCTGTAACACTTTTTCTGCGCTGAATGGATGCCATTGACTCTATTTTAACAAAATTGAGCTATTTCTGAGCATTACTCAAGGGAAAAGCCTTTGAGCGATGTTTTGTATAAATCTGGTAAAGGCCAGCCAGTCCCACAAGAACTAAGGCCGGGCACCAGACGTAAATGACTTCGCTTTCCAAAATTCTTAATCCGCGTGCAGAGAGAAATCGCGTAACGCCAATAGGCGAGACCAGGATCGGCCTCCACGGTAGAAAATACCGGTGAAGATCGAAGGGCGAGAAAAAGGCGACGCCTAATCCACCGTTGGTCATTGCATCCAGCAGGCCGTGAGAAGCGATGGCGAGGAAAAACAGTGCCGCTAATTCCCACCGGCTTCGAAATTTGCCACTGAGCCATGCTGCGCACAATAAAGCAATGATCAGAGCAAACAGCAAAGAATGAGTAAATCCACGATGCCCCCAGAATGAGCCATAAGGAATGCCCATAAAAAAGCCCAGGGAATCAATGTCCGGAAGCATGGAGATTGTGACCATCAGACACCAGTAACGCCAGTCTTTGCGCCAGCCAACTGCGCCTGTCTGGCCGACAGCAGCTCCCACAAAGGCATGTGTAATAAGGCTCGCCATCTCTCATCCTTCATAACATAGGCAAAGCGTTTAGAATCTCTCTAGTAGCTTTTGGTGTCTAATCACTAGCAATGTTTTCCATCTCTCTCAAATCGATCTCTCAGCGGCTGGCGCTGCTGGCCTTTGCTTTTGCCGGCCTTGCCTTTGGACAAGCCAAAGCTCCCGCAGGCGTTCTGCCACAATCGTTTAACGGCTGGCATCTTGAGCCACAAAGTGTAAAGACCGTCACAGACCCAGCGGAAGCCGACCCCACAGACGCTGTGGTGCTCAAAGAATACGGCTTGGCTGACGTTGAATCTGCCACATACTCCCGCAACGGACGCGGCATGCTGGTCAGAGCCGCGCGCTTCAATGACGCAACGGGTGCATTCGGCGCTTATACCTATTACGTCCAGCCCCAGATGCAGATTGAAAAGATCGGAGATCAGGGCGCTTCCAGCAATCAGCGCATTTTATTTTTCAAAGGCAACATCCTAGTGGACGTAACCATTGAACATCTCACCGCCATGTCTGGCGCTGACCTGCGCTCACTGGCGGACGCGCTACCGCGTCCCAAGGGCAATATTGCCACGTTGCCCACGCTGCCCGGCAATTTGCCGTCACAGTCACTGCTGAAAAACACCAGCCGTTACATTATTGGACCGGAAGCGCTCACGCGGCTCGGCGTGCCCATTCCCGCGCCGCTCATCGACTTCAGCAAAGGGCCGGAAATTACTTTTGGCAAGTACCGCTCCTCCTATGGCGAAGCCTCAGTCACGCTCATTGGATATCCCACGCCGCAAATTGCCCGTGAGCGCATGGCCGCCATGCAATCGGCTGCGCTGCCCGGCGGCCCGTTTTATTTCAAGCGCACCGGACCATATCTTGTGGCCGTCACCGGCAACATTCCACCCGACGAAGCGCAGTCATTGCTCGCCTCAGTGAATTATGACGCTGACGTAACCTGGAACCAGCCCACCAAGCCCAAACCGGTGGAAAATAGCGCAGGATTTATTGTTGCTTTGGTGCTTTTATGCGTCTTTGTGGTGCTGGCTGCCTTGGTGTTTGGGTTCCTTTTTGGGGGTATCCGGATCCTGGCCAACCGGCTCTTCCCAAAGCGGGTTTTTAAGCAGTCTGAGGCGGCCGAGATCATCCGCCTTGACTTGAAGTGACCCCATAAGTCCTGAAAAGCAAACCGTTTACAGGGAACAGAGGGGCGAAAATGACATTTTTTGTCATTTACAAAGCGGTGTTGATAAGATTGTTAAATTATTGAAAACAAAGGCATTTATTCTCCAAAAATTCCTTGACACTGCCTTTCGCTGACCAATAAGATTTCGCCAGAAAGTTCTGATGGCTTTTTCTTTGAACTCCGTTGGAACTATTCTCCCTTGAAAGAAGAGGCCGTTCCGTTGCCGGGCGGCCTTTTCGTTTGTATCTTTACATTCTGTCGCGACGCAAAGCGTCGCTCCACACCGCCAAAGATTTTCGACCACCTCAAAAGTATTTCTGCTCCTGATGCAACGTCGCTCGCCGCGTGGTCGGGCTCGCTCCGCTCGTTTCTCGTGGGCGACAGCAGCTTTTGAGATTTTATTTCTGAACTTTTCCGATGACGTTGCGGTGTCGCGCGATGACGGCGATCCCATCAGTGTCATCCGCTGTAAATCAGCGGTGAGTTTTTTGATGTTCTCCGTGTCTCTGTGTCTCGGTGGGAAAGGTTTTGCTTTTCCCTGATCCGCGAGCATCCGCGTTGATCCGCGGTAAATTCTTGCTTTCGGTTTTCTCCTCGTCTCAGCGCCTCCGCGGTGAAACTTGCTTTTCCGATCACCCGCTCTCTCTTACTCATCCATGTCATAAGCGATCTTCAACCACTTCTTCACTTCCGCGTCAATATCTTCTATCGAAGTAATTTCAATCCGATGCGTAATGCGGTCTTTCTTCGCGAAGCCACCGGTATCAATGAGCCGTTTAGTCGCTTTCGTGTCTTTGAGCGCCAAGCCCAGGTCAACGCGCGTCCGGGTGGCCGGCTTGATCTGCGCAAAAACGTGTTTGCGATACAGCGGCACCATGGTCTGGCACGGACATACCTTCACATCCTTGCCCTGCTTGCTGCCCAGCGCCATAAGCTCTTCAAAGATCGGACGCAGCGCTTCTTTCGCGCCAGCATACATGTTTTCTACATACTCGTCCGCTTGCTTCAGATACGTCTCGTCGGTTCCATCATCGCCTTTGCCCACGGATTGCTCCGCTATAAACGAGGCATAATTTCTTCCCAGCTCATGCTTAGACTGCAGCCACTCGCGGCGCGCTTTTTCTGTTGCCGGAGCTGATTTCTTAACCAGCGTGATCCACTCTTCCAGGCTCCTGCCGGTTTTCTGCTTCAGGCCAGCCAGCGTGGTGTGATACATGGCCATGCTGGGGTGGACATCGAAATTGTATTTTGTAGCGGCTTTTGCTGCGGGCATAAGCTCCCTCCGGCAGAAAGTGTACTACTGCGGCGAGCTTAAGTATTCTCGATTCTTGCTGAAATGGTTGCGTTATACTGCTGCCGATGCCTGCCGCCAAATCAGCTAAGACGAAATCCGCTAAAAAGAAGACGAAGCCTGCTGCCCCTAAAAAAGCGTCTCAGAAAGCTGCAAGCCAGAAAGCCGCAAAGAAAGCTTCGCCAAAAACTTCCAAGCCCAGTGCCAAGCCGGACTTCGCTACCGTCTTCACTGCGCTGCGCGGAGTATTGAAGCCGTTCCTGGGTAAGATTGCCATGCAAACTGATGTTCCGGGCAACTACCACACAGTGGTCCCCGGACTCCTTCATCGTGGCAAGCCGCTCTACTTCGCCGGCATCAAGACGGGGAAAAATTATGTAAGCTTCCATCTGTTGCCTGTGTATTACTCTCCAGACTTGCTTAAAGGAATGTCTCCGGCGCTGAAGAAACGTATGCAGGGCAAAGCCTGTTTCAACTTCACCAGTATTGATCCTGGGTGCTTCAAGGAACTGGGCCGCCTTGCCGCCAGCGGATTGAAGAAATTCAAGACCGCGGAGTTCCGGCAGCAACTCCAGCGTTACCAGTGAGCCGATATGGAAATTACCAACCCGCGCGAATTTCCCTCTCTCTGGGACAACGACTACTGGGAGAAAGTCCGCCAGCGCACGTTGAAAGTCATCGCCTGCATTCCGGCGGACAAATATGACTGGCGCTATGCCGAAGGCAAATTCAGCTTCGCCGATATCATCCGCCATCTGGCCACCATTGAACGCTACATGTATGCAGAAAACGTGCAGCTCAAGCCCAGCCGCTATCCCGGCCACGGTCCTAAAGTAATAAATGTCCCTGAAGTAGCCGTTGGTCTTGAAGTAGCAGAGCCTCCGTAGCGGGCAGATAGCCCAGAGACCGTTCTGGCATTCTTCAATCAACTGCATCAGGAATCCATGGCCATATTTAGCCAGCTCACGCCTGAAGACCTGCAGAAGAAATGCGTGACTCCCGGCGGCGTTTCCATCACGGTATGGAAATGGCTGCGCGCCATGGTGGAGCATGAGGTCCATCATCGGGCGCAGATTTATATTTATCTGGGTTTGCTGGGAATCGCCACGCCGCCAATCTACGGGCTCACCTCAGAAGAGGTAAAAGCAAGAAGCCAGTAAGGTATCATCCAATCATCACCCAAAGCGACGCCGCAGTCTGGCGCGCAGCCAACATGCCGGTTGCCTATCTCAAACTTGAATTGCGCATTGAAGGCGCGCATTCGCTCAAAGACAAGCGACAGGTCGTCCGCAGCCTCAAAGACCGCCTGAAAAATTCTTTCAACATCGCCATTGCTGAGATCGAGGTTACCGATCTCTGGCAGCGGGCCACACTCGGCGTAGTCAGCATCTCAGACTCGCGCGACTATCTGGAAGGCCTCATGCGCAACGTGGAAGACGCTTGCACGCGCCAGGCTAATAATCTGGGCGCTGAGGTGATTGATTCATTTGTCGACTACCTGGAAAGCGAGTCGTTCGGTGAGCAGGAAGAATGAGAAAGAGAATTGCCAAAATCGCCGGCATTGCCAAAATTGTCGATTGAACCCGGTTATTGCCTGCTTCCATGAAAATTCAAATTCCTACTAATGATCCCCGGAGGTTGGTTTTCCAATTTACCAATTTTGGCAATGGTGACAATTTGGCAATCGACCCTCCCCCCACCCCGTCATTTTCCAACTTTTATTGCAAACAAAGCACTTGTTGAATTCGGCCCAAGCGCCGCCCTTGGACGGCCCTTGCATGGCCCTGCTCGGCCCCTGCTCGGCCCCTGCACGGCCCAAGCGCCGTCCTTGGGCCGTCCAAGCCCGGTCCCAATCGGCAGAGGGTCGCAAACTGCCCGTTGATCATTATCACTCTTTGTCAAAGATCCTTTTGCGATGCACACCCTGAGGCGCTGGTGGAATATAGCTGGTTTTCATAAGCGAATCAATAGCGAAATTAATTAAATTTGTGTATTTTAGAAATGGCACTTACGAATGAGCGATGGATCCAAAATCGTCAGAATTAACCCACGTGATTTTATTGGCGGCCCATATCGGGATTGCCCGAAGTGTCGACAGCACGAGTTTGGTGTACTGCATATATCCGATAGCTCATACACGCGACGGTGCCGCTTCTGTCGGCACACGATGACATATGCGCTTCCTGAACTTAGAAAAAAGGTCATCTACCTAGACCAGTTCGTGTTCAGCAACATCATGAAGATGCTGAGTGCTGAAACACCCGGACACGAGCGTGCCAAGTCCGAACCGTTATGGCGTGAGTTATTTGAATCTTTGGATGTTCTATGCAGTATGCAGCTTGTCATTTGCCCTGATTCCACGGAACACCATGACGAGTCCCTAATATCGCCATTTTTTGAGGAACTAAAAAGCACCTACGAACATTTCTCCAGGGGCACCTCGTTTTCCCGCTCATCCACAATACTGGATATGCAGGTGGTGGAGGCCTTTGAGGGCTGGTTAAAGAACGTGAAACTGGAATTCGACTTTGATTCGCATCGCGTCGCCCATCCAAACCTGCACGGCTGGCAAGACCGCATTTTTATAACCACCAGCGGAACTTTACCAGGAGAGAAACAGGCAATTAAACACGGCCGACGTACTTTGCATACTGGGTTGCGTGATCTATTCAAGCAGTGGCAGGCCGAAAAAAAGAGCTTCGCGGAGGTCTTTGAGCTTGAAAAGGCGGGATATTCGGAATTAATACTGCGGGGTATCGAACGAGATCGAAAGCAAGCAGTGCAAATGGAATCTCTTCTTTCCAATTTCGGATCGGCGTCTGGGCCGCTTCCACGTTCTATTACTCAATATTCACCAACAATGAACACGTCGCTGATGTATGGCCTTCGGCACATCGCAAGCATGCACCTTCTGGAGAAATACAAATCAGATTTAGAGCAAGATCAAGAAAAGGTAGAGGACGAAGCACGAGAGAAGGTGGTCGCGTTTGTCGAGTCCGGTGCTCTGAGTGAGACGCCAGCAAACACTATCGGAGCATCGATGTATGCCGCACTCGCTTGGAGAGCCGCGACTGGCCAAAAGAAAACCCCAGATGAGGGAATGACTACGGACATAAAAGTCGTATCTACTTTGTTGCCGTATTGCGATGCGATGTTCGTAGACAACATCTGTAGATCATTACTGAATGAAATTCCCCATACCCATAAACTGCCCTATAAATGCGCGGTTTTCTCGGCTAAGACTAGCAGCGAGTTTCTTCAATACCTTGGCGAGATTCGAAAAAGCGCCACACCGGAGCATTTGGAATTATTGAAAGACGTTTATGGGGCGACAGTGCTACAGCCGCCCACCAGTATTTACGGTGTTGGCAAAAGGAAGTGAGACGGCGACTGAATTGCCCCCGCTGCCCACAGCCACCGTGCGTTTCCTCAATCTTTCTGTTATCCTCATGGGTTTTTCGCAGGGATGTAAAAACCATGCCGGAGCAACGGGGCAGACAGTACCATCGGGAGCGGGTAGGCGAGTCGCTCAAGGAAGAAATCGGCGTCATGATTGAGGGTGAGCTGGGTGATCCGCGCATTGCGCTTTGCCACGTCACAGAGATCATTATCGCGCCAGACAACAAAAGCGCACGCGTTTACATTGACGTTACGGGCGACGAGCACGAGTCCGAGGAGACCATTACGGCCATCAACGCGGCCAAGGGATACATCAAGCGTGAGCTACTGCTGCGCCTGGGTGTGCGCCACATACCTGAGCTGCATTTTGCGCTCGATAAATCACGGGAGTACGGATCCAGGATTGACGATCTTCTGGGCCGAATCAAGAAACGTACGAAGACGAAAAGAAATGCCGGCGAAAAAAATAAAGAGTAAGAAACAGGAATAATAAAACAGAGGCCATGGACCAGCTCGCAGAGGTCTTACAGGAAATTGAAAAGCGCCAGCGCTTTCTGGTAACGGCGCACGCGCGTCCGGATGGTGACGCCGTCGGCTCCACGCTGGCGCTGGCCCAGGTCCTGCGCAAGATGGGCAAAAGCGCTGACGTGGTCCTGCGCGATAGTGTCCCGGTAATTTACAAGCCGCTGCCGCAATCAGAGACCATTATTCATTCTTCGCGCGGCCAGGGCGACTATGACGCCGCCATTATTCTGGAGTGTGACAGCATTCAGCGTACCCGGCTGGAAGGCCTGGAAGGCCAGTTTTTGATCAACATTGATCACCATGTCAGCGCCAAGCCATTTGCCAACATCAATTGGATAGACTCCACGGCCGTCGCCACGGCGGAATTAATTTTCCGGCTGGCCCGCGCCGCGCAGGTAAAGCTCACGCCAGAGATTGCCACTTGTCTTTACACGGGATTGTTAACTGACACCGGATCGTTTTGTTATTCGCCCACCAATGCGTGCACGTTTGAGCTGGCCAAATTTCTGGTGGAGCATGGAGCTGATCCCGGAGAGATTGCGCAGCACGTTTACTTTGCCAGCCCGATTTCCAAGATGCAACTGCTGGGTGCAGCGCTGGCACGGCTGGAACGTGAAGGCGCGATTACGTGGATGTCTGTCACGCGGCAGGATATGGAACGATTTGGCGCGCTCGACGAAGATTGTGAAGGCCTGGTCAACTATGCGCTGGGCATCGCCGGAGTTGAAGTGGCGTTGTTCTTTCGTGAAGTGGCCAAAGAGCGTGTGCGCGTGAGCCTGCGCAGCAAGGGCGCGGTAAATGTTGCTGCCATTGCTGAAAAATTCGGCGGCGGCGGACATGAGTGCGCCGGCGGCTTCGCCACGGAAGGTCCCATGGAAAAGGCCGCAGAGCGCGTGCTGACTGAGTTGCGCCAACATCTGCCCAGCCAGTTACCGGATTAATTCCCCAACAAAATTGACGCGATTGCATACAATCAAATCGTCCGTCTCCGGCTTATGGCCGATGCCTTCTCATGAATGATCGCAACAAATTGCTGGCGGTACAGCTTGTAGTGGTTTTTGGCGTGTGCGGCTTTTTCTTCTTTTTTGGGCTCGGCGCATTCGGCCTGCTCGGCGCGGACGAACCCCGCTACGCCCAGATTGCCCGCGAGATGCTGGCGCGCCATGACTGGATTGTCCCCACGCTGAACGGCGCTCCCTGGCTGGAAAAGCCGGTGCTGCTTTATTGGAAGATGATGAGCAGTTACAGCCTCTTTGGCGTGAGTGATTGGGCGGCGCGGGTTCCGGCAGCCGTGAATGCCACGCTGGTCGTCTTAGGAATTTTCTTTTTCATGCGGCGCTTCCGTTTTGCCAGCGAACTGGATGCCGCCATGATCGCCGCATCTTCCGCGGGGATGATCGGTTTTGGCCGTGGCGCTTCTACTGACATGCTGGTGTCTGCTCCATTTGCATTGGCGATGATGTGCTGGTGGACCTGGCACCAGACCAGCAAAAAATTCTGGTTGCTTTTGTTCTATGCTCTGCTGGCTTGTGGCGCGCTGGCGAAAGGCCCTGTGGCTCCGGCGCTGGCTGTGCTGGTTGTGGGTGCCTACGCGGCGTTGCGCCGCGACGGCAAACTTTTTGTCCGCAGTCTTTCCGCGCCGGGCTTTATTTTATTTTTTGTCATCGTGCTGCCGTGGTATGTGGCGGTGCAGCACAAGGTGCCGCAATTTTTCCGCGTCTTTTTTGTTGAACACAATCTTGAGCGCTTTGGCACCAATCTTTATCAGCACGCCCAGCCCTTCTGGTATTACATTCCGGTCTTTATATTGGCGACTCTGCCGTGGACGGTCTTTGCACTGCCTGCTCTGGTGCAGGCTGGACGCGACGCATGGAAACAATGGCGGCCCAAACACTCAGCACAAGTCATCGAGGCAGCAACCATTGCTGACGACGGCCTCTCCAGCTTTTTGTTCCTCTGGATCATCGTGCCCATCGTCTTTTTCAGCATCTCGCGGGCCAAGCTGCCCGGCTATATTCTGCCTGCGATTCCCGCTGCCGCGCTGCTGACGGCAGATTATCTTCACCGCGCAAAAGCGATTTCGCGGATTAAGATTGCGCTGCATGCGCTGGTCTGCGCATTTTTGCTGGTCGGCGCGCTGGTAGCACCCTTTGCCATGGTGAAGCAGGTCCCGCCCATGGCGTTGCAGATCGGCATGATGGTCACCGGCGGTTTGATCGCGGCCATGGTTCTGCTCATGGTCCGGCGTGAAGGCGTGCGCGTGCTGCATTTTGTCACTCTGGTTCCCACGGTTCTGGCCGTGGCATTTCTGCTGCGTCCGGCCGCGCCTACGATTGATGGCACACAATCCGCAAGGCCCATCAGCCAGCGCCTTTCAGAGCTGGGCGCCGGCAATGATCCGGTTGCGGTCTTCAATGTAAAACGCCAGATTACTTATGGGCTGAATTTTTATCGCAACCAGCCGGTCAGCCATTATGAGCATGAGGGGCCAGTGGACCAGCCTACGGGCATTCCGGCGGCCCAGCATATTGTTGTGGCCAAAGAGGGAAGTCTGGGCGCGGTGCAAGCCGCCGTGGGAGACAGGCAGGTTACGTCTCTGGGAACATTCCCACTTCAGCACCTGGAATTTTTCCGGGTGAGTGCTACGAAATAAAGGTAGTTGACGCTGCGGGTTCCTACTGTTTTGGTTCCATGAACCATTGAGGCTTTGATTAATTGATAACTCAGGTCTAGACTTTATTTTGCCGTCATTTTCCGGAACATTTGAGGACGGCAGCGAGAAGTTTCATGGGCCTTCATACCCCGATCGAGACACACCGGGCACATCCTTTTGGCGTGGAGATTCTTGACCTAAGACACTTCAGCTCCCACAACCTGCGTCCCTTGCTGGAGCAGGAAACACTCTTGTGGGCGCAGATGATGTCGTGGGACTACCGGCCCTCCGCCGAAATGATTCTCCGCTATATCGACTCCAAGATTCTTCCCGGCTATGCCGCGGTGGAAGATGGCCGTATTGGCGGCTATGCGTTTTTTGTCTATGAAGGCAGCAAAGGCGTTATCGGCGATCTCTTTGCCGACGATTCACTCCGCATTGAAGGCGACACGGTAGAAAAGCGGCTGGCCGTGCATGTAATCAGCACGCTGCAACAGTCGCCGGGGATACAGCGCATTGAGGCGCAGCTTCTGCCGCATGAATCCGGCGTGCTAAGCGAGCCATTTCTGGCGGAAGGTTTCAAGCAGTATCCAAGATTATTTATGACGCTGCCGCTCAGGAACGGCGTGCGGCCGGACATCTCCGCTTCGCCGGACATTGAATTTCGCCGCTGGGTAGAACAGGATTTTCAGCCCGGCGCTTCCGTGATTACCACGGCGTATCGCGGCCACATTGATTCCGATATCAACGATCAATATCGCAGCCTGAATGGATCGCTGCGCTTCCTCAACAATATTGTTCGTTTTCCCGGCTGCGGCGTGTTTGATGGACATGCATCGTTTGTTGCGCTGCACAAACCTACGCGTTCGATTGTAGGGCTTTTGCTGTGCTCGCGGGTCCGGGAAGATGTGGGCCACGTGACCCAGGTCTGCATACTGCCGGAATATCGCGGACGCCGCATCGGCGAATCGCTGATTGGACTCTGCACCCAGGAGCTGCGCACGCGCAATTTCCTGGGCCTGAGCCTCACCGTGACGGAAGCCAACACCAAAGCCGTTGAGCTTTACCGCCGGTTAGGATTCGAAACCCGGCGGCGCTTTGATGCCTTCGTCTGGGAAAGCTAGCTCCCGCTTACTTCTTACTGCCTACTTCTTGAGCGTAAAGGACGACTTGAACGTCGCGCCTGAAGCGTCCCAGCCCTGCACTGTAATGCTGTGCGTGCCGGCAGCAATCGCCAGCGTGGTGTTGGCCGTTGCGCCCGCAGTCTGGTACTTCAACACACCGTCCAGATAAACTTGCATGGCCGTGACTGTATATCCAGAAGAGCCAGTTCCAGCCACCGCCATCGAAGCAGCTGTTGTGGTTGCAACCGTTGGACTCGTAATGGTTACAAACTGAGGTTTCACCACCACAGTGGCAGTTGCGGTGGAAGAAGCTCCCAGATTATCCGTGATGACAACTTTCACGGTGTAAGTTCCAGCCGTTGTGTACTGATGTGAAGCGCTGACGGCTGTTGCAGAAGCGCCGTCGCCAAAGGTAATGACGGAGCTGCTGATGGAGCCATCTGGATCACTCGATCCTGTGGCGGCCGCCGCTACCGATCCGCCAACCAGAATCGACCCGGAAGTAACACTAAGTTTTGCCACGGGCAACTGGTTCGCCGCGCTGACAGTTAAGGTCTTGAAAGAGTTTCGTCCGGCTGAGTCCCATTCCTTCACAATCAGCGTATGCGTTCCGTTGGCGAGGGTGAGAGTAGTGTCCAGCGTGGATGCAGTTGCCGTGTAAGCCAGGGCAGAGTCAACGTAAATCTGCATGGCCGTGACTGGGAAGCCCGAGAAGCCGCTGGCTACAACGTGAACCTGTGAAGAGAGGCTCGCGCCGCTGAGGGGGCTGCTCACAATTACCTCAGGAGCTTTTATCGTAACGGTGGTTGAGGCAGAAGAAGATACATCTGCGCTATTTGTAACCTGGGCCCTCAGCGTGTAAACGCCGGGGGCTGCGTATTGGTGTGAAGCCGTCAAGCCGCTGGCAGTAGTTCCGTCACCAAAGCTGAGCAGCGAACTGGCGATTGCGCCGGTTGATCCCGCTGCGCTCACGCTGACTGTTGCCGGAGCGTACGCCGTTCCGGGCGTTGCCGTGATGGCAGCGGCCAGAGGCGCAGTTCCATTGCCAATCACAATGGTTACGGCCTTGCTTGAGGCCGCGCCCAGATTGTCAGTGACTGTAGCCGTAATCGTGTAAGTTCCGTTTTTGGTGTAAGTGTGCTGAGCGCTGACGGCGCTCACTGCCGCGCTGCCATCGCCAAAGTTGATGGAGGTAGAAACAATCTTGCCGTCAACATCAACCGACGCGGCTGCCGAAGCCGTAACTGCTACCGGGGCAGTCAATGGTCCGGTGGTCGGCGCGTTGCCCAGCGGAGTGCTCACGGCCAGCGCCGCTGAAGGTGGCTGGTTTGCTACGGTGAGTTCAACTCCGGCAGACATTTTATTGGTCAGCGATGGTTTGCCGACAGCTTTTACAAACATGGTGTAATTGCCGGCATTGAAGCCCAAAGGTCCCACGTCAAATGAATTTACGGTGGTGGGCTCATCGGCCAGCCACATCAGGTTTGCGCCGTCCTGCGAAATGTAAATGCTGAAGTGGTCCACGGTGTTCATCTGTCCGGTGATGCCCCAGGAAACCACGGTGCCAGTCACTGAAGAGGAAACAGTTACGCAGTTATCAATGCCAGCTTCAATCTCGGTTCCTTCTTCATAGTCATTCCAGGTGACCAGCTGAATGCCCAGCATCTGCTTGGCCGCGGTGTAATATTTGCCGGCGTCGGCAACGGTGGCGAGCCAGGTCTGTCCGCACTGCTGGCTCACTACGCGATCAGTGCCCCAGGCTGCCAGCGTGTCATTAAAGCCTTTATAGGCGGATCCGGTGGAGTATTTTGTGGGAAAGCCAAGCGCGGTCTTGTAATAGCCATCCAGATAGCTGATGGCCATCGGGTTAGTTGCCGACGCCAGCTCTGGCTCGACCCAGGAGAATGCTCCGCTGGTATCAGCCCGGGTAAAGCCGCTGCCATTGCGGAAAATAAACATTGGATTGCCGGCCACACCGGCGGTTACGCGCGTCCAGTCAATGTTGTAAGCTTCATGGCCGAAAAAGTAGATGACCGGGCGTCCGGCAGAGTGCAGATAAGCCGTTGAGCCGGCGTAGGTCACGTTTACATAGTTAAGATCAGCAATCAGCGTGGCGGTCACGTCGCAACCGGCGGTGGCAGCGCAGGTCTTGAGCGCGCCTGCATCATGCATGATGGCGAAGGTAAAGCCGGTCTGCAACTCGGCCTGGTGCATGAGGGCCTGTGAAGCTTTGTCATAGGATAGAAAATGGGCGCTGGATTCGCCGCGGCCGTACCAGTCAATTACGGTTCCATCAAACCCGCGGCTGACCATGTCATTGACCTGTTTCGCAACCTGGGCTGTATCACTGGACACGTAGCCCACGTTCATATGGTCACCGAATCCGAACCATGGGACGAAATGCGCGTAAATTTTGGCGGTTGATCCGGAGTAAAGCAGGCTGCGCATGGGCACTTTACTGATGTTGACGGCCTTGACGTTGCCATTGGTCTGCGTGGCAAAACTGCTGGCTGCGCTGGTGTTGTTTGTGGTCTCAGTGGCGAGCGTAGTGGTGGCCTTGAATGTTGTTCCAGCGGTAGCCAGTAAAGAGGACAGCCCGATGAAAAAAATGACGAATAGCGCGTGTTTTCGCACAAATACCCCCAAGCTTAAGTCGCCTGGGGGACGACCTATGTAAGCCTTATATCGACAAACTTTTTCTCTTCTGTAATTGCTGGTTGCAGTGGATTCTATGGTTAAGAAATCTTCATCCGTATCAGCAGAAGCCCTACCTTCCACCTGATGATTTACCCTAGGGGACTACGGAGAACGCCCGAGCAGTGCAGGTTAAGGAACTAGGACACGGCCTATAGGGCCTTGTGGAAATGTCCGTTTGGTAAGACAACGGGGAGGCAGAGACTTGCTTCTAAGATTACGTGACACATAGGATAGGTTCGTCTTTAGGACGGTAAAACCACGGGAGAGGGCTTATGAGCGCACAACCCAAGACTGAAACGGCGGCGAAGATTCCCGCAGAAATCAATACCAGGCTGCGGACCCTGGCGCATGATCTGAGCAATTCAGTGGAAACGATCATGCAGGCTTCTTATCTGCTGGCCCAATCCAACCTGGATGAGACCTCTAAAAAATGGGCCGACCTGATTGATAAAGCCAGCCGCGACTGCGCCAAGATCAATCGCGATATCCGCGACATCCTGAAAGCCAGCGCCTAGTCAGCCAGGGCGTGCGCTTTGCGCGCAGGATTTTTTCTTTTTCTTCTTGAAGGATTAGGCCACTCTAAGCGAGCGGGCATTGGCCCGTAGATAGTCCTGTGCGTTGCGATAGCCTTCCATTGTTCCCACGTCAATATAACTTTCACCGGAAAACTTGCCTTGCACCGGATTGCCCGCGGCGATGGACGCGTTCAGCAGCTCGCCCAGATATTTGTCCGCGCGGTGGCGCGACTCCCACAGCAGCTTGAGCCGGTGAAAGGCTTCACCCTGTATGGTTACGGCGCCCCATATCCAGTTGGAAGCGGCGTTTTCCTTTTTGACCTGTACTTCCTGCACGTAGCCAAGATCGTCACAGATCACGGCGTCAAACACCGATGGATTATCCACCGGGAAGAGAACCAGATTGCATTCCGCGCCACTAGGTGCCAGCGCGGGCATGTAAGCGTTTTCCGGGAACCAGATGGTGTCTGGCAGGCCGATTAAGACCTGGTCATGCTGGCGGGCAAAGGGCGCAGCGCGAAAGAGGGCGTCGCAGAGTCCCAGAGGCTGCTGCTGCACTATATAAAAGATCTCCGCAGCGTAGTCGCGCTCTGCGTAGTAGCGGACAATGTCAGTCTTTTCTGCTGAGATCACCATGCAGATCTGCGTGGCTCCTGCGGCAATCATTCGTTCGACTAAATATTCAGAAACGGCCTTGGGCCGCTCCGCGCCATTAACGATCCGCGAGCCCACGGGCAGCAGTTCTTTAGAGCAGCCCAGCGGCTGTATGCGCTCGCCTGCGCCGGCGGCAGGTATGATTCCGATCATTGGATGGCCTCTTTCTGAAGTAATGCATTTGCGCCGTATGGATTTGTAATGGTCCGCGCCTCTTCCAGATAGCTGAGCAGTTGCTGAGCACGAACCATGCCGGTGTGTTCGTCGAGCGTGCGCTGGCGGGCCTGTGCTGCCATGGATTCAAGTTCTGCATCTGGCATCAGCAGCGTTTGCTGAACGTCTTCTGCGCTGGCGACGACGCGGAGTTCGCTGTGCAGATCGAAGAATGAGTTGAGGCCTTCCCATGCGTCTGTGATGAGCGGGGTGCCGCAGGCGGCGGCTTCAAAAAAGCGTCCGGAGGGGCACCAGCCGTTGGCCGCCATTTCACCGCGCGTGATATTCAGGGTAATGCGGGAAGAGGAGTAAAAGCGTGCGTGATCGGCAGGAGCAATGTGCTCAACGCGGCGGACATTTTCCGGCAAATGCCACTGCCAGGGATAAAGCGAACCCGCCAGCAGGAATTGTTTTTCAGGCTGGCGGCGCGAAGGTTCCAGCAGTAATTCGTCTAGTTTGGTCTGGCGATCGGCGGAGTAAGTTCCCATGTAGCTCAGGTCGCAATTGAAGTCGGGAACGGATGGCGTTCGCCGGTAATCGTCAGGATCTACGCATCCATATAAAGGACGCACCAGGCGCGCTCCGTATTCGTGCTCCAGCTCGGCGAGCACACTGCCGCCGGTAAAGGAAAGAACCAGGTCAAAGGCGGAAATTTGGTTCCATCCCAGATACTCCACTGTTCCCATGCGCAGATGATTGAGCGTGACCGGTGTATCCAGGTCATAGAAGACGCGCAGCGGGCGGGCCAGCTCCAGGATTTCATCATTGATGCGCTGGCCGTCAGGCAGAAAGCTGGCGGTGATTACCACGTCAGAGTCGGCGGCGGTGGAAAGCGCCTTATCGCGGATGCTGTCCCAGTCTGTGTAGAGCGTGAGCTCGCAGTAAGCGCAGGAGTCAAAGTCGCGGCGCGCGCTGTAATAAGGAACGTCCTTCTCAAAGAAATGGACCTGGTGCCCCAGGCGATTCAGCGCCCCTATGAGTGCGCGATACGGTGTAGCGTGTCCGTTGCCCCAGGACGAGGAGATGGTCAGGCCAAAAACGGTGATTTTCACGTGGGTCGTCTGTCCTTAGGCGCTCAATCTTAAAAGCGCGCTCGATAAAAGCCTGCTCTGGTGAGATGTACCGGAAGGCAGAGCTGTTGCCGCGAAATTCGTTGCCGCTAAATTCCGTGTGCGCGCGGCGGCCATGGTTTACACTGCGAGTAAAGCCATGCCAGATAACAATCCATTGGACGCAAAAATTCAGGTAACGTCGGCCCTTCAGCCGCAAGCTGCGCAAAAGAAAGTGGATGTTTCCAGCTATTGCCCTAATTGCGGCTCGCAGATGCGCGAATCGCGCTGCAAAATGGTGTGCAAGACCTGTGGCTTCTTTCTGAGTTGCAGCGATTTCTACTAAACAAAAACCTACCACTGAGACACGGAGGCA
>DASXZE010000344.1:0-9950 GCA_036502105.1 Candidatus Angelobacter sp. | reverse complement strand
TCTTTGCCCAGGGTTTCCACCAGTTCGTCATGCACAATCTTGATAACCTGCTGCGCCGGAGAGAGCGCGGTAAGCACTTCCTGGCCCACGGCTTTTACCGAGACGCGGTCAATAAATTCTTTGACCACTTTAAAGTTGACGTCGGCTTCCAGCAGCGCCATGCGGATTTCCTTGAGCGCTTCCTGGATATTTTCTTCGGTGAGCGTGCCTTGTCCGCGGAGGTTTTTAAAAGCGCGTTGTAATTTTTCCTGAAGATTTTCAAACATAGATTTATCAGTTACCTGAGTCAGAAATGATGACGGATTTTACGAGGCCCGCAACCTTTTAGATGCACCAGAATGCGCGAGGCCTGTCGTCTTAATTGTATCAGCGGCTGGCGGGCTTCTTCTCCACGCCCAGATAGCTCAAGAACGCTCGCGTAAGTTCGCGTTTAAGCGCCTGGTCGTCTTTGGGTAGAAACGCTTTCCAGGCGGAAACGTCCAGGGGCATCACGACCCAATCGTAGAGCATGCTGGAGACCATCATGAGTCCCAGCGAAACCGCCGCGCGCGGATCAGGATGGTGAATCTCATTCTTGTGCGCCATAAAGAGATCAATCGCATAAGCGAAAGCGCGGGACTCCAGCTTGCCGGCTTTCTTGTTAAAGCCAGAGGCTGCGCGATTGTGAACGAACGTGCGCATGCCGCGCAGCAGGCCTGCATTCACGCGATAGCTCAACACCATGCTGCCCACCACCTGTTCGGCAAACAACGGCAGCGGAATCTGGGCCGCGCCTTCCGGGGTGAGTCCGGCGCGGGTGCGTTCTTCCTGCCGCTCCAGAATGCCCAGGATCATGGTTTCCAGCAGTGTGTCTTTATCTTTAAAGCGGCGATACACGGCGCCCGGCGTTAGACCGGCATGCTGCGCGATGCGTGGAATGGTTGTGCCTTCCACGCCATGCTGTCCCAGGACTTCTGCCGCGGCTTTGAGCAGTTTGCGCAGGGATTCGCGGCTGCGCGCCTGCTGGGGCGCAAGTGTCTTTTTAGCCATGCCTCGTTTATACCAGCTGCCTGAAATTATGCTTGACATCGGGCCAAATGTAAATGTAAATTTGCATTTACATTAATGGAAAATGGCAATAAATTCCACTGCTGAAGTAAGGCAGGGCATGGTTACTGAATCCGCCGGCAGTTTTGCAGGAGATATATATGAACGCTTCCACTCAAGACCTTCACAAGCCCAGCTTTTACGCAGGGTTTTATCTGCGTACCAAACGGCGTGCGCGCTTCTGGGGCTGGGGCCATCCCGCACCGAAGCCGGTAGAACGGCCATGGACCGCCGTGGGTGACTGGTTGCGCGTGGCGCATTCACTCCTTGGCACGCAGCAAAGCGTTGCTCCTGCGGAAGCAATGCCAGCGGACCAGAAAAATTCTTTCGTTGCGGAATCGCAAACACCATCTGCCGCGCAATCCAAACGCAAACTGCGCTTTGTCTGCGACCATGGCTTCGTCGGGATTGTCTACCGCTGAACATCGCACAGCCGCTGGAAGCTGGGATGGATAACTGACGGCACAAGGTGAGCCCAATTCGCAGCGGCTGCTCTGCGCGTCTATACTGGTCTTCTGGGAGCGGCCTATGACAGACACCTTGAAGACTGCTGTTTCTGATTCGCAGGTTTGCTGGCCTGCATTGCCCATCTCCGCGTGGCAAGACACGCGCGACACGCTGCACATGCTGACCCAGATTGTGGGCAAGGTGCGGCTTGCGCTCACGCCAAAAATCAATCACTGGTGGAATGTGGCGCTGCACGTAAGCGCGCGCGGCTTGACGACCGGCGCCATCCCTTACGGCGACCGCGTGTTTGAAATTGAATTTGATTTTCTTGAGCATCAGTTGACCATCAAGACCTGTGATCCGGCGACGAAAACTATCCCGCTGGGTCCGCGCTCCGTGGCGGATTTTTACCAGGAATTTATGGCGGCGCTGCGCGCTCTCAAGATTGACGTAAAGATTTGGAACATGCCGGTGGAGATTCCCCATCCCATTGCATTTGATCAGGACAAAACTCACGCGTCTTACGACAAAGAGTATGCGCGGCGCTTCTGGCGCACGCTGGTCTCCGTGGATGACGTGTTCAATGTTTTTCGTTCGCGCTATGTGGGCAAGTCCAGTCCGGTACATTTTTTCTGGGGCAGCTTTGACCTGGCAGTCACCCGTTTCTCTGGACGCGCCGCGCCCAGCCGCAATGATCCTGATCCGGTGCTGCGCAAGATCATGCAGGAAGCTTATTCGCATGAGGTGATCAGCGCCGGCTGGTGGACAGGCGGCGGTGACATAAAAGACGCCGCGTTCTATTGCTATGCCGCGCCCACGCCGCAGGGATTTGATAAACAAAAGGTGCGTCCGGCGGCGGCAACTTATAACGCACAGCTGGGAGAATTTCTGCTGCTGCATGAAGATGCGCGACGCGGCGGCACGCCCACGGCAACCGTTCTGAATTTTCTGCAAAGCACGTATGAAGCCGGCGCGGACCTGGCAAAGTGGGACCGCGCGGCCCTGGAAAGACCACAAGAACCCGCCGCTGGCGCGGCGTGAGGAGGCGACTTGGCTGAAAGCTGTTCTCATATGAAGCAGATTAAATTTACCCACACAGACATTCGCGTCTGCGGGGAGTGCGTAAAAATGGGCGATACCTGGGTGCATCTGCGGCTGTGCCTGGAGTGCGGACACGTGGGCTGCTGCGATTCGTCTAAAAACAAGCACGCAACCAAGCATTTCCATCGCGCCAAGCATCCGCTGGTCCGCTCCATTGAGCCCGGAGAAGCTTGGATCTGGTGCTACGTGGACGAACTTTCTCCCGGCGAGATTACGGCCTAGCACTTTTCGCATCTATTTATTTGCAGCTCTTTGCGCGGATTCCAGATTCGCAAAGCTTACGGACCTGATGCCCATGCAAAAGTTATTCCCATTATTTTCATTGCCGATCGTTTTATTGCCGGTCTTTTCATTGCCGGCCTTGCTGTTGCTGTCTCTTTCGCTTCCATTTCTGTCGGCGACCGCTGCGGCGCAGTCGTCTGATCCATCGCAGCGGCCAACACTCAATCGGCATCCATCGTCAGACCCGCAAGCTACGCCGGCGCCTGCGCAGCCTTCCGCGCCCAGTCAGTCGCCAGCTCCTGTGCCGTCGCGTCCGGAATCTGCGCAGCCCGGATCGCCTGTTGAGTATCCTCAGCCGGACTATCCTGACCTGCTGCCGCACTACGAGTATGATCCCAAGTCCGGCCTGGATCTGCGCGAAACCAATGTAGAGAAGCGCGGCGACGTTCGCATGATCGAGCTCAACTATGCCGGCGCCAATGGTGACCGCGTGCCTGCGTATCTTCTTATTCCTTCCGGCAAAGGCCCGTTTGCCGGGATTGTCTGGGGCCACTGGCTCAAGCCCGGTTCGCACCTCACGGACAAAGATGAGTTCCTTGAAGAAGCCGTGGTGCTGGCCCACGCTGGTGTGGTTTCAGTTCTGGTTGACGCGCCGCAGGTACGCCATGATTTTGCGCCGGAAAAAGACAAGAACAGCTTTGACGCCGTCCGACAGCAGGGCGAAGCCGGCGGACACCAGGTGATTGATCTCCGGCGCGCCGTGGATTTGCTCTATGCCCGTGCTGACGTTGATCGCCATCGCATCGCCTATGTTGGCCACGGATGGGACGCGCATACCGGCGCAATCCTTGCCGGTGTGGAAACACGCGTCGATAGCTTTGTGCTCATGGGCGGCAACTATTCCACTGAAGAAACCTACTTTGCCAGCAAAGACCCAAAAATCCTGGCGCAGCGCAAACAGCTCGGCGATGAAGCTCTGCATGAATATTTCCACGAATACGCCTGGGACGATCCAGCTTATTTTCTAGGACACACAGACCGCGAAAGCTTCCTGCTGCAATTTGCCACCGGCGATTCCATCTCAAAAGAACAGGCGCAGAAATATCTGGATGCCTTCAGCGCCAAGGATAAAAAGATGGAGTTCTACGACGGCGGCCCCGCCTTCAACACCGCCGCACGCCTGGATCGCGACCGCTGGCTGCAAAAGCAACTAGGCTTCAAGAAGCCGGACGAGAAGGAGCTGGAAGGGATCCCGCAATTGAAATAGGACCGTGATAGCGGCATCTGAGCCGCCAGGCGGCAGAGGGTTGCAGATTTGATTAGCCAAAAGCTAAAGGCCAATGGCTAAGAGCTAAAGACTGTTTTCCCGAATTTTCAATGATCGTGGGCGCTTCAACCGTATGGGCTGCCAGAGAATAGCGCATCGTAAAAGGCGAAGCGTAAAGATTGCCAAAATTGGTAATAGCCGGAATTGGAGAATCACTGTCATGGGGCCCCTCAATCATGGGGCCGTTAAGCTGGGCGCTGGTGAGCCACGGAGTGGTCGCGGCGGGTGAGCCAGCCGAAGAGATGATGGTAGGACTGGTCAGGAAGAACGCGGAAGCGTATGCCTGAGGTGGCGTCTTCGTCTGTCCAGACTATTTCGCCCTGGCCGTGGATGTGTCCGCCGAAGGGCAGGGTAAAAGAAAAATCCAGCGTGGAATGGGCGGGATGCGGGACCAGATTCCAGATGGACATGCCATCTTCACTCAGGTTGGCCATGATTGCCTGTTCGGGCACGGCATTGAACGTTAAAGAGACGGGCAACATGAGCGGATAGCGAAAGAAACGCCGCCGCTCAGCGACCATTTTCTGGGTGGCGGCCTTGAAAGATTCAGCCACGGTCCAGGGGTTGAGTGGCGACTGGAGCACAAAATTTGCGCCGGCCTGCAATGCGACAATCGCTTCATGCGGCGATCCGATGCAGGCAAAAACGATTGCGCGCTTGTACGAGCCCGCATGGTGCATGTGCGCGAGCAGGTCCATGGCGCCGGGAAGATGCATGTCAAGCACAATGGCATCCACTTTTCTGCGGGCAATATGTTCCATGGCAGTGCCGGCGGACGACGCGCAACTCAGGCTGCCATGCACATTGTGAACTGCAGTGGAGAGAACGCTGAACGCGCTGGCATGACCAACCGCCAGGAATTCAAAATTGAGAGCATCGTGATTTGCCGGAGTGATTTGTTGAAGCAATGGCCGCCTGCTGGATACCGAGAATGCTGTATAACCGCTAGTTTCAGATAGTTTGCTGCGCCGTTCAAGCAAACTTTTGCTTATAAATGGGAAGATGAGGTGACACTCACATTCAAACACCGGGGACGCTTTGAGGCAGTAAATATGGGGCGATGGCAGCACTTGAGTGAGAACAATCTCATCAAACAAACGCAGTTTGCAAGCATGTGTGACGGATGATTGACCAAGGCGGCTGCGATGATCGGGTGGACAATCCGCAGCACAAGGCGTTTCAGCTACTCTGCCCAGGTGTCTCCCCACTCAGATTGGCGGGCGGATTTGTAAGTGGCTTTGCTGGAGCGCGTGACGGTCTGATTTTTGATTTGGCCTGGCGGCGTGCAGAGTGAAAGCTGGACGTATCCGCTGCGCTTTAAGGGATGGCGCACGATGCGCGAGAAGTTTGGTGATGCATGTGACTCAGCGGCGGCGAAGGCTGGCAGCGCGTCAGGTTTGGCGGCGATGAGGTAAGAAAATTTCTCGTCTTCGTATCCCAGCGTGCCGCCTTTCAGTTGTCGATGCTGTGATGTGCGCTCTACGCGCTGCGCGAAGTGGCACCAATCATTGGCAGCGGCCATGGGGCATGCGAGGTGATGCGGACAGGGTGCGATGATCTTTGCGGCATTGTCAGCGGCGCTGGCAATACCAGCGCTAGCGATCAAGATGGAGCGCGCGGTATTTACGGCGGCAAAGCCGCGCATGGTTCCGGGCTCAATGATGACCAGAAATTTGCCGGTGTAGCTCCAGGCTTTGCGCAGGACGGCATCGGCGGCGGCTTGGGGGAGTTCACCCAGCGTGTATGAGATCACCACGAGATCGTGCGCGGTGCTGGAAAGGCTGGAGCGCAGATCCTGCTTTAACCATTGCGCGTCTTTGGCGGCTTTGCCTGTTTGGGCTATCGGCAGTGAGGTTTGTGCGGCCAGGCGTTTTGCCAGCGCGAGCCAATCGGTGTCCACTTCAATCATGGTGGCTTGTTGCAGCGCGAATTCTTCACTAGCGGCAAAGAGCACTGTGCCGGGGCCAGCGCCGAGATCGAGCAGGCTGTTGATTTCTGCCTGCGGAACGCGCAGACGGATTTCAGATAGCGCGCGGCGAACTGCAGCATAGGTGGCAGGAAAGCGTACGGCGAGATACGCGGCGCGATGTGCGTCAGAGGTTATGGCGGGGCTGGAGAAATCGGCGGACTGATAATGCTCGGTGAGTTGGGTCGCGGCCAGCGCAAGTTTGCGGCGGTCGATTTTTTCGGTTTCCTGCTGGATGGCCTCGAGCAATTCGGCGGGCAGTCGCATGGTGGGCGCGACCTACTTGTACTTTACGGGGCAGCCGTAAGGAGTGGTGAAAGATTCCTTGACCGGCTGGCCGGCCATGGCCTGTTCCAGCGCGGCGGAGACATAATTTTTGGGAGCGGCGCTCTTGCCGGAAGACGTGTCAAGTGCGCCGTTGTAGATGAGCGTTCCGTCGGGAGCAATCACGAACATTTCGGGCGTCATTTTTGCGCCGTAGAGATGGCCCACTGATCCGCCCATATCCATGAGCGCCGCAGTGGGCACGGCGTTTGTGGTCTTTATGTATTCATTTTCCTGCGAGGGGGTAACGAATCCGGGCCTTCCGGGAACGGAGGAAATGATGGTGAGCCAGACCACGCCTTTGGCCGTCCAGTCTTTTTGCAGACCCTGCATGCTGCCGCTGTCATACAGTTTTTTTACGTTGGAGCAGTCACGGTTGTGCCACTCCAGGACGACAAATTTGCCTTTGTAATCGGATAGATGCTGCTGCCGGCCGTTGCTATCCACCACGGTAAAGCCGGGAGCAGGATCGCCGATCCTGACGGCAAATGCAGACGCAATGAACAGCAGCAAAAAACATGGGCGTACGATCCAGTTGCGGCGATGGTTCATTGTGTCTCCCTGATTTGTTTTGGCCGAGCTTTATTGTAGCGGCTGGCGCGCTGGAAATGTTGGACGGCGCGAAGCTTAAAAACAAAACCTTTGAAACGCAGAGGAACAGAGTAAGCAGAGGAGGCATTTATCGCAAAGGACGCGAAGGAATACGGTCGATTGATTAGTTCGGCTGCGGACCACGCGCTCGGACGTGGAAATGCTTTTTCGCGATCAAATAGAAACTTAGAAAGAGGATTTGATTTAGTGCACTGATTCTGATTCCGACTCAACACTTTGCTTGTATCGCTGGATATAGTCAGAGAGAGCAAACTTCTCTACTTCATCCAGGGTCGCCGCTCGCGCTTTTCTGTTGTTGGTTTTGGGATCAAATGTTGCAGCGCCCAATTTGCCCTCTTTTCCGATTCCCTGCATCCACAGAACCATGAGGCAGGAGATCGGGACAGCCTCCAGTTCCCGGCGAAGTTTTTCCTGGGTACCGGTGTCGATGTCCTTAACTTCGAGCGAGCGTATCGCAATGGAATGCGTTCCGTCGTCCAAAGTTATTTTCAGCCCCTGAGCGTCGAGACGATAACGGGCCATGGCCACCTCAACCCGCGAAGCATTGGGGTTCTTCACCAGATCAATGAGGGTTTCAATTAAACCGAGAGTTGCGGCACCTTGACTCATGGCTTAATTATACGTTTTCGTTTGTGAAGTGAGAGCAAAACCTTGAAGCACAGAGGAACGGAGGTAACGGAGGGATTTAAGTGCAATTCGAAGGAATAGATTTAAGCGGCTGAACGACATTCACTCAAACTGTGCAGAATTCAAAAATCACAGAAATGGATATTTGGCCTGGCAAAAAAACAAAGAATTTCAGTCCTCAGCTCCCTCGTTTCCTCTGTGTTGCAAAGGTTTTTAGTGTCAAAAGGTTGAAAAGGCGCCATCCATCCTAAACTGCTGCTTTTTCATCCAAACAGGCTGACAATGACCTTATTTATGAAACGCACTTTTACGCCTATTGGGCTGCTATTGCTTTGTGCCATTGCGCTTATGCTGATGAATGGCTGCGCGGCCAAGCTGAATCCGCGTGAGTCGCTGGCGGCGGTGCAGTCGTCCGCTCCGGAGGGCAGCCCGAAGCTGCTGGCTATTTACCAGCCCTGGTTTGGGCAGAAGGCCCATATGGATGTGGGCTACTCCTGCCATGATCCCAAGGTGATACAGCAGCAGATTGCCAGCGCCAAGGAGCTGAACATCAGCGGGTTTGTGGTGAACTGGTATGGCCCGCGCAAGGAATTTGAAGATGAGGCGTATGCGCTGCTGCAGAAGACGGCCAGCGCTGACGGCAGCTTTAAGATCGCGGCGCAATACGATGAAGCGGTGGACCATCCGGGCTATGACACGGATGCGGTTATTGTGGACCTGCAATATCTTTATGATCGCTACATTGGGCCGAATGCCGGGGAGACGCGCAACGCCTATCTGCGTTACAACGGCAGGCCGGTGATCTTTATTTTCCCCAAAGACTCAGGCACTGACTGGAACCGCATACGCCAGCTGACAAAATCATGGCCAGACCCGCCGCTGCTGATTTACAAGGATATGAATGCGAAATATCCGGATGCGTTTGACGGATATTATGCGTGGGTACAGCCGGGCAAAGACGGCTGGGCGCGCGACGGCAGCAACTACGGCGAAGACTACCTGAATTATTTTTATCGCAACATGCAGGACCACCATGCGGACAAGATAGCGGTGGGCGCGGTATGGCCGGGCTTTGATGACACAAGAGCGTCATGGAGCCGGAACCGGCATATTGCCTACCGTTGCGGCAAGACGTTTGAAGATATTTTGCGGATCTACCACAAATATTATGGGACGCAGAATGCCGTGCCTTATTTGCTGGTGGAAACATGGAATGATTACGAAGAAGGCACCGACGTGGAGCGAAGCATTGGTCACTGCGGACGGAATACCAACGGTGTGGGAGCGGGACAGCAGTAGAATGGACGCAGCAATGCTGCTAAAGCAAGCACAAGGTCCCTCACCCCTACTCCGGCGCTTAAGAAAGCGCGCCGTTCGTTGACGGGGTTCGGGATGACGAATCGAAAGATAAGACAGAGTTCGGGATTACGAGCAAAAAGCTAACGGACAAAAACTTACGAATAAACGATAACGAACGAAATAATTGCGAGAGGGAAACTTTATGCGGGCACTGGTAACAGGCGGAGCGGGTTTTGTTGGCTCACATCTTTGTGATGCGCTGCTGGCTGAGGGCAATGACGTGGTCTGCGTGGACAACCTGCTTACGGGCAGCGTGCGCAATATTGATCACTTGAAAAATGAGCCGCGCTTTGAGTTCATAGAGGAAGACGTGAATGAGCCTTATGACGTGGGCAAGGTTGATTACATTTTCCATTTCGCCTCGCCGGCCAGCCCCGTGGACTACATGGAGCACGGCATTGAGACACTGAAGGTGGGCTCGCTGGGATCGTTCAACTCGCTGGACCTGGCCAAAAAATATGGCGCGAAGTACATGATCGCCTCCACTTCAGAGTGCTATGGCGATCCGCTGGAGCATCCGCAGAGAGAGACGTATTGGGGCAATGTGAATCCTATTGGCCCGCGCTCAGTGTATGACGAATCCAAGCGTTTTGCTGAAGCAGCGACCATGGCTTACCATCGCTACCACAAGGTGGATACACGCATTTTGCGCATCTTCAATACGTATGGTCCGCGGTTGCAGTTGAATGATGGCCGCGTGATTTCCAACTTCATGAAACAGGCTTTGCGCGGCGAACCGCTCACTGTCTATGGCGACGGCAAACAGACGCGCAGCTTCTGCTATGTAAGCGACGAAGTGGATGGAATTCTGCGGCTCTCACGCTGTGACGTTCACGATCCGGTGAACATTGGCAATCCCACGGAGTTTACGATTCTGGA
>DASXZE010000343.1:0-20978 GCA_036502105.1 Candidatus Angelobacter sp. | reverse complement strand
TTTGAAGTTGGACGCGTAGAGCTGTTGCGCGACCTGGGCTTTCAATATAGCGACATGGAACTGCAGGATGACTGCAACATTCCAGTGGTTGATCTGCGCGTGCGCTATAAGTCTCCGGCCCAGTATGATGATGTGATTGTGTAGCGGACTGAGATCAAGAACGTGCGCGCCTCATTGCTGCATTTTGGATATGAAGTTTTTCGTGACTCTGACCGGACGCTGCTGGCCACGGGCGAGACCACGCACATTATCGTAGATAAAAAACTTAAGCGCCGGTCTTTGCCGGAAAAATATATGAAAGCCTTTCGCGATGGCACTTTTCGCGACACAGCAAAGAATTCATGACAGCAATCCAAATCAACGGGAATGATCTTACATTCGACGAACTGCGCCAGGTGGTTTATGAGCGCAGACCGGTAGCTCTGGCGGCGGACGCGCAGAAAAAAGTTGTCGCGGCGCGCGAGGTGGTGGAGAAGCTGCTGCGCGAAAATCGCGTGGCCTATGCCATCAACACGGGCGTGGGCAAACTGAGTGACGTGCACATTGAGCCGGCGCAAAACCGCCAATTGCAGGTGAATCTTATTCGTTCGCATTCAGTCGGCGTGGGCGAGCCGCTGAGCCAGGAAGAGACGCGCGCCATGATGCTGCTGCGCGCCAACTCTTTGTCCAAGGGATTTTCTGGCGTGCGGCCGATGGTGATTGAGCTCATCTGCGCGATGTTGAATAAAGGTGTGCATCCGGTTGTGCCGTCGCAAGGAAGCGTGGGGGCGAGCGGTGATCTGGCTCCGCTGGCGCATCTGGCGCTGGCGATGATGGGCGAAGGCGAAGTCTGGGCTGGCAATGGCCGCGCGCCTGCCGCCGATGCGTTGAAGGCTGCGGGCATTGCGCCGCTGGTGCCGGAAGCCAAAGAAGCCATCTCTCTTATCAACGGCACACAGGCGATGCTGGCTGTGGGCACGCTGTCACTGCTGGCAGCGGAAACATTGGCGGAAACTGCTGACGTGCTGGGGGCGATGACGCTCGACGCGCTGCAGGGAACAGACGTTGCGTTTGATGCGCGGATACATGCGGCGCGTCCGCATGCAGGGCAGAGCAAGGTTGCGGCAAATCTGCGGCAGCTGCTTGCGGGCAGTGAGATTCGCGCGTCACACAAAGATTGCGGACGCGTACAGGATGCCTATTCCATGCGCTGCATTCCGCAGGTCCATGGCGCGGTGCGCGACACACTGGATTTTTGCCGGCGCACATTTGAGATTGAGATGAACTCCGCGGTGGATAATCCGCTGGTCTTTGTGACGGGGCCAGCTGAGGGCGATATTATTTCTGGCGGCAATTTCCATGGCGAGCCGCTGGCCTTTGCTCTGGACTACATGGCCATTGTGCTCTCTGCGCTGGCAGGAATTTCTGAGCGGAGAATTGAGCGGTTGGTAAATCCGGCGTTGAATGAAGGCTTGCCTCCATTCCTTGCGCCGGATGCGGGAATCAACTCAGGTTTTATGATGCCGCAGGTCACGGCAGCGGCGCTGGCGAGTGAGAACAAAGTGTATGCGCATCCGGCGTCAGTCGATTCGATTACGACATCGGGCAACAAGGAAGATTTTGTTTCCATGGGGATGACGGCGGCGATCAAGTTGAAGAGGGTTGTGGCCAACACCACGAATGTAATGGCGATTGAAGCCTGTGCGGTGGCGCAGGCGCTGGATTTTCTGGCTCCGCGTAAGACCAGCGCGCCGTTGCAGAAAGCCCATGCGGCGATTCGCAAGGTAAGTCTGAGAATTGAGCAGGACCGCGTATTTGCTGAGGATTTTGCCAAGCTGGCGGAGTTGATCAAGGCTGGCGGATTGGCGCAGTAGTTTTTCATGGCGGAGACGCAGAGGCGCAAAGAGCAACACCATTTTCAAAGATTTCATCTTCGCAAAAGCACAAGGTCCCTCGGCCCTACTCGCAAGCTCTGTCCATTCACGCCAAAAACGGGCGCAAATGGGGACCGTGAAGAAAACGCTTGCGAGCTTACGGGCCTCGGGATGACGATTCATCATTAAATCTTTTGGCAGAGTTTGCCTGCTACAAGTTACGTAGTCTTACGTCGCGTACTGTGCCTCACCATTCCCGAATGACCAATTTTCTTTGGGCACTTCCACCAGGTTAATCATCACGTCTTCTTTGCGTACTTGAAGTTCCTGATGCAGCAGGTCTGCAATGCGTTTGTACAGCGCCTTTTTCATCTCCGTGGTGCGGCCCGTGTTCAGCGTGATCTGGATAACTACCAATGCATTCGTGCGCGATATGTTGAGATAGTTGGCGTCAAAAACGAAATCAGTCTGGGCATGTTCGGTGATGATCTGAAAGCGGTCCAGCGGTGGCACGTTGATGGTTTCCACCATGGCGCGGTGAACGGCGTCGCCAATCTGCGCGTGTTGGGATTTATGTTGGCCTTCCTGAACTGAAATTCGAACCAGCGGCATGTCATCTCCTGTTTGTTGAACTATTGAATGGATTCGGCTATCGAACAAAAGATGCAGCCGCAAACGAATTATTTAACGCAGCCCAGAGTCCGGTGAGGTCAAAGATCCCACCCATGGCAGTTACGCTTAAATTTTCAGCAACATTCTTTCCTTCCATCCGGGAACCTTTTTCTGGCGCACCAGTATTATGCAATGGCTGGGTATGTTTCGTCTCTGCCGCCAAGAGGAGCTTGCCCCATGATGACGATGGAATCAATTCTTCAGGACCTCCGTTACGCGCTGCGCACTCTCATCAAATCGCCGCGGTTTACTTCCATTGCGCTGATCACGCTGGTGCTGGGCATTGCGGCCAATGTGGCGATCTTTACTTTTGTCGACGCAGCATTGATTCGTCCGCTGCCGTATCGTGACGCATCGCGCATCATGCATATTTTTGGGTCGCGAAACGCTAATTCGCAAAACGTTGATTCTCAAAACGTTAATTCTCAAAACATGGACCCCAATGACCGCTTTGATTCTTCGTATCCTGACCTGCTGGACTGGCGCGCGCAGCAGCGGGTTTTTGACGACCTGAGCGCTTATACCCGCAATGAAATGCTCTTGCGCGGAGGCGCTGTTCCTGAGCTGATGCCGGTGGCGCTGGTGACTGACAATTTTTTTCAGACCATCGGCGTGCATCCGGCTGCCGGACGCGACTTCCGCCCCGGTGAAGATCTGGCCAGCGCACCGCGCACCGTGATGATCAGCTACAACTGGTGGCAAAAACATTTTGGCGGCAAGAGAGTGATTGGCCAGACGCTCTCTCTGGACGAAGAGCAAAATACCATCATCGGCGTGCTGCCTGCGGATTTTCATTTTGCTCCCGTCGGTGACCCGGATGTGTGGGTCACGCTCCATGCTGAAGGCCCTTATCTGCGCCGCAATCTTTACTGGCTCGGCGTGCTGGGCCACCTGAAGCCCGGCGTCTCGCGTGAGACCGCCGCCACGGCCATGAACGTAATTGCCGCGCGGCTGGAGAAAGCATATCCCTCGTCGAATGACAAACTGCGAACGCAAACTGTGCCATTCAGTGAAGTCATTGTCGGCCAGATTCGTCCGATCTTGCTCGTCCTGCTGGGCGCGGTGGCGCTGTTGTTGCTGATTGCCTGTGCCAACGTGGCCAATCTTTTGCTGGCGCGATCCCTGGCGCGTCGCAATGAAATGGCCATTCGCACCGCGCTGGGCGCAAGCCGCGCAAGGCTGATCGGACTCATGCTCACGGAAGGCCTCATGCTCTCTTTCGTCGGCACCGCGCTCGGTCTGGGCGTGGCATATTGGACCATCAAGGCCTTTGTGGCCATGATCCCCGCAGCTCGCCTTGATGCCATGCCGTATTTGAAACATATGAGCATTGATTCCTCCGTGCTGCTTTTTGCTTTCCTGCTGGCTGCGGTCATCGGCGTGGTGTTTGCACTGGCGCCGGCGTTGCAGGCCGCCAATACCAATGTGCAAAGCGCGCTGAAAGACGGCTCACGCGGATCGCACTCAGCCTCATGGCGACGGCTGGCTTCCGCGCTGGTCATCGGAGAAGTTGCGCTCGCCATGGTGCTCCTTGCTGGCTCCGGACTGCTGGTCAAAAGCCTCTATCGCATGCTGAACGTGAACCCAGGTTTTGATCAGCACAACCTGCTCGGTATCAGCGTTGGGCTTTCACAACTGCGCTTCCCCTTGGCCGCGCCAGACGCTCGCCTGCAGGCCTACCAAAAATTGCTGGCGCAGATAAGCGCGCTGCCCGGCGTAAAGTCCGTGGGCATCGGCGATATCCTGCCAGTCTCCGGCGGCGGCAATTCCAGCAACCTGCTCGTGGTCGGCCAGCCTGCAAAACTCAAGGAAGGCTGGGACGCCTACAGCCGCACCGTGAACCGCACGTATTTTCAGACGCTGGGCGCTGAACTGGTGCAGGGAAGCTGGTTCACCGCCGCTGACAACACCACCGGCCCGCAGCGCGTAATCGTCAATCAGACCCTGGTTGACCGCTACATGCATGGCCTTGATCCGCTCAAGCAGCAGATCGTATTCACGTACTCTGACAAGGAAAAGCCTCGCCAGGTCATCGGCGTAGTGCGCGACGTAAAAGAAGGCCCGCTCGATACGCCCGCGCGCCCGGCAATTTATACGCCCATTGAAGCCTCGCCCTATCTCTACTTCAGCCTCATCATCCGCACGCAACAGCGGCCAGACGCACTGGTAACAGAGGTCAAAAACGCCGTGCACCAGGTCGATCCTGACGCCGTGACCTATGAAGTGGAAACCATGGAAGACCGCATACAGCGCTCGCCCGCGGCCTTTCTGCATCGGTATCCGGCGGTGCTGGCCGGAGTCTTTGCCGGCCTCGCCTTGCTGCTGGGGACCATCGGCCTGTATGGCCTCGTAGCCTATTCCGTAAGCCAGCGCACCCAGGAGATGGGCATCCGCATGGCACTGGGCGCACAACGCAGCAACGTGCTGCACATGATCCTGCTGCAAGGCGTAAGGCTGATCGCCCCCGGAATAGCCGTGGGCATCGCCGCCGGCGTAATGGTTTCCTACCTCATGCGCAGTATGCTGTTCGGTATCCATTCCTGGGACCCGGCAATCTTTGCGCTGGTAACCGCGTTGCTTACCGTGGTGACGCTGGCTGCCAGTTACATTCCGGCACGCACGGCGACCAAGGTTGATCCCATGGTGGCGCTAAGGTACGAGTAGCTTTTCCCACATCCGAAGCAAAGCGACGGATCCCTACCCCACCCTCTCAATTAGGGTTCTAAAGGGTTTATGGGATTCAACCCAAAGGGAGGCCATCGTCGATCCGATTCATCCGCATGCATTATTGGTGTTTTTACTGGTTTTCCGATGACGGCGATGTCGGCGATGACCCGATGTCGGCGATTCTGTGGCCCTCAGCCGATGTCTCGCAGCCAGAAACCCCACCCGGCATATGCGCTTTTGTTGCAAACAAACATCAAACCGCAATTCGACCGAGCGATGACCGCGCGGTCGAAGCTATTTCGAGGCCCGCTTTCGGGGTTGTTTTTGGCTAATTGCTAATCGCCAAATGCTCATTTTCAAAGATCAAAACTGCATTCACACCCTGAGGCGCAGCCCATAATAGCGCCAGTCGCATAGCAAATCAAGAGCGAAATTGTACATGGCAATCGTAAGCCGGATTCTCAATCAATGTGAGGGGATTGAATACCATTTTCTCCCTGTCACTCTGAGCGAAGCGCTGCCCAATCATCTTTCCTTGCCAACAAAACCCTAAACCTCTGTCATCTTGAGCGAGTTCGAGGGAGCATAGCGACTAAGGGCGAGTCGAAAGACCCCGAGAATGTGTCCCGTTACCATGCCGGTTCAGGGAATTCCACCCAAACTCTGGGGTTAGCTGACGGCTGAACGCCAATTGCTCTTTCACAATTTCGCCTGCGTAGGCTTCTCCCGCGCGCCCTCATCCGCCCGTAGCGCGCGGATTAACCTCTCTACTTCGGTCTCAAATCTGGCTGAATTGATGCCGCTTTGCGTGAAATCAGGCGCCAATCGCCGCCGAATCTGCGCCTGATAGCCGCTCTTCCATTTGTCGCTGAAGAGATAACCATCTAGGTTGAGCGGAACCAAAACCTTAGTTCAGAGTTAATATAAATTTCATGAAAGACTTGATCGACCTAAAAACCATTGAATTATTACGACTCTACACTGGGCTATTAAAGGAGTTGGCGGATCGTGGAATTGTGCGAGCACAAATAGCCCAGTCGCAGGTGTCGCCGAGCATCTAGTGGTCACTGCTCTTGGTCTCAAACGAGCTCCTCAGTCAACGAAAGGGTATAACACCACGGACAATGAGGACCAAAAGTATGAAATCAAGAGTAGACGACTTACACAGAACAATCCCTCAAGAATGCTCAGCGCAATTAGAGAGTGCGAATCAGCGCATTTCGATTTTCTCGCCGGTGTTTTGTTCAAAGAGGATTTCAGCTTATACAAAGCATGTTTGATACCACACAAAATTGTGTTGCGAAAAGCGATATTCCGGAAGCATGTTAATGCGCACATTCTCGAACTGGAAGATACACTTTGGGACTGTGAAGGAGTTGTTGATATTACTGGGCCGCTTCGTGATGTTTATGGGGCTTTGTGATCGGTTAACCGATTTCAAGCAAACATAGGGTTGCTACTTTAAGAGTCACAACGCTGGCCGGTTATGTTCCCGCAGATCGTCTACCAATGTTGGTCCCATGGTGGCATTGAGTCCGGGAGATCGGGTGATCGAGTGTGACCAGAGATCACATTAAATAGCCTTTTTTGCTTGAAGGTAGTGATCCAAATCACATTGGATGAACATTCCAGTTCGCCGCGCTCACACAAGCGTGTATTATCTTTTTGTGATACGAAGACTGTACATTCATAATTTTCGATGTCTTGAGAATTTCGAACTGCCGATGAAGCGGTCGTCAACCCTGCTCATTGGAAAGAATGGCACCGGCAAAACTACAGTTGCATTTGCTTTAGAAATTCTGCAAAGAATAGCTCGCCGTACTAACCGTGTAGGTGAGTTGGTGAAGCCGAAGGATTTCGGACGTGGGCAGATGCCGATGCGATTCGAGATTGAGGTTGAATTAGCGGCCAGTGTTTACGGGTACTCTATTTGTTTTGAGCTTCCCAATGGTTTTAAAGAACTCCGTGTTTTTGAAGAAAAACTTTCAGTTGATGGAAAGCCAATTTATGTTCGAGAAGAGGCGAAAGTCCGACTGACGAGACTGGGACAACAAAAGGAGGCCAGTTTTTTCCTCGATTGGCATCTCGTCGCCCTGCCAGTGGTTCAGGAACAATCGACAAATGACCCGTTGTTTATTTTTAGGCAATGGCTTGCGCGAATGCTCATACTCCGACCGATGCCCAGTTTGATTCGAGGAGATTCCGAGAACGAAACATTAGAACCAAACCCTCAGGTTACTAATTTTGGTGCATGGTTTTCGGGACTTTTGGCGTATGCGCCATCAGCTTATAGCAGGATTGATGAATATCTTAAGCAGGTAATGCCCGATTTTAAAGACATAAAGAATCCGGTAGTTGGTAATGATTTCAGAAATTTAACGGTACAATTTTCCAACGATCAATCGAGCGTTAATCTCCCTTTTGAAGATCTTTCTGATGGAGAAAAATGTTTCATGATATGTGCCGTTGTATTAGCCGCAAATGAGGCCTATGGTCCAGTGCTTTGCTTCTGGGATGAACCCGATAACTATCTTGCACTGTCAGAGGTTGGGCACTTTGTTGCATCTCTTCGCAAGATTTCTCAATCTGGCGGCCAGTTCATCGCAACCTCACATAACCCAGAAGCAATTACTCGATTTTCCGATGAGAACACCCTTTATTTATATCGGAGGAGTCATCTTGAACCGACGCTCGTGCGCCGTCTTGATCAATTGAGTATCGAAGGGGATATTGTAAACGCGTTAATTCGTGGTGACGTGGAACCATGAGTGTTAATAAAGATCGGCAACATGTCTTGGTACTTCCTGAAGATGATGCAAACCGTCAAGTGGCTAACGGTTTTTACAATGAAGTGCCGTGGAACCGGCAGCGGCAGATGCAAGTACTAAGTGTGGCTCGCGGTTGGGTCAATGTTCTCGACATTTTCAGATTGGTCCATGTGCCAGAAATGCGTCGTTATCTAACTCGATTTATAGTGCTTTTAATCGATTTTGATAATCAGCAGGCTGGAAGGCTACAGCAAGCACGTGATAGCGTTCCTGGTGATTTGACTGACCGTGTTTTTATTCTCGGTGCGTTGAGCGAACCGGAGTTTCTGAAACCCATTTTGGGTAGCTATGAGGAAATAGGTGCTAAATTAGCAAAGGATTGCCGGGAAGACTCTGACGATGCTTGGGGACATGCTCTGCTCCAGCACAATGCTCATGAGCTTGTCCGTCTACGCCAATATGTATTTCCACTTTTATTCCCAACAGCTTAAAGTGCCGAAAATTTACTAACTCCCCAGCAGCCCCAACTCCCCGGCAATCCCTTTCATCGCCTCAATACAAAATGCGATGTGCTCTTCCAGATCGACGCCCAGGTCGGCTGCGCCGTTGATAATGTCGTCGCGATTCACGCTGCGGGCGAAGGCTTTGTCCTTCATTTTTTTGCGGACGGACTTGGCTTCCACCTCAGCCAGTGATTTATTTGGCTTCACCAGCGCGGACGCGGTGATGAACCCGGAGACTTCGTCGCAGGCGTAGAGCGCTTTTTCCATCTGGGTTTCACGCTTCACGCCGCTGTAGTCGGCGTGGGACATAATGGCGCGGCGCACATCGTCGGGGTAGCCGCGCTCTTCCAGAATCTTGTTGCCCACAATCGGATGCTCGGCCGGCGTGGGATATTTTTCATAGTCAAAGTCATGCAGCAGTCCGGTGATGCCCCATTTGTTTTCGTCCTCGCCGAATTTGCGGGCGTAGGCGCGCATGCATACTTCCACGGCCAGCATATGTTTGCGAAGGCTCTCTGACTGGGTGTATTCGCAGAGCAGGCTCCAGGCTTTATTTCTATCGAGTTGGTTTCCATCAAGTTTTTGATCCATGTCGGTCTGATCCATATTTTATTTGACCCCAATTTGTTTGACCCTATTCTTCGGACCTATTCTTTTGACCAATGACTGGTATTATCTCCGCGTTTTATACCTGTTTTCTCTATTTATTCCCCTATTTTCTACTATTAATTCCCATTTTTGCCTAAGTTTACTGTTGACAACCCTGAGTTCATCATTGAAACTAGGTTAGTTCGGGGTTCCCAGCAGTACAGATTTTTGGAGAAACAGCCTGCTCTGGCACTCCGAAATCATCCATGGCTACAGCTCTAGCGCCGGTTGATTCCCGGGAAGTTGTTCGTTGCGACCATTGTCATCTCGTCCAATTTCGGACCAATAACAATCTTTGCAGAAAATGCCGTACCTCGCTGGACGAGGACGAGCCCGAACCAATCCTGGAAATCCAGGTGCCAGTTGAGGCACCCACAAACGGCCACCACTCTCATTTGCAGGTTGCTTCGTCCATTCGTATGCTACGGCAAAAGTCTGGACTGAGCCAACGCCAGCTTGCCTTGCGCATGCAGGTGCCGCGCACTTACGTCTCAAAAATTGAAAATGAAAAAGCCATGCCCACGCTTTCGTCCTTGCAGAGGCTGGCCACGGCCCTGGAAGTTTCCATGGCGGACCTGCTCAAAGGCGCAAACCGTTCGCTGGAAGATGACATTGCCGACCTGATGCATGATGAGTTCATCGCCGAGGTAGTGCAGTATCTGGGCAAGCTCGACTCCATGCAGCGCTCAAGCTTAATGGCGCAGGTGCGCGACCTGAGTATTCGTCCGCGACGCACAGCGTAACAGCAGAAAAATCTCTCTCCTAATTAAACTCGAATCACAGCCGGAGACAAATGTTCTCCGGCTGATTTTTTGGGAGGGAGGAAATAGCAATTAGCCATTAGCAAATGGCAATTAGCTTTTGGCTTTTGGCTTTTGGCTTTTGGCTTTTGGCTTTTGGCTTTTGGCTTTTGGCTTTTGGCTTTGCAAAACTCTGATTCCCATCCGGGTTGTATCAGCGCACGCGAATTTACTTAAGCACAAATGACTAAGTGCTGCTCGCTTCTGGCCAACTCCCACCAGCTTCCCGCACTCCAATTGAGAGAACGTTGGAGGCGCAATGGTAACGATTCTGGTGGTTATTCTGGTATTGATGTTGATTGGTGTGTTCCCGGCATGGCCGCACAGCCGCAACTGGGGCTATCGCCCAATGGGCGGGCTGGGACTGATTCTGGTGATTGTTGTGATTCTCGCATTGATGGGGTATGTATAAACATGAAACCGATTCTTATTGCCGCGCTGGCAGGCGCTTGTCTGCTGGCTGCTGGATGCAACACGCAAGACACGGAAAAGACCAAACAGGAAGCAGCGAAAGCCACGGAGCAGATTAAAGAAAGCAGCAAAGTGGCTGCAGTTGAATTGAAGAAAGACGCCAAGGAAGCCGTGGCCCAAACCAAGGCCGCCGCTCAAGGCGTGAAGCAGGGCTTGCGGTCGGATGATCCGCCGGTGAATGTGAACCGCGCCACCAAGGCGCAGTTGCAGACATTGCCCGGCGTGGACGAAGACACGGCTGACCGCATCGTTGCCGGCCGTCCGTATCACACGCGCGACGAAGTGGGCACGCGCGGCGCCGTTTCACCGGACGAGTTCAACGCCATCAAAGATAAAATTGCCGTGAAGTAAAAATCACAGAAGTAAAAACACAGCGGGTGCAGGCCTCAAGCCCGCTGTGTCATGTTTCTCTTCGGTCAACTTCTAAAGAATAAGTCCCTAGAAAAAAATTGTTCTTCACCCAAGTACGCTGAGTGAGGAAGTTGCCGCCAGAGTCGCTGCGGCTGTGGCTGTTTGCGTGTTGGTGGCAGAGGTCGAGCCGCTGGTAAGGCTGCCTGAGTTATTCCGGTATTGCTGCAAATCATTCTGCAGGCTTGAGAAAAGAGACTGCGCGGATGAAAGATCACCGGACTGCAGGGCCTGGCCCAGCTGTGTGAAGTCCTGTGAGATGGCGGAATCCTGTGAGCTGCTGCTGCCTCCGCCGCCGTGGTGGTGATGATGATGGCCCTGACCAACATTCTGCAGGTCAGTCTGCGTAGTAGAGAACGCTTGCTGCGCCTGGGCAAGATTGCCCGACTGCAAGGCTTGTGACAGAGAATTAAAGTCCTGTCCGATAGGGCTGTTGGAGTTTTGTCCCGCCTGGGGAGCATCTGTTTGCAAGGTGGCAAAATCTGCCTGGGCCTGGCTCAAATTGCCGGACTGTAAATCCTGGCCAAGCTGAGAGAAGTCGCTCTTTGCTTTCTTGAAATTAGTTTGCGCGTAATCAGGCTGAAAGGCGCTGGTACTCGCTATTCCGGCTACAGACATAAAATACCTCTTTACGAATGATTCGCTGCGGACTTCTTACTCCAGTGCTATCGGCAGGACTTGCCGGTTTCATCAGAGCAATCGTCGCATTATGATGAATGAATGCAATCGCCGTGCCATCCGTTAAAGGCGCAAAAGTTAGAGCAATCTCAGGAATCGGGCAGTTTTTTCAGCAGATATAAGCAGATCATATATAAGCAGATCGTCTATCAGCGGATCATCTTTTAAGCAGATGAGCAAGCTACTTTGTCGGTTCCATTTCCAGCGCGTCATTGAACCGATTGAAATAGTTGAACAGCCCAATCGCGGCCAGCAGCTCCACCATTTCACCTTCATCAAAGTGCTGGCGCAGTTCGTCCCAGAGTTGATTGTCAACGGTGTGGGCGTCGCGGGTCACGCGCTCTGCCAGTCGCAACGCAGCTTTTTCTTTGGCGGAAAAATCTGCGCGTTGTTCAAAGTTGGCCAGATCGTTGATCTGGTCGTCTGTCCAGCCATGCCGTCTTGCCAAGACGGTGTGAGAGGCCAGTCAATATTCGCAGCGATTGATCTGCGTGGTGCGGACAATCAACAGCTCTTTCAACTTTGCCGGCACAGTGCCGGTTTCCATCACGGCTTTAAAATGCGCCACCATGGTGCGCATAATTTCCGGCCTATGCGCGACGGTGCGAAACATGTTGGGAATATTGCCGCGCGTCTTCATGAAGTCGTCATAAACTTCTGCGACTTCCGGCGATGCTTCTGATCGTGGGATGCGTGAAATCCTGGGCATATTTTATAAGCTCAAAAAGTACTGCTTGAGATCCCTCGCTATGCTCGGGATTTCGCCTGGCGGCTCAGACGCCGCCAAACCGGCTCAACTTCTGCGACTTCTGGCGTAGCTTCTGATCTGGGGATGCGTGAGATTCTGGGCATGGGGAACCGTTGGCAGGCGAGCGCGAAACTCACCTGCCGTCTGGCTGATTATTTAGCGAAGGATTGGATGGCTGCCGCTTCATCGTCTTTAATATCAAAGACGGTGTAGAGCTTGGTGATCTGCAGCAGGTCATGGACTTTCTTGGTCAGTTTCAGCAGCTTCAACTCGCCGCCCTCGCGGCGCACGGCGGTAAACGCGCTGACCAGTTCGCCAATGCCGGAGCTGTCAATGTATGTCACGTCGCCCAGGTTGAGCAGGATTTTCTTCTGCTCTTTGCTGATCAGGTCGCGGATGCTGTCACGCAATACCACGCTGCCCTCTCCCAGGGTGATGCGGCCGCTCATATCCACAATGGTGACGCCGTCCACTTGCCGATTGCTAACTTTCATGCTCACTGTGCTTCCTCCTCCTTGGCATTTGCCGCGTTGCGGCCGGTATGTTTGATCAATGTGACTTCCGTCCCAGGATTCGTGTTCCGGATCTTTACTTCGTCCATGAAGGCACGAATCAGAAAAATTCCGCGCCCTGAGCCTTTCATCAGGTTATCCGGGGCCAGCGGATCGGGCAGCGATTCCACGTCCAGCCCTTTGCCCTGGTCTGTAATGGTAATCACCAGGTCCATGGCGGTGGTTTCATACGCCACCGTAAATCTTTTTCCTGGATCATAAGCATTGCCGTGCAGCACTGCATTCACCGCGGCTTCACGCACAGCCATGGCCACCTGATATTGCTCGTCTTCACCCAGGCCTGCGCGTACGGCAACCTCTGAAGCTTTTTGCTCAGCCTGATTGACGCTTTCCAGGGTTGATTCCAACGTGTATGAGACCCGGTTTGTCATGGGGCGGTTCACTAGGGTATTTGTTTTAAACGGCCTGGGCGAACACACTTCTGTAGCGAATTTCTAAGTGTGCCTATCCGGATAGCGAATTGTCAAACCCAGAGTGCCTTGGAAAGTCGGCAAAACCGCATTCCTGAGTTTTTTTGCATCTGCGCCGCGCTGCTCTAGCCGGTCTTAGCTGGCCTGTTTTTCATCCAAAGCAGCTGCCGCCGCCGGGACGAATTGCAGCACCATGAGTGCCTGATCGTCCATCCGTGGCGAACCCGCGCGGAATGCCATTACCTCTTTTAAGCAGCGGTCCACCAGCTCGCGCGATGGCAGCTCCCGGCACGAGTTCAGCAGCGTATCCAGGGAAGCCGAGCCATATTCCGTGCCGTCTGGGTTCTCCGCTTCTGAGATTCCGTCGGTATAGATCACCAGACTGTCACCGGGAGAGGTGCGCAGGGTGGTAGAGAAAAATTTCTGGTCAGAAAAAAGCCCAATCGGGACAGTGGAAGCATCAATCGCTGTCACGCCTTGCTGGCCCATATGAAACGGCGCCGGATGTCCCCCATTGCATATTTCAACGTTGCCAAAGGCATCTGCCTTGCCCACAATCAGCGTTGCATATTGCGTGGGCAGGGTGCTTTCACAAAAGAGACGGTTGGCGCGTTCCACCAGCTGTTCCAGCGGCAGTCCAGTTGGGATTAACACGCGAAACAGCGCGTGCAGATTCGACATGAGCATGGCGGCGGCCACGCCTTTGCCGGAAACATCGCCCACCATGAAAAACAGGTCATTGCCATGCGGGACCAGGTCGCAATAATCGCCGCTGACCTGTCCGGCAGGCTCATAGTGGTAGGCCACTTTCCAGCCGGCAACGGAAAAGTCGCGCCGGGGCAGAAGTCCAGCTTGAATCTTGGCCGCCAGATGCAGATCTTGCTCAAGTGCGCGGGCCTCAGCGGGATTGAGACACTCCAGGCAGATGGCCGTGAGCGGGTCAGAAAACAGACGCTCAGCTTCCACTGACGTATGGCAAACCTCGCAGATGCCGAAGGAGCCGCGGTCCATGCGTTCCAGAGCGCGGTCCACCTGCTCCAGCAGTTGCAAAAGGTTGGCCGTCTGGGTCTTTTCCAGGGCGTTGCGGGCCATGGCGCTGCGGGCCACGGCGCTTTCCAGTTTTTGCCGGCGACTGGTGAGCTGGTCGCGCAGCAGATGCATATCATTGACCTGGATTCCCATGTAAGACTCCTTCTATAACAGGATCATTTTGGCCCGAATGAAGATTCAGATTATTTCCCGCGCGCCGTTTATTTTCCGCACCCTATATTTTCCACACCCAATATCCTTCACACCCCAATATTCTTCACACCCAATATTCTTCACACCATGCTGCTCTGCTTTCTTGAGATTTCATCTGATTTTCATCCACGCCTGGTTTTCACATGCCTGATTCACCCAGTTTTAGATTACGCGGGATGATTCCGCGCTGCCACCCGATTTTTGCCGCCAAAGTTTCATATTGCTCTGGCCACATCAAACCACATTCGTTATTCTCCATTCATAGGGTTTATGAGAGAAGAGATCGCACTTTCGAGCATTCTTGGCGCCTCTGTCTATGACAGTTCAGGCGCGTTTGCCGGCAGCGTGCGTGAAGTTGCCATCTCTCCACAGCATGACCCCAACCGTATCTCAGATTTTCTGGTCAAAACCCGCGAAGGCGACCGCCTTATGCCTGCGTATCAGGTGCGGACCTTGATCGGCTCCTCCATTCAAGTCAGCGGCTCTGCCCTGGACTGGCTGCCCATGGCCAGCTCTGACGGCCTGTTGCTACTGGAGCGTGACCTGCTTGACCAGCAAATCATTGACGTTTCCGGACGCAAAGTAGTCCGCGTGAATGACGTTGATCTGCGCCGTGAACAGCATAACGGCACGCTCCGGCTCAAAGTCGGGCGCGTCGATATCGGTCTGCGTGGCGCTATTCGCCGTCTGCTCAAAGGCCTTGCTCCCAACCGGGCCATTGAAGCGCTGGCTCTGCGGATGCCGGAAAAGTCCATTCCCTGGGAAGCCGTGGACCTGATTGAAACCGACCCGGCGCGCCGTGTGCATCTGCGCCTGGCTTATGAGCGCCTTTCCAAGCTGCATCCGGCGGACATTGCGGACATCCTCGAAGAACTGGCGCCGGCCGAGCGCGAAGCCGTCTTCGGGTCGCTGAATGAAGAGGTCGCCGCCGAGGCCCTGGGTGAGATCGACCCCAAAATGCAGGTCGAACTCATGCGGTCCATTGATTCAGACAAGGCCGCTGACATCCTGGAAGAAATGGACCCAGACGCCGCCGCTGACCTGCTAGGCGACCTGCCCCAGGAAACCTCCGAAGAGATTCTGGAAGAGATGGAGCCGGAAGAGCGGCAGGAAGTGTCCGAGCTGCTGGCCTTCCATGAAAACACCGCCGCCGGCCGCATGACCACCGACTATATAGCGCTCTCCGCCGAGCACACCGTGGGAGACGCCATTGACCGCCTGCGGTCATTTGAAGGCCCGGTTGAGACCCTGAACACCATTTATCTGGTGGATGCCCAGGAAAAACTGGTCGGCTCAGTGCCCCTGGTCTCATTAGTATTAGCCCCCGGAGGCACCCGCCTGGGCGCGCTAACCCCGGAACACGTAATCTTCTGCGAAGCCGGAGCGTCTGAACAAGACGTGGCCGAAATGTTCGATAAATACAACCTGCTAACCCTGCCCGTAGTGGATGAAGAACAGCGTCTGGCCGGGATTATTACTGCGGATGACATTATTGGGTTGTTGCGGGATCGGGGATAGTTTTCTTAGGCGGAATCCTCTCGGAAAAGAGGAGTTAGAGTGATTTTCTCCTGCACATGCGAATATACGTGGTGTAGTGACATCAGGTCGATAAATGCCCCTGGAGACTCCGTTGCATTTTCTAAGAGATTTTTAGACTGCAAGGCGACAAATAAAGCACACGAACGGGCCTGACAGTTTATTGACCGTTCAGGATTGAATTCGATATCGGTAAAGCCAGCATATCGGTCTAAGCGACAGAGCCACTCGCGATGAGGAAAGATGGCATTAATGTATAGCCAATCATAAAAGACCGTTTTCGGATTAAGCGGAAACCGAATTCCCTCGAACTCAAATGCTATTAACCGACCAGAGTTTTGTAACCTGGGATCCCTCTTGGCCATTTTAGGCTCGGCAGAGTATAAATCCGTAAAGGGACCGCCGTGCTCAAATATCTTGCTGCCTTGGAAGGCGGATTCTAAGGGAATATTGCCAGAATGGTTAGTGCTGACCTTAAGATGAAACGCGCTTAAGTGTTGGCCTAGCTTTTCGTCGGATTTCGTGGATACCTCTAATAGGGGAGCGTATCCGGCCAATCGAGCTGATTCGTGAAGAGCCTTAATATTTTTCTTCTTCTGCACAAGAGCGAATCCTGAATTCCAGACAAGAGGACAAGAGATTTCTTTGACTAGTTCAGGCGTGCTCGGAGCCGGAATAAAAATTGGTCGCTCAGCCATCGGGTAGATTCCTTATTAGCTCAAGAGGAATATGATCTGGTACGAGAATCTCGTATTTTTCGGCCTGCCGCAAACGTTGCTGTATTTCAGGGACAGTCCAGTCGGTACGAGTGTAGAGTACATCAAAATCGATTATTTTCTGAGCTTCTTCAATCGAGTAAACATCCACTCCGCGTTTATTCGAAACATCGGCGGTGAACTTAACTCCTTGCCTTTGAACAACTGCCGGATGAATACGAAGGAAAACAGAATCCGTTATACGCCCTTCTTGTCGCGCTACAAATTCCATTGGATGGTTATTCTTAAAACAGAGATGGACGTATTGGTCGAGTCCCTTGCGCTGATCAGCGTCGTGACTCCACTCATTGCCTCCGGGAGCAGGAACCTCCATCTTCATTTCACGAAGCTTAGCTAGCGAATAAAGTCCTCCAGCATCGCGAATTAATTTGAGATTTCGACGATCCGTGAAGTGGTAAAACGCCGTTACCGAATATTGAATAAATGGGTCTTTTTGCATACGGCGCGTATCGTAATTTTATATTCTAGTATGTTCAAGATAGATTTTTTTGCACACCCTTTATTTCCGAGTCGTCGGTAGAACCATGTGAAATAAAATGCTGGCCAATTCCAGAGGTACTCTCGTCTTTGCCTATGCAAACGGTTTTCCATATTCTTCAAGAGCTACCGGAAGGATACGGCGAGCCTCATCCACAATTGCCTTGAGGTTGAATTCCTGGCCCCAAAAAGACAGGTCGCCTGTTTTTGGGTCGTACGCTCTAAATCTATCCGTGGGATCTATACCTTTGAAATCGGGATTGCTCCACAAAACGGTCATATCAACAAATGTGCGACTGTTAGAATTTTTCCACCATAGGTCTAGGCGATCATCAAAGTGCTCGTAATTATTTCTCATGTCTGGGGTTTGTAGTGGGGAATCATTTGTTATTCCAAGACTATCCCTCAAGGCTTCCTTCTGGGCTGCAAGCTTTCCTTTCGGCCCCCAGAGCGCCTTGGAAATATTTGCAGCGGCATTTAGCAGGTTTTGCACGCTGTAAAAAATATCCTGTACTTGCTCTCTGGTCTTGCCTTGTTTTATAGCAGCTTCAATATCGTCTGAAGCTTTCGAGACAAACCTGCATTGAAGTTGCACTTGAAATTGGAAGGTTCTTAGCAGCATCAAGTCCATCTAGGTACCGTATACCGTAGAGCTATTTGATGCCAAGGGATAATTACCTGCCATTGTCCTAATTCGCTATTGATTCGCTCAATGTATAGCGCTATTATCTGGCTGCGCCTCAGGGTGTGAGCAGGAGTTGTTATTTGAAAATTAGCTGTTAGGCTTCGCGGAACACCGGGACAGGCTAAGCAGACAGCGATCGGCGCAAGACGTAACAACTTGCGACCCACTGCCGACCAGGCTTGGGCTTGGGCCGTCCAAGGTCGGAGCTTGGGCCGTGCAGGGGCGGTGCAGGGGCCGTGCGAGCACCGTCCAAGGGCCGTGCTAGGGCCGAATTGAATAAGTGCCTTTGTTTGCAATGAAAATGGAAAAATGACGGGGTGGGTGCAGTTTCGGGAGCCGAAGTTTGCCCATGGGACATGACTCGCCCGAAACGGATCACCCCCATTTTGCCCCTGCCGTCCACTTCCTGTACGATGAGGCAAGCCCCGGCGTGACGAATCCACGCCTTTGTAGCTCTGCTATTTCATGTCCATCTCGTATCGTGCGGAACATATTGGCAGCTTTTTAAGACCGGCTGAGTTGCTTGAGGCCCGGCGTAGCCCTGCGTTTGATCCTGAACGGCTGCGCGCGCTGGAAGACAAGCACATACAGCGTGTACTGGCGCGCCAGAAAGAGCTGGGCTTTGAAGTGTTTACTGACGGGGAGCTGCGTCGCCGGAATTTTATGAGCGACTTTACTGATGCCGTCGAGGGCTTTGACTTCTCTGACACTACGAATCGCACATGGCTGTCAGAATTGGAGCCGGCTAGCGTCAGCGCCAATGGAGAAGGCGGTCCCCGCAAGTCAGAGGACGCTGACGTAAGCCGCGTGGCCGGCGTTGTTACGTCAAAGCTGAAGCAGGTGGCCCCGCTCACCGGGCATGAGCTCAGCTTTTTAAAGCGACACAGCCCGGGACGGATCAAGATTACGCTGCCCAGCGCCACGCAGTTTCCGGCTATCTCTTTTAAGCGCGGCGTTACGGACCGTGTTTATCGCAACCACTCAGAGCTGCTCTGGGACATTGTGGAGATCGTAAAGGCTGACATGGCGCAGCTGGTGGCCGAGGGCGTGAATTACATACAGATTGATGCCCCGCGCTACAGCTATTACATTGATCCGAAATGGCGTGAGTGGATTCGCAAGGAAATGCAGGTGGAACCTAACGACCTGCTGGATGAGTCCATACGCGCGGACAATGCCTGCCTTGACGCTGCTCGACGCCCCGGCGTGACGCTGGCGCTGCATCTGTGCCGCGGCAACAATCGCAGCCACTGGTATGCCGAAGGCGGGTATGACGCGATTGCTGACAAGCTTTTTGGCGGCATCAACGTAGACCGTTTTCTGCTGGAGTATGACGATGAGCGCTCCGGCACCTTTGCGCCGCTGCGCTTTGTTCCTTCCGGCAGAAGCGTGGTGCTGGGGCTGGTAAGCTCCAAGCGTCCGCAACTGGAAAGCGGTGACGCGCTGATCCGCAGAATCCAGCAGGCGGCGACTTACATTCCGCTGGAGCAACTGGCGCTGAGTCCGCAATGCGGCTTTGCGTCCACCATGGAAGGCAATCTTTTAACGGAAGAAGAACAATGGGCCAAATTGCGGCTGGTCATGGAGACAGCACACCGCGTGTGGGGCTAAAAGTTTAAAGTTAAAAGCCAGATTTTAGGGGTCAGACTTTAATACTAGAACTCAGGACTAGAGTTCAAGAGCCAAGAGCCAAAAGCCAAAAGCCAAGTACTAAATACTATGTACTAAAAGCTGAACTACCGAAACAGCTCCTGGACTTTTTCTTTAAACCACTCCCAGTTGGTCTGCTGCCGAGGCGTTTTGGCCGCCCAGTTCCTGAGTGAGTCCACGCGCTGAAAGTCTTTGGGCACGTCAAACAGCGCCAGTTCCAGCGGGGCTTCTTTCAACTCCACCACTTCTGAGCCCCATGTGGAAGAGATCGTGTGCGCGCTTCCGTCGGCCTGTGTGGTCTCGCTCTGCAGCGTGGTGGTTATTTTTATGGGGAAGCCGGTTTCCGCGCCGGTCTGGTGGACTTCAATTTTGTCCATCTTGTCCGCGCATTTGTCACTGGTGCTGAGGGAAACCTCTGAAGCCACTACCACGCCATAGGTGTTCTTTTTCTGCTGCTGCCACTGCGGCATCACGGAGCTCTCAATGTACCAGCCGTCAGTCTCGCTTATGGAAGGCTTGGAGCAGGCGCCCGCGCTGACTGTCCGCTTTTCGCGGCTAATGATGTGTCGGGCAATGTGCCCAAAAATTTCTTTGCGTTCGCCGGTGTCAGTGTTGTCGATCCAGATTTGCAGCGTGCCGCCGGAGTCCGTCATCGGTTTGGGTTTGATCCCAACGCTGGCGCTGCGGACACCGGTTTCGTATGTCACGTACTCGTGGGCTGTCAGGTCCAGCATGTAAACGCGGTCGCGGTCGCCATGCAGGATAATGGTCGCCATCGGAGGCCCATTGCCATCGCGCATCTGTGACTGCCATTCGTTTCTGAGACGGTCTGCCGCCAGGTATTCAGTGCGTGTATCGGTAAAGCCGCCGGTCACTTGGCGCGTAACAATTTTCACTCCATCCACGGACGAGCCGGGAGCCGTAAAGGTGCTTACGTACATGAGCAAAAATATCGCGAACGGCATATTCGGTTCCTTGTCTCGTTCCTGGGCTGGAATGAGTGCTACTTGGAGAAATATTGTACTGCCAATCCGCAAAATCGTGGCAGATTTAATGTTGTGAAGCCCTGAGGGGCTGCGCTGTTGCCTCAATGATAAGCAGTATTTATCAGTCGTATTGGTTCGGCTTATGAAGGTTGCAGAAACGTCAACTGGCCGTCCCTAGTTTTTTCAGCACCTGCGCCAGTGCGTCAATAGCCAGATGCGTTGCATGTACTGAAGCTGTAGGCAATCCACCCAGTGCTTCGATCAGATGTTCACGCTTCAGCTCAGATGCCTCCGCCAGCGATCTGCCCTGCATCATCTCTGTAAGGCACGAACCGGCGGCAATCGAAGCCACACAGCCGCGCGTCCGGTAGCGTACCTGGTCAATGCGTCCATCAAAAAGTTTTACCGCCAGGCTCATAATGTCGCCA
>DASXZE010000342.1:0-5801 GCA_036502105.1 Candidatus Angelobacter sp. | reverse complement strand
GCATGTTTCTTTTCCGCATTCGGCGGACGCTAAACGACCAACTAAAAATAAACAGCAAGAATGAAGAAGCCTGTGACCCGTCCTTTTGATTTAGGATTTTCTGAGAACAGGAGAACCCCGCAATGATTCAGCGCATGTCGCATTCCGCAATCTTTGTCCTTGATCAGGATGTGGCCAAGGATTTTTACGTGAACAAACTCGGCTTTGAACTAAAGATGGATGAATCCATGCCCAACGGATTTCGCTGGCTTACGGTGAGCCCCAAAGGCCAGTCTGATATGGAAATTATCCTGATGAAAGTTCAGCCGTCGCCTTTTACAGACGCGGGCGTACAGAAGATTACGCCGCAAGATGTGGAGACGATCCGCGGGCTGATGAAGAAAGGCACATTCGGCGCGGGCGTGTTCCAGACCGCTGACTGCCACAAGACCTATGAAGAGATGAAGGCCAAGGGCGTGGAATTTATCTCTCCGCCCAAAGACCAGTTTTACGGCGTGGAAGCAGTCTTCAGCGACCCGTTTGGCAACTGGTTCAGCATGACGCAGCCAAAAAACATGTAGCTGATTTCATAGCGACATTTATTCGTGCCGCAGGGCCACAATTGGATCAACTTTTGTGGCTCTCCGTGCCGGCAGATAAGAAGCCAGCAGCGCAACTGCAAAAAGCAGAACCGCAACCGCGGCAAACGTGAGCGGATCAGCCGAGCCTACCTGATACAGCATCGATTGCAGGAAGCGCATGAGAATAAACGATCCCACCAGGCCAAGCACCACGCCAAGGGCCGTGGTGGTCATCGCCTGGCCCATTACTAATCTGCGCACGTTGCCCACGGTTGCTCCCAGGGCCATGCGGACTCCCATTTCTCTTGTGCGTCGAGCAACGGAGTAAGCCAGCACGCCATAAATTCCCGCCACGGCCAGCAGCAACGCAGTGCCGGCAAAAATGCCAATCAAAACAAGGTTGAAGCGGCGTGCATTGGTTGAAGCCGCAAAGATAGCGGTAAAAGTATTGGTGCTGGGCGGAACGTCAGGATCAAGGTCGTGAATAATTTTGCGGGCTGACGGGATTACAACAGCAGGATCTCCGGCGGTGCGAATCACCACGCTGAATTGAGTGGTCCGCTGCGGCCGCTGGCGATAATTCACGTAAATGGTTGGGCGCGGCAGCTTTTCCAGATCGCTCTCGCGCACATCTCCCACCACACCCACCACGGTCAGCAACCGCAAATCGCCATCCATATTTCCAAACTCAATGTTGCGGCCAAGAGGATCCTGGTTCGGCCATTTCGCGCGGGCCAGCGATTCACTAATCAGGGCAACATGTGGCGCGTCCATGCCATCACGGTCATCAAAGAGGCGTCCGCGAACAAGTGGAATGCCGATCGTCCGGAAATAGCCCTCACTTACAGAAGCATAATCAGCGTAGCCTGCCTGTTTAGGATCACGGAACAACTGTCCATAAAATTCAGAAACCTCTTTGATCAGCGGGCTGTCGTCTTTGATATCTTCGGCTGAGGCGCGCTTGATTATCTCCTGTATCCGCGGTGAAAGCTGTTGCGGATTCACTTCGGCAAAGCCACCATCGCCGCTGATGCCAACGGCCAGAGGCAATGAATTTGTGCCGCCAACGTCCTCAACCCCTGGCAACGCCTTCAGGCGCAGAAAAAGATCGTTGAAAAACTGCACGCGGCGAATTTTCTGTTCAGGAACGAATGCATCTGGCAGTGCAAGGTCGAGCGTGACAACATGCTCGGTGCGGAAACCGGGATCCACAGATAAAACCCGCATCAGGCTGCGGCCCAGCAAGCCAGCGCCAATCAAGAGACTCATGGTGATGGCCAGCTGCATCACGACAATTGTGCGGCCGATGAGTTGTGTGCTGAAACTTCCGGAGCTGCCTCTTCCGCCTTCGGCCAGGGCCGTGCGAATTTCTTTGCCGCTACTGCGGAGTGCCGTGAATGTTCCTAATCCCACGGCGACTATCAAGCACAAGGCAAGAGCAAAAAACAGCACCGGCAAGTTTATGGATACACTGGCAAGCCCCGGCGTTTCCGGCGGAGCCAGACGCAACAACCATTGCACGCCCCAAAACGCAGCGATGACTCCAATCGTTCCGCCCGCGATTGTAAGCAGCAGAGTTTCCGCCATGAACTGGCGCACCATGCGTCCGCGGGAAGCGCCCAGGGCTGAGCGAATGGCCAATTCAGATTCGCGGGCGGCGGCCTGCGCCAGCAAAAGGTTCATCACGTTCGCGCAAGCAACTAACAGCAGGAAGCCTACGGAGAACAGGAGTATCAGCAATGAAGATCGCACGGTCCTGGTCAAGGCGTCTTGCAGCTTTGTGGTTGAAATGCCAATTAAATCCGCGCTATCGCCGTATTGCCGTTTGATCGCGCGGCCAATGGCGTCAAGGTCGTCCTGCGCTTGCTCCAATGAAACGCCATCCCGCAAGCGGGCCAGCGCTTCAGAGTTATGCGCGGTGCGGCTTGGCAACGGCGCGTCAAGTTCCCGTGGCAGCCACACATCGGAATCCTGCGGGAAACGGAAGCCGGGAGGCAGCACACCAATGACCGAAGCAGACTGGTTCCCAACACGCAGTTTTGCCGTGGACAGATCTGCTGTGGCGTTCAAATCCTGCTTCCAATAGCTATAGCTTACGAGCGCTGCCGGCGCCGCTCCCTGATGCTGGTCTTCCGTGGCAAAGCTGCGGCCCACGACGGGAGCCGCGCGCAGGATGGGAAAGAAGTCACTGGAGACTGTGGCTACCATCAACCGCCGGGTCTCAGAACCATGCGAAACCGGTTGAATCCATGCGCCGAACTCCGCCAGCCCCTGCAAAGAATGGTTCTGTGCCCGCAGGTCCTGAAAGTTTGGATCAGCCATCGCCATAGTATTGCCGCTTTTATTTTTCTCCCATACCTGTACCAACTGGTCCGGCTGATCATAAGGAAGCGGCTTCAGCAACACGCCGTAAACAACGCTAAAGATCGCGGTGGTAGCGCTGATGCCCAGCGCCAGGGTGAAGACGGCAATCAGCGTAAAGCCCAGGTTCCGGCGCAGCACGCGCACGCCATAACGGAGATCCTGAAGCAGCGTGCTCATCCAGTTGCCACCCCACATGCCGCGCGTGACTTCCTTGATCAGGCTCACGTTGCCTATTTCACGATGCGCAGCGTAATACGCTTCTTCCGGCGATTGCCCGCGCTCCACGCGGTCCTGCTCGGCCATCTGCAGATGGCTGCCAATTTCTTCGTCCAGGTCCTGCTCGCGTTTGGCTTTTTTACTCAAGCCCTTGTCATCTTTACTCAAACCCTTGTCATCCAAGCTCATGCCTTGCTTCCCTCCCCGGATGGATTCAGGATGCCAGCCATTCCTTCCATGACCTGCTTCCAGCGTGACCGTTCACTAGCAAGTTGTTTTCTGCCCATCGTCGTCAGCCGATATTCCTTGACGCGCTGTTTGTTCTCAGAGACCTTCCACTCGGAGTGTATCCACTCCTGCTTTTCCAGCCGGTGCAGCGCCGGATAGAGCGAGCCGGTATCCACCTGAAAGACCTCTCCAGAATTACTGCGGATGGCCTGGCTGATGCCATACCCATGCTGCGGCCCCCAGCGAAGCGTCTGCAGGATCAGCAGGTCAAGAGTGCCTTGGAGCAGTTCAATTCGATTTTGATAGCGTTCTTTCCTGGGCATGTAGATAGGCTACACCCATGGAAGTAGATTGTCTATATGCTTGAGGATTTCACCGCGGAGACGCGGAGGCGCGGAGAAGAACACGTCAGGTAGATTGCATCGCACAAAAGTAAATCAAATATGGTACGACAGGCATTGTGTAGTCCCACCCTTCGCAAAAACGGCGAAGAGTGGGGCACCCGCAGCTTGTACAATTCCGCGCCGTCTATTTCCCCCATCGTTCCACTCTCCGAAATTTCATGCTGCCCGTGTTGTCGCCATTGCCTTAACCCTATACACTTTCTGGCATGAAACGAACCTTGGGAATCACGATTGCTTTATTGCTCTGCCTGTCCACGGGCTTTGCCCAGGACTGGGCCAAACAGAAACTGGAAAAATCTCCGCGCCACGGGGAATGGGTGCCGATCAAGCATGACAGTCGCACAGTTCAGGCTTATGTTGTCTATCCTGAGACCAAGCAGAAGGCGCCGGTCATTATTGTGATCCATGAGATTTTTGGCCTTACGGACTGGGCGCGCAGCGTGGCTGACGATCTGGCTTCGCACGGCTACATTGCCATTGCGCCTGACCTGCTCTCTGGCATGGGGCCAAAAGGCGGCGGGTCTGCGGAGTTTGCCACTACGCAGGACGCGATGAAAGGCGTCTCTGGGTTGAACGGCGACCAGGTAACGGCTGACCTGAATGCCGTGGCCGATTACGCCAAGAAAATTCCTGCAAGCAACGGCAAGATTGCCGTGAGCGGATTCTGCTGGGGCGGCGGACAGTCATTCCGGTTCGCTACGAATCGCAAAGACCTGAGCGCCGCGTTTGTGTTCTATGGCCAGGGTCCGGAAAATATTCCGGCAATCACCGCTCCGGTCTATGGCTTCTACGCGGGTGAAGATGCGCGCATTGGCGCGACGCTCCCGGCAACGGAAGCGGCGATGAAAGCTGCCGGCAAGAAATATGAGCCGGTAACTTACGCAGGCGCGGGCCATGGATTTATGCGCGCCGGTGAAGACCCGGCCAACGATGCCGCGATTGCCAACACCAGCGACGATGCCGACTCCAAGAAGAAACACGATATGGCCGTCGCCAATAAAAAGGCGCGGACAGACAGCTGGGAGCGCTGGCTCACGCTGTTGAAGTCGATGTAGTTTGCCGTTTATTACAAAGAAAAAGGACGCCGGTGCAAAATACGGCGTCTCTTTTATTTGGGCTTTGTTTGGCGATTTGGCAAAAAAGTTTTCTCTGCTCGGATGGAAAGGCCATGCACAGCGCCAGCCCGATCAGTATCGATTAGTTAAAAGTGGCGGCGCGAAGAACGCTGAGTGAACAATTATGTACGCGCTCTGCGTGGGCCAGCTTCGGCTCTTCACGGCTTTCGCCGATCTGCTTGCCACAAAGCACACAACAGGACTCCACTAAATTCGTCTCCACGTCACGATGGCGGATGGTTGAAGATGACTTTTACCCCCATTTCCCGTCTAACCAAAAGTTCTGGAACCAGAGGTCCTGATCGAACGTATAAGCAATGGGAAGAGTCCCGCCAATAGCGCACATTGACATGGAGGCGACATGAACTCTGAAACGAAACGGGCCATTGCATACCTGGTTGTATTTGCGGGGATTATCGCGCTGACTGTACCGTTGATGCGCAGCCAGTCCGCGGGGAATGAACCGGCGGAACGCTTTCAACGCAGCTTCAATCTTTCTTCTGGCGGCTCGCTGGACGTTGACAATTACAAAGGCACGATTCACGTAACTGGCTCAGACACGAACCAGGTAACGGTGGACGTGACCAAGCGCTTTGATGGCAGTGAATCCACGCGCAAATGGTGGATGGAGAATCTTCAGATCAATTTCCACAATTATGGCAATCATGTTTCCGTGGAGGTGAAATATCCTGACTGCGTCTTCTGCTGGCAAGGCTTGAATTATGAAGCCGCCGTTGAATTGGAGATCCATGTGCCGCGCCAGACCAACGTGAGGCTGGAAAGTTACAAACCCGATATTAAGGTGGCCGCCATTCAGGGCGACATTCGCATAAAGAGTTACAAATCACCGATCGAAATTGATTCCACCACGGGCGCTATCAGAATTGACACGTATAAAGACAACATAAAACTGC
>DASXZE010000341.1:0-4277 GCA_036502105.1 Candidatus Angelobacter sp. | reverse complement strand
AAGGCACAGTGGTTTTCAAGACCACCTGTTTCAACCGCTCACACACCTCTCCGCTGGAGCGAGCTCTCCTCATTATTGTACGATGACTTGCTGTTTACTGTCTGCCGCCATCGGCAGCAGTGCCCAAGCCTTTCCACAGTTCAAGATTTTGTCCAGGCTGCTGGATTCGCCCTTCGAGCCGAGGGCATCCAAAAAGAAGTAAAGTTAATAGCAGGAGATTTGGTGATGAGCACACAAAAAGTGGTTGAGCTACCGCGCCGTACTGTCGCCAGCGTGAGCCCGCTGACCGGTGAATTGTTGCGCGAATTTGAGCAGCACTCAGATGAAGCGGTAGAGAACAAGCTGGCGCTTGCTGCGGCTACATTTCGCGAGCATCGCAAAGTTCCGTTTGCCCGGCGTGCCGCCATGATGCTGCGCGCGGCGGAAATCCTGGAAAAGGAAAAAGAAACGCTGGGTAGGCTGATGACCGAGGAGATGGGTAAGACGCTGAAGTCTGCCATTCAGGAAGCTGAAAAGAGCGCAACCGGTTGCCGCTACTATGCGGAGAATGCCGAAAAGTTTCTGGCCGACGAACCAGCCAGGACCAATGCCACGAAAAGCTTTGTACGCTATCAGCCCATCGGCCCTGTGCTGGCTGTGATGCCGTGGAATTTTCCTTTCTGGCAGGTATTTCGCTTTGCCGCGCCTGCCCTGATGGCCGGCAACGTGGGCCTGCTCAAGCACGCTTCCAACGTCCCGCAGTGCGCACTGGCGATTGAAGATATTTTTCGGCGCGCCGGTTTTGCTGAGGGCGTTTTTCAGACATTGCTGATCGGCTCTGACCGCGTGAACAAAATAATTGAAGACCGCCGCATTGCCGCCGTTACGCTCACTGGCAGCGTGGGTGCAGGCAGCAGTGTAGCAACTGCCGCCGGCAAAGCGCTTAAGAAAACTGTTCTGGAACTGGGTGGGAGTGATCCGTTTATCGTGATGCCCAGCGCGGATTTTGAGAAAGCGGTGGAAACTGCTGTGCAGGCGCGTGTCATCAACAACGGGCAATCTTGTATCGCGGCGAAGCGGTTTATTGTTCATGAGAAGATTGCAGATCAATTCGAGAAAAAGTTTGTAGCACGCATGGCGTCCCTTAAAGTGGGCGATCCCATGGAGAAAGATACTGACGTGGGGCCGCTGGCCACAGAAGATGTATTGAAAGGGCTGGAGGAGCAGGTAAACAAAACGGTTACCATGGGTGCGCGCGTTTTGCTGGGAGGTAAACGTCTTGATCGCAAAGGTAATTTCTTTGCCCCCACCGTTCTGGCGGATATTCCCAAGGGATCGCCTGCACAGGATGACGAACTGTTTGGCCCGGTGGCATCACTCTATCGCGCCAAAGATATGGCGCATGCCGTTGAGATTGCGAATGACTCTATCTTTGGACTGGGAGCATCCGCCTGGACGAATGATCCAGCCGAGCGCGATCTGTTCATCAATGAAATTGAGGCGGGACAGGCGTTCATCAATGGTATGGTGGCTTCAGATGCGCGCATTCCGTTTGGCGGTGTGAAGCATTCAGGCTACGGGCGCGAGCTGAGTCACCATGGCATTCGCGAATTCGTGAATGTAAAATCAGTTTCCATTCAGGAAGCAGAGCAACCTAAAAGCGGCATAGAGTAAAAGAGCGGCACAGAGTAAACGCACATTCATTTGCAGCATCGTTGCAAAATCGCGGATTCAGGCCAGGGCCACTTTCGGAAGTTGATCGCGGTGGCTTGCCAGCTGCTCGACCACAGGCTCCAGGCGGTCAAAGGCCTCCTGCAAAATGCGGCGCGATGTGGCAAAGCATATACGTAGATGTCCGCTGGCGCCAGGGCCAAACCAGCGCGGCGCACCGGGAACCAATGCCACGCGGGCTTGATCGCGAAGTTGCTGGCACAGATGTTCAGAATCGTGACTCAAACTCCGTACGTCAGGAAATATGACATAGGTGCCCTGCGGCGGATTTACGGTCACGCCCGGCCACGCCGCCAGTCGATCCACCACGTAATCACGCTGGGCTTGCAAGTGCTGCACAAATTCAGCAAGCCATTCGCGGCCGTCATTGAGCGCGGCAATCACCGCTACCTGCGAAAGCACTGAGACTCCATAGACCGTGCTTTCCGCGTCGGATGCGGCAACGATTTCTTTTTTCCATTGTGCGTTCGGGCAAATCACGCAGCCTACGCGGAGCCCAGCCAGGGCAAAGTTTTTGGAGAAGCCGTAAACAGTTACGGTCTTCTGCGCAATTTCCGGCGAAATTGAGGCAAGGCTCACGTAGCGGTGCGGCGTATAAACAATGTCTGACCATATTTCATCAGAAACAATGCGCAGCCCGCGGCTGATGGCCCATTCTGCCACGTGTTGTTGCCACTCCCGTGAATACACCACGCCGAGCGGATTGTGCGGATTACACAGCCACAGCATGCGCGTGCGTGGAGTAAAGTGTGCTTCCATGGCGGCAATAAACTGCGCAGCGGTTGTGCCTGGTTCCACTCTCACTCGTACGGGCACTGCGCCCGCGCGCCGCACGGTGTGGTGCAAAAGAAAATCTACCGGATCAGGAATAAGAACTTCGTCGCCGGCAGCCAGGCTGGCTCGCGCCACCACGGCCATGCCGGAGGCAGCGCTATCTGTGGCAAATACATCTTCGGCGGTGCAGTTCATCCGGCGGGTTGCACGCATCCACTCAGCTATGGTTTCTTTAAACTGCGGCAGCCCTTCGGCAGGGCCATAACTCAGCACGCCATCGCGTACATGGCGCACAAGCTGCTCCTGAATGGCGGGGCAGATGGGAAAGTCAGGATCGGCGGCAGTGAGCGGAATCACATCTTCAGGCTGTTGCGCCCAGCGCATGTTGAAGGCGCGTTCCCGCAGAAGATCCAGGCGAACGATATTGTCTGAGAAAGAATCTGGTTCTATGTGCCCAGATTCGGCAATCGGCAGAAGAATGGTGCTGCCAATCTGCGGGGAGAGAAAATGCTGCGTCAGCTCTCGTCCCTTGTCGACATAAGGCGCGCATTGCTCGCGTCTTTCCAGTGAATAACGGCCCAGAGCGGACTCCAGCGTCGCCTGTGTCCGCAGGTTTTCTGCCAGGGCCACGGCATCAGAAACCGCGGACGAAACTCCCTGGCTGGTAAAGGGTGAGAGCGGGTGTGCAGCATCGCCTACCAGGACCAGGTTGCCGCGATAAAAAGCTGGAATAAGGTCCGTATCGATCGGCCGCCAGAGATGTGTGTGGGAAGAATCAGTGATGTCGATCAGGTGCGGCACCGGCGCTGCCCAGTCTCCAACCAGGTTTTTTACAAATGCCTGCCGAGCCTGCGTAAGATCTGGCGCGTCCTCGGGTGGAGGCGGGAAACGCTCAGCGTCAAATTGCACATACCAGATTACGTGTTCTGTATCGACGGCCAGAACTCCAAAGGCGATCCCACCACTGACGGCGTGAAATTTATTGAAGTGATTCCGCGTCCATTGGACCGTGCTTTTACAGCGCACCAGTCCAACAATTTCCAGAACCCGGGCCTGCGGCGCAGACCAATCTGGAAACAGGGCCTGCCGTGCTCGAGAGCGAATGCCTTCCGCGCTGACATAAAGATCAGCTTTAACGGTGGCGCCTGTATTCAGTCGGGCTTGCGTGGTGTTTCCTGTGGTGTCAAAGTCCAGGCCGGATAGTTCCGCATCAAAAACAGGGGCTTCATTTTCCGGCAGTGCGCGCAGCAGCGCACCAATCAAATCACGCCGGCGGATGCTGCGCGTGCCGCCCGGCAAAGGCTGCTCATAAAGAACCTGGCCGCTAGAACTCAGGCAGCAGTAGCGGTGCAGCGGAACTCCGCTGTATTCGCCTTTAAGCCCTACACCGAAACTTTGCAGGCAGTTAATGCCCTCAGGCATCAGGATGAAACCCATGCCAGTTTCCTGGCCCTGATGCATGCGTTCATAGATGCTGCAGCGGTGACCCTGGGCGCGCAGCGTAACACCGGTCATCAGGCCAGCGATACCAGCGCCAAAAATCGCAACATCCATAGTGCCTCTTCTGTTCATTCTATGCGTAACTTGCTGCATGTTCCAGTTGTGATCAGCGGCCCAGAAGCGTTGCAAAGAATATTCCTGGCGCCGAATTTTGACTGAGGAAAGTGAAGCGAATTCTCCACGGTCAAAATAAGCGCCGTTTACAATCTGGGGGATTAAAAACAGCTAAGCTCCGACGACGGCGCTCTTTTTACTAAATATCGCCTGCATGTTTTCTGGCGAAAAAAACTCGG
>DASXZE010000340.1:0-4309 GCA_036502105.1 Candidatus Angelobacter sp. | reverse complement strand
AGATCAATTTAAAATAAGCCATGCGCTCACTCGTTCTAGGCGGTACACGGAATCTTGGCCCTTCGATCGTCCAGGGATTGCTGCAAGAAGGTCATGAAGTAGCGGTGTTTAATCGCGGCCAGACGCGTGATGATCTGCCGGAAGAAGTAGAGCGCCTGCGCGGTGACCGGACTGATCCAGCACAGCTGAAAAACGTTCTGGGCGGCAGGGAATTCGACCTGGTAGTGGACACAACGCTGTATACCGGCGCTGAAGCTGAGGCCGCAGTTGAGCTATTTGCCGGACGCGTGGGCCGCTACATATTTCTCAGCACCGGGCAGGTCTATCTGGTGCGTGTGGGATTGCAGCGTCCGTTTAAGGAAGAAGATTATGACGGGCCGGTAATGCCAGAGCCGCTGAAGTCTGACGAGGGAAACCACAGCAACTGGCTTTACGGTTTCGGCAAGCGTGAGGCAGAAGATGTGTTTGCTCGTGCGTGGACGCGCCAGCAATTTCCTTTCAACAGTCTGCGCCTGCCAATGGTGAACAGCGAGCGCGACCACTTTGACAGGATCTACGGATATTTTCTGCGCCTTAAAGATGGTGGACCGATACTAGTTCCCGAAGGCAGGGATTTGCCGGTGCGCCATGTTTATGGAGACGATGTGGTGCAGGCGATTACACGGCTGACGACAGGCGAAACAGGCAAGGGGCGTGCTTACAACGTTGCGCAGGATGACACTCTGACGCTGGAGCAGTTTCTGGAGCTGCTGGCCGAGACGGTGCATCGCACATTGAAGATTATTCGCGTGCCGCGAGAAAAGCTAGAGCAAGAAGGGCTGCTGCCAGAATGCTCACCGTTTAGCGGCCAATGGATGTCGTCGATTGAAAATGAGCGGAGCAAAGCAGAGCTGCGAATGCAGTACACGCCAATGTCGAGTTATGTGAAAAAGCTGGTCAGCTATTACCAGGCAATTCCCACCAAGAAGATTGAAGGGTATGTGCAACGGGAAAAAGAACTCAAGCTGGTACAAGAGAGATAGCGTGGCTCTTAGCTTTTGGCCTTTAGCTTTTGGCTTGAACTGCTCGTCCCTCTGTCCAGCGCTGTAAATAAGATGTAGCTTTTTTCCAAATAGGTTCGCTTTTCCATTTCTGCTGATTGATCGCTCCGGTTTTACAGAACTTAACTGATTTATCGCGACTTTCTTTACCTGACGTGTTTGTACCCGTTAACTGAAATGTTAAACGTTAATGCCAGGAGAGCTTAACGGGAGGATTTATGAAGTACATGCGAGCGATGTTGCTGGGAGCTGCGTTAATCGCCGGGGCCACCACTTTTGCATCTGCGCAGGCTGTGGTGCAGATTCAGTGGGGATCGGGCTACAACAATGACTATAGCCGGCAGGCGTTCAATGACGGCTTGAGGCAAGGGCAGTGGGACGCTCGTCACGGCCATCGTTTTGATCCGAACAACAACAGCTTTAGAGGCGACGAACGACAGGCTTTCCGCGCAGGATATGAACGTGGCTTTAATGAAACAGGGGGCGGATATCGTGAAGGCCCCGCGGTTTTTGGCGGAGGCCGCGGTTACGGTGTGAATTCAGCGCGGCAGCTTGGCTATCAGGATGGAATCAGTGATGGAGCAATGGACCGGCGCACTGGTCACAGCTATCGTCCAATGCATGGCGACAATTTTAAGCACGCGGACCGCGGATATATTCCGAATTACGGCAACAAGAGTTATTACAAAGATACGTACCGGGACGCATACCAGAGCGGGTATTCACAGGGCTACAACAGTGGAGTCTATGAGCGCCGATAGTGAAGGCGCTAAAATAAAAGAGGCCGTGCGGCGACGCATGGCTTTTTTATTTATATAAATTCTGTGTTGCAAAAAAAGAGACGCGGGTTGTGACCGCGTCTCTTTAGAGTTTCAGCAATTGGTGCTCATGCTTACCAGACCTGGCAACGATCAGCCGGCGGACGAACCATGGCTGAATCGTCTTTGCAGCTAAACGCCTGCTTGAATTCCGGCAGATTGGAGAGCGGTCCGATCACACGATATTTGCCGATGGGATGAGGATCGCCCTGGACCATGGTGCGTTGCGTTTCAGGACGAATCGCATCGCCGCGCCACTGTCCCCAGGCAATAAAGAACTGCTGCTCTGGAGTGTAGCCGTCAATGGTTGGCTCAGGATGTTTTTGCGACGCTTTCTCAAAAGCAAGATAAGCAATTTTTGCGCCGGCAAAATCACCGATGCTTTCACCCAGCACGAGCTTGCCGTTGTGATGAATGCCGGGCTCGATGAAGTATCCATCGAACTGGCGGACAACGCAGGCGGTGCGTTCGTGAAAATGAGCCAGATCGTCGGCCGTCCACCAGTTGTTCAAGCGGCCTTGCGCGTCATACTGCGCGCCTTGATCGTCAAAGCCGTGGCTGATTTCATGGCCGATCACAACGCCGATGCCGCCATAGTTGATTGCGTCTGCGTTGTCCACGCTGAACGACGGCTGCTGCAATATCCCCGCCGGGAACACAATTTCGTTAAGTAAAGGGTTGTAGTAAGCGTTGGATGTAGGTGGCGTCATGCCCCAGCGTCCGCGGTCAACAGGCTTGCCAATCAGTGAACGGTCTTCATCGATGTTCCACTGGATGGCGGCAAAATTATTGTCCCAGTAAGAATCTCGGGACATCTTGATGCTGCTGTAATCTTTCCATTTGTCGGGATAGCCAATCTTCGGATTGACCGTCGACAGTTTTTCCAGCGCCTTCTTCTTCGTTTCCGGGCTCATCCAATCCAGGCCTTCGATTGTGTCATGCATGGCCGCCAGAATATTGGTCACCATTTCCTGCGCGCGCGCTTTGGCTTCCGGCGGGAAATATTTTTCCACGTACTTTTTGCCGAGCGCATCACCCAAGAGCTGATCCGTGGCTTCAGCGCAGCGTTTCCAACGCGGCTTCAGCTCCGTGGCCCCGTTTAAATATTTGCCATTAAAGGCGAAGTTCTCATTCACAAACGGATCAGAAAGCTGGTCAGCAAAGCTATTGAGAAACTGCCACTTGAGATACGTTTTCCAGTCAGCGATTGCTGTTTCGCGGAACTGCCGGTCCACTTCCTGAACGAACTTCGGCTCGCTGACGTTCAGATCAGCGCGGGAAATTTTTGCGCCGGTAAAGTATGCGTCCCAGTCAATTGCGGACGAAAGTTTTTTCAGATCAGCAAAAGTTGTCTTGTTGTCCGTGGCGTGCGGATCGCGCAAAGCAACGTTATCTAACGATGCTTCCGCCAGTTTTTTCTCCATCTGAAAGACGGTGTCTGCGGCAGCCTTTGCTTTGGCGTCATCGTAGCCTGCCAGCTTGAACATGGCAGCCACGTGGACAAGATATTTCTCGCGCGCATCCACAAAGCGCTGTTCAGGTTTCAGGTAGTAGTCGCGATCCGGTAATCCCAGGCCGCTGGTAAATACTGTTGCAATTACCTGGGAAGGATTGTGATTGTCTGAGGTCGAAGCCACTCCGAACGGAACAAACACGCTTAATGCATGCAGATGGCGGACCACGCGCTGCAAATCTGCCGGCGTTTTCATCGCATCGATTTCCGCCAGCATCGGCTTGGCCGGCGTGAGCCCCAGTTTGTTTACGCGTGTTTCATCCATGCACGAGCCGTAGTAGTCGCCAATCAGTTCTTCAGCGCTGCCGTGCGGCCAGTTTTTTTTGCTCGAGACATCATCAAGAATCACCTTGAGCTGGTCTTTGGCGTCTTCGCCGGCTTTCCAGCGGCGGCTCCAGTGCACCATGGATGGTGGAATAGGATTCTCCGCGCGCCACTTGCCGTTGGCGAACTCAAAGAAGTCATTGCAGGGATCTGCTTTTTTGTCGATGTCGCCTGTTTGCACGCCTTGTGGCGTATTGCTCTGAGCAAACAAACAGGCACAGCTAGCCAGGATAAGGAGAGAGAGTTTCAAAAAACGCATTTTCACCTTTTTATGGAACGGGGATAATCTTACTCAAAGGCCGGGTAACAGCCCCAAAATTTTGCGCGCTGAGCTGCCAGCCATCTTCAAAAGGCCTGCCCAGATCGTCATCAGCCCAGATCGTCATCAGTTTAGAATCGTCATCAATTCAGATCAAAGCAAGACTCTATAAAAGTCTGCCAAGAAGTTTTTCCAGAGAGACCGATCCCTTTTCTGAGCGCAGCCGCAGCCGCGTGCCGCCCTGATTAATCGTGCCTCGGATACTATCATCCCGGCTGCCCGTCCTGGTTGTCATGGCAAAATCAGAATGAAAGCTGGAGTGGCGTCCGCCCTCAAAATCCACGTCCATTCCGGC
>DASXZE010000339.1:0-2403 GCA_036502105.1 Candidatus Angelobacter sp. | reverse complement strand
AAGCAGCAGAGATAAATCTCGCTGACATGATCCCTCAGGTTTCGCAAACGTTCATGGAACTGCGTCTCGCCAAAAAATATGCGCCAGGATTAATTTTAATTTCTAAGCTGCGGCCACATGTGGATGCGTTCTTCGATAAGGTCATGGTGATGGTGGATGACGAGACGCTCCGTGCCAACCGCCTTGGCCTGCTGCAAACGCTGGTGCGGGAGTTCTCGAGCATCGCGGATTTCTCGGAAATTGTGACGGCTGGGTAAGGCTCAAAGCCCTTGAAACGCAGAGGAATGGAGTAAGCGGAGGAATTGCTGAGCATATATCAGTTTACTCCTCGGTTAATATCTACCATGCTATGTCTTCATCCCGCCCCTCCCATCACTCGGATGTTGCCAACAAAGCACTTCCGCCATTCAACCCAACGGTCACCCGATTATTTACCTTCTAGATAACACTCGTTAAATACCAATCTTTTCAGTTCATTACATCTTAGGTGGCCGTTGGGCGGATTTCAGCCAATCGGCATGGAAACGCCCACAATAGGACATTCAGTTTTCAAAGATCGGTTTGCTAGGCCCTGAGGCAGTGTGAATATAGCTGATCGTTAGCGGCGAATCAATAGCGAATTTATGTTATTGTTTTGAAATTTTCAGGCCATCCGTTTTAGTAGGTAAATTCGCCCCTGATTCGCTTATGTTGTCCGGCTATTATATTGCCTTGTTTTGTTATTTTTTCGTATTGAGTAGGTCGCGCTGACCTTGGATCGGAGTAACGTTATGGCGAGTGTGACGGAGAAGAATGCTTACGGCGAAGACACTGGAATGACAGTGGAAGAGAATGAGTTATGGGACAAGGCCCAGACTCCGGCTGAATATGAAGCTGTGATGAAGATACGCCGCGAACGCGAGGCACGGGACGCGCAGGAAGTGTGGTCGGCGAGCGAGTCTGGCAGGCTGCTCAAGCAGTTGACCGATTCTTTTACCGCTTTCCAAAAGCACCTTGAAAGCAAGCCCCATGTTAAAGACTTGGCCATGACGTTTGATCAGAGCAGCCTGAAGGTTTATGAACGGATGCGGGCGAACCTGGAGCGCGCCAACGATTCACCACGGTGCGCCAAGCTGCGGTCAAATGGGGCGCGCTGCCGTGCGCCAAAGGTCCGAGGAAAGAAATTCTGCCACATGCATATAGCGATGGAAGAGGCGCGTCCGCAGAAGATGCAATTGCCGGCGCTGGACGATGCGAACGGGATACAGATTGCGATTGCCAAGGCGGCGCAGGGAGTGGTGGACGGGACACTTGACCGGCACCAGGCTGGGTTGCTGGGTTACATTTTGCAACTGGCGGTCACGAATGTGGGGAGGCTGAATTTTGAGGAGAATGCTGAATCGTGAACTCTGGTGTGGTCAGGATTTAGCGGGCGTTAAACAAAATTAACGTTCATCCTCGCGCCGCATGGTTTCCGGGCTGTAAAATAAGGTGGATACATACAACAGCCCGCAAGCAGATAAGACAGCTTCGGCTCGGACAGCTTTCGACTATCACCTTTCAATGGAGACAAGGCCAAAATGAGCGTAACCCCACTTTCCAAACCAGCCGAGGCAGCGGCGCAACCACAACAAGGCACACAGTACGTGTATTTCTTTGGCGGCGGCAAAGCTGAAGGACACGGAAAAATGAAAGATGAGCTAGGCGGCAAAGGAGCCGGTCTGGCTGAGATGACAAACGCAGGTTTGCCAGTACCCCCGGGTTTTACCATACAGACGGAGGCATGCCGCGAATTTATGCGGACCAGCAGCGTCTCTGACGCGCTGGAAAAACAGATGACCGCAGCGCTGGCCCGGCTGGAAGAATTGCAGAAACAGAAGCTGGGCGCGGGCGACAATCCGCTGCTGGTGAGCGTTCGCTCGGGCGCAAAATTTTCCATGCCCGGCATGATGGACACCATTCTTAACCTGGGCTTGAACGACCAGAGCGTGCAATCGCTGGCCAAGAAGAGCGGTAATGACCGTTTTGCATATGACTCTTACCGCCGCCTGATCCAGATGTATGGCAGCGTGGTGCTGGAAATCCCCAAGCCGGAATTTGAAGAAATATTTGACGGCCTGAAACACAAGCGCGGCGTAAAGATGGACACCGAACTGACCGCCGCCGACTTGCAGGAAGTAATCACGCAGTACAAGGCGCTGGTGAAGAAACACACTGGCAAAGATTTTCCGCAGAGCCCGCTGGAGCAGCTAATTGGCTCGCGCAACGCTGTTTTCAAATCCTGGAATAATGACCGCGCCAAGGTTTACCGGCGCATCAATAATATTTCTGACGATCTGGGCACCGCCGTTAACGTGCAAGCCATGGTTTACGGCAACCTGGGCGAGACCAGCGGAACCGGCGTGGGCTTTACGCGCAATCCGG
>DASXZE010000338.1:0-6721 GCA_036502105.1 Candidatus Angelobacter sp. | reverse complement strand
TGGGCAGGAATATTTGCCAGTTCCAGTGGGGACCGTTCTGGCTGTGCTGGCCATCGCGGCAATTGTTGCCGTAGTTCTCTGGTGCAACCGCGCTAGAAAACGCCTGTCGCTGGAGCCCTTGAGCCGGTGGCAATTATTAGCGCGGATCGCTGTACCTTCAATACTTGTGGCCGGTGTGACGTTCGGGCTGAATTCTTACGCCGGCATTCCAATCCCTGTTCTGATCTTCCTGACGATCGCACTGCTTGGCGCTTTCCTGATGCGCAACACTGTCTTTGGCCGCTATCTCTATGCGATCGGCGGCAACGCGGATGCCGCGCGGCTTTCTGGCATCAACCTGCGTTGGCAAGTCCTGATTGTCTTTTGTCTGATGGGCGCTTTGAGCGGGGTTGCCGGCATTCTCTACACTTCGCGTGTCGGCAGCGCTTCCACGGATGCCGGTCTTCTGCTGGAGTTAGATGCGATAGCCGCTTGCGTGATTGGCGGCGCCAGCCTGATGGGCGGCCGTGGCACTGTGGTTGGCGCATGCCTGGGAGCGTTGCTCATCGCCAGCCTGGATAATGGCATGTCTTTACGCAATGTTCCTGATTTTATGCAGGACATTGTCAAAGGCGGAATTCTGGTTGCGGCTGTGGCCGTTGACATGGTCAGCCGCCGTCGCCGTTACTAACTGGCGCGCAGGCTGCAAGAACGATGTAAGAGAAAGCTTGTGTGAGTGCCCGATGGGTGAGTCAAAGATGTTGAATCAAAGATGTGTTAATCAATGAGTCGAAAACTTTTCCCAGCCGTTCTGGTTGCCGCGCTCCTGTGCTTCACCTCTTTCCGCTGTGTTGCGCAGGACAAGGCGCAGTATGCCTATCCATTTCAGAATCCTTCATTGCCAATCGAAACGCGGGTCAGCAACATTGTCTCTTTGATGACCCTGGAAGAAAAGATTGACAATCTGGGTACTGTTCCTTCAGTTCCACGGTTGGGGATTAAAGGTGCGGGCCATGTAGAAGGTCTTCACGGACTGGCGTTGGGCGGCCCCGGCGCCTGGGGCAGATATAAAGATGCGGAAGGAAATGAGCACGACACGCCCATACCCACCACACAGTTTCCGCAAGCAGTTGGGCTGGGCGAGACTTGGGACCCAGCGGTGATCCAGCAGGCCGCGGCGATTGAAGGCTACGAAGCGCGCTACATTTTTCAAAGCGATCAATATCAGCATGTTCGCGGCGGGCTGGTGATCCGTGCGCCGAATGCGGATCTGGACAGGGACATTCGCTGGGGGCGAAGCGAAGAGTCCTATGGCGAAGACGCATTTTTCAACGGGACAATGGTCACGGCTTTCGTGAAAGGGCTTCAAGGTGACAATCCCAAATATTGGCAGACTGCGGCGCTGCTGAAACATTTTCTGGCCAACAGCAATGAGAACGGCCGCGGCGGATCGTCTTCCAATTTCGATGACAGGCTGATGCGTGAATATTACTCGGTGCCGTTTCGCATGGGCATCGTCAACGGCGGCGCGCGTGCCTATATGGCTGCCTACAATGCATGGAACGGCATTCCCATGACTGTGCAGCCGATTCTAAAAAATATGACGTTTGCTGAATGGGGACTAGACGGCATTGTCTGCACAGACGCTGGCGGTTTGTCGAACATGGTCACCCAGCACAAGTACTACAAGACATACGACGAAGCAGCCGCGGGAGCCATTCACGCGGGTATCAATCAGTTTCTTGACCGTTATAAAGAGCCGGTGACCGATGCGCTGAAAAACCACCTGATCACGGAAGCAGATCTCGACGAAAACCTGAAAGGAGTTTTTCGTGTGATGATCCGGCTGGGCTTGCTGGATCCGCCTGAGATGGTTCCTTATTCCGCAATCAAAGGAACAGAAGATCCGTGGACCACGGCGAAACACAAAGCAGCCGCGCGCCTGGTAACGCAGGAGTCGATTGTTTTACTGAAGAACGATTTACTGAAGAACGATTTGCTTAAAAACGATTTACTGAGTAAGGATTCGCCTAAGTCCGGGGCGACTAAAAGCAATGAACGCCTGCTGCCACTGGATAAAAGTAAATTGAAATCTATTGCGCTGATCGGACCGCACATCGATGAAGTACTGCTCGACTGGTACAGCGGAACGCCGCCTTATACGGTGACGCCGCTGGAGGGCATCAAGAATAAAGTTGGCCCCGGAGTGGAAATTCGAGCCGCGACGAGCAATGCGAATAACGCTGCAGTTAATGCCGCGCGAACGGCGGACGTTGCAATTGTAATCATCGGAAACCATCCAACTTGTGGGGCCGGGTGGTTCCAGTGTCCTACGCCGAGTGACGGCAAGGAGGCAATCGACCGACAATCGTTGACCCTGGAGCAGGAAGAGCTGGCAAAGCAAGTCTATGCCGTGAACCCTCATACGGTGGTGGTACTGCTCTCCAGTTTTCCGTTTGCCATTCAATGGACCAAAGAAAATATTCCGGCAATTCTGCATATGACCCACAACAGCCAGGAGGAAGGGAATGCGCTGGCTGATGTTTTATTTGGCGATTACAATCCGGCGGGCCGGCTGGTACACACGTGGCCGCAATCCATGGAGCAGTTGCCGCCGATGATGGATTATGACATCCGCCACGGCAGGACCTATATGTATTTCAAAGATAAGCCGCTGTTTCCGTTCGGCCATGGCTTGAGCTACACGACTTTTGCGTATTCAGGATTGCATACTAGTGCCAGCGTGATTCGGAAGGGAATGACGCTGACGGTGAATGTGCAAGTCAAGAATATGGGAACGCGTGCGGGAGATGAAGTAGTGCAGATGTATGTGCAGCATGTGGGATCAAAAGTGGAGCGCCCGATTAAGGAACTCAGAGGATTCCAACGGGTGAATCTGCTGCCAAATCAGACCAAGACCGTTGTGTTGCGACTAAAGGCGTCTGACCTTGCTTACTGGAACACCGCAGAACACAACTTTGTTCTGGATCCGGACAAGGTCAAAATCATGATTGGAAGTTCATCGGCAGACACCCGGCTGGAACAATCAATACAAGCGATTTCCCAGCTCAAAAGATAAACCATCTGCTGTTAATACTTGCCACCAGCGCAACTATGGTATTTGGCTCGACAACTTGAAATACGAAGTCAAGAAAATCGGTCCGTGATGTCAGAAACCGGGCGATCCAACGTGTAGTAGACGCTGAATTCATTGACTCCCATGCGTTCTAGTTGCCCACGGATTCTTTCCTTGCAGTCTTTTGACACGCGGACAGACCGCAGCGTACTGTTTTTCTGTGCCCTAGCTTGGTAACAATGGAGCGTGAATCTAGACATCTGGCGATCAATCCGGCCAGCTAGTGTGTGTGGTCTAATTGGAAGGATGGCAGGGTTGTTGGACTCCTTCCACATCGTTACAACCTCGACGGCCTTCTTGACCATCGGATCATTTTGATGGCAAATGTACCCGGGACTCTTTAGCCCCTCTGGATCCATAGCGTAGATGACACCGTCTTCCTCTTGTTGTTCTAGCTGCCTCGTGCTTTTTCCGCGCGTCGGACGTCTCGGCTCCGGAAATACGCACATGAATAGTGCAATAAGCGGACTAACTGACCAATCGAGGAGTCGACTCGGCGTGCCGTAATGCCGGGCGAGAAAGTAGAGTGGGCCGTTTTTTAGGCACCCTGACCCTTCAATTCATTATTCTTACTGCTATCGGTATTGGCGCATGGGTGGGTATGCATATGCCCGGATTCGAGGCCCCCAAATCGGTCCCCAACGATTTGTTGCTTACTTCTGTCCTTATCTAATCATAATATTGCCTAACCTGCTCTTCACTACGTCCGTATTTTTTTCTGTGTCTGCATTAAGCCGAAAGATATATGGGATTTCAACTTTTCGAGACACTGTTCCCTCGTGCCGCACTGAAACACTCACGGTTAGATGCAGCACTCGCCTTGGGTCCCATGCCAGGCGTTCCCATTTAGGAACAGCTCTCAATTTATATTAGCGATTTTTATCTCTTTAAATGGCTCTGAGACATACCATTCCTTCTTCTGAGCACGAAGCAAATCCTGGGCCGCAGAAGCGGACTCAGTGAAAGGAAAAAGTATGAATGATAACAACAGAGTACTAGCCCGCAATGGCGCTCGTGTGCTGAGCGATCAAGAGACCCAAAGCGTTCAAGGAGCAATCCACACAGGAGCGCGTTGCACAGCGCCTAGCCCCGCGCACCCAAATGGGGACGGAGTACCGGCAGACTGCGGCGGGGTGTAGCTATTCTCGTTTCGTCAGGCCGCCATTGGAAGCACTCAAATCCACTGTAGCTTTGGCATCGAAATGAGAAGATTGAGCTGCATCTGTGATTACTGCTGACTCTACAGCGCACTCCGCCCCGTCATTCTTCACGCTACTCGTGGGGCAAGAATAAAGGCCAGAGCCTTCCGGTGCCTTGGCCTTTAGATTCGCAATGACGGGAGAGTCATGCCTTCATAACAGTAGATTCCAAACATTGCTGATAAATATAGAAGCCGCTATTAAACTTCCTAATTCACTGGGAGGCGGTGCCTTGACACGAATAAAATTGATGCAGCTCTCACGTAGGCAAATGGTCTACAATCTTTGTGTGGTGCCGTTCCGCAAGTCCGTCTGCCTCGCAATCGCACTGGTCGTGCTTTCCGTGCCGGTCCTTGCTTGCGCTTTACCTGGACAGCAAATGACCGAAGAAGAGCAGGCATGCTGCCTTCACATGGCTGATGATTGCAGCGGAACGCAGATGGAATCCCACTCTTGCTGCAACAAACTTCCCCAAGTTGGTTCTGGCGTATTCCAGGTGAGTAACAGACATATACCAGTCACGCTCGACTGCGCCATTGAAGTTGCCCTCAACTTGCAGCCAACCGCTTCAATAAATCACTTCGCTATCCCGCATGTCATCGCCCAGCCGGAATCACGGCCTGCTCTAATTTCAGTCCTCAGAATCTAAAACTCTTTTCGTCTCGCCATGCCGCATGCATACGTGTGCGTCCGTGCGTCTTTTCACAAACGGAGATAAGAGATGAAAGTGTTTCTGATTTTGCTGTTTTCTAGTGCTGCTTTTGGATTAGTTCAGACAACCGAGCAGGCAGTGCCTGACCAGGTGCCGACCTCGCTCACTGCACTGATTGAAGAAGCGCGGGAGAAGAATCCCGACATCCAGGCTTCTGTTCATGAGTATCGGGCGGCCTCTTATGGCGCACAGGGAGCTGGTTCCCTGCCAGATACTCAGCTCATGCTGCAACAACTCAATGTAGGCAGTCCGCGTCCATTCGCCGGTTATACCAATAGCGACTTTGCCTATATCGGGATTGGTGCTTCACAACAGATTCCATGGCCGGGCAAACGTGCCCTGCGTTCCGCTGTGGCAGGCCTGGACGCCGAGTCCGTGCGGTCACAATCGGACACGGTAACCCGCAAGGTTGTAGAGCAACTTAAGGTGGACTACTTCAAACTCGCGTACCTTCAGCAAACACTCAGTGTTCTGTTGAAAGATGACAAGCTGCTTGGTGAGATGGAACAGATCGCCGAATCACATTATCGCGTCGGCCAGGGAAACCAGTCTGAAGTTCTCAAAGCGCAGCTTCAGCATACCCGCATCCTTCAGGAAATCACGATGCACCACCGCGAAGCTGAACAGGTACAAGCGCAGCTCAAGCAACTGCTCGGACGGGCACAGGACTCGGCAGACATAGTAACTGAGCCGCTGCGGGAACGTGCCATGCCTTCTGGTCCCGCTGACCTGTTGGAAGCTGTGCGACAGCACAATCCTGAAGTAGCGTTCCGTAATCAGGTCGTGAAACGCAACGATAAGCAAGCTGAACTGGCAAAGAAAGAGTTCCGTCCAGACTTCGGCGTTGAATACATGTATCAGAACACTGACCGTAAGTTCCGCGACTATTACATGCTGACCTTGACGGTGACTCTGCCTAACCGTGGCCGCCGTCAGGCCGAGTTAGCTGCTGCCACAGAACATCAACACGCTGCGGCCTCAGAGATGAGTGCGGAAGTCGAACGGCAATCGGCTGAAGTTCAAAGCCAATACATTGCAGCCCAAACGTCCACAGAACAACTCAAGATTTATCGAGAAGGTCTGGTTCCCCAAGCGGAAGCAACCTACCGTGCTGCTCTCGCTGCGTATCAAGCAAATCGCCAGGACTTTGAATCACTGCTTTCTTCATTCCGCGATCTGCTGGATTTTGAAGAACAGTATCAAAAGGAGCTGAGTGAGCACGAATCGGCGCTGGCGCGTCTGGAATCGCTCACAGGAGTGGACTTGCCATGAGCACATCTTTGCAAGCTCGTTCTTATCGCAAGCCGTTCTTTGTGGTGCTTGTCATCAACGTAGTCTTGTTAGCTGGCGTCGGGGCCGCCTGGTGGCATTTTCATCGGCCAACGTCCTCCGTATCAGAACAGCCAGCACCAGCAGATGCTGCTTCCACGGCAAACACTACGCCCGAAGCGCAATACGATACGCAACTTGCGCCTATTCAACTCACGCCACAACGAATGCAAAGCATCGGCGTCCGGTTCGGGAAGGCAACGTACAAGAACGTAAACGATGAAATCCGTGCGACCGGCACCGTTGATGCTGACGAAACAAGAATTTCCTACGTCCAGATGAGGTTCCCTGGATGGATTCGGAGAGTCTATGCCGACGCGACATATCAGTATGTCCACAAGGGACAGCCGCTCTTCACTATTTACA
>DASXZE010000337.1:0-3752 GCA_036502105.1 Candidatus Angelobacter sp. | reverse complement strand
CCAATTTCGTCTTTGCCGGAAGTTTCGACGCGCACGTCCCAATTGCCGTGTCCGATTTCCGTTGCCGCCTGCGCCAGCGTCTTGATGGGACGGCTGAACCGCGCGGTCACAATCCCGCTCACCACGACCCCGATAAAAACGCCGACGCCGGCGATCATCAGGCTGATATTGCGAATCCGCTTTTCCAGCAGAAGCTCCTGCTCCAGTGAGTTGCCCACCACAAGCACGGCAGGAACGCGATTGGTATAACCGGGCAGGGGGATCGCATGCACAATTTCTTCGCGGCCCAGAGCAGGCCCCAAATCAACGGTGGCAGCGGCCTCAGTGTGTTTGTCCAGAACTTCTTGGATAAGCGGCGTCAGCTTTGTGAAGTCTAAATTTTCTCTGCTCGGGCCAATCAGCTCTCCCGACCCCTGTTCTGGAACGCTGAAGATGGCCACGCGCAAACCTTCTGGCGGAGAAAGCGATTGCACAACCGTATCCAGCTTGCGGCCACCGATCAGATAATAATTCAGGCCGTGGACCGGCACCGTTCGGAAACAAAGCATGGAGAGAACGCTGCCTTGCGGCGTTTCAATGTGCTTTAAAAATGCCTGGCGCGGCAGAGGAGATGACAGGTCTAGAAACCAGCGCTCCTTATACCCAAAGCGCGCGGGCCAATGCGCGGAAGAAATAATCGCGCCGTCGGGTGCGATCAGGTCAAGAAAATCCAGCCGCTGCGCTGCCGCATTGGACGCAGCTTCATTTACATAGGTCGCATATTCGGCGGCGTTGGCCAGTTCCGTCACCGCGCGCTGCATTGCCTCAGAACTTGCAATAGTATCCACGCCGCGCGTTATCTCGTCGCCTGCATGCTCAAACTCGCGCCGGAACTGGTTTACCAACGCTGACGTACGTTCCTGTTCCACCTGCCGGAACGCTTCATGCGCGCGCTCCTCAATCAGTCCGGCCACGGCCCCAACGCTGGCGGTGATGCTGATGGTTACCAGAAGAAGCAGCTTGGTCTTTAAAGACAATGCTTATCGCGCTCCTTCCATCCACAGCTGGTCAAGCTTCCACGTGCCATTCAACTCCTGTTGCCAGTTGTGCGCCGTGGAATTCAGCCAGAGCACCTGGGGAACATGCGCCACAGGCAACACGCGGTTCGTCTCCAGCAATTTGCGTTCGATCTCAAGCAGGTCTTCAGGGCGCGTTGCGCCAAGGATTGCCGGAGCGCTTTCCGGTGAAAGCCCCAGATCATCCGTGCGCGCCGCCAGAGCGACAGATGGATCAAGAGACTGTAATGGCACGCGCAGCAGGACCGCATCGGCATTGATGGAAGCCCGCGCCGCTTTGCTGTAAAGATGCGATTCAGCATAGGGTTGAATGATGATGCCTGCCTCACGCGCGTCCACGGCAATGCGTTCGGCGGCCAGCCGCGCCGGCGGATCGGCAAAATCATACGCGAGCGCAATGGGACTGATTACAATAAATGCCGCCGCGTCCGCGCGCAGCTCTCTGGCCCGATCGACATTTGTTGCGGCGCCAAACATGAACTCATATCCCGTGAGCCACTGTGGAAGCAGCCCGGAAGCGGGCGTAGCCCGGCGCTGAAAAATAACGTTGCTGATGGCTGCGCGATTAATGGTCAATCCCAGCGCCTGCCGCACGCGGACATCAACCGGCTTCTTGCCCGTCCGTCCCCCGGAATCCGGCTGCACGAAAACAAGCGCCAGCAGGTCCCCAGGGCGTGACAATGTAACGGTCTGGTTGTTCTGCTCGACATTGCGAATCTGGTCCACGCTCAACTCCGTCGCCGCATACGAGCCAAGCTGCCGATCCATAAGCTGGTCGCGAAGAGATGAGCCCATCTGGAACTCAATGGCGTTGGCGAACGGGCGTCCGCCCCAGTAATCTTCATTGGCCGTGAACTGCGCGTGTTCACCGGCTTGCCACTGGTTGAGTTTGTAGCTGCCTGTGCCTATCAAAATTGGGGGATTGTTGCCGTCGGCCTGGCGTTTGAGGATTGCATATCGCGGCAACGCCAGCAGCTCCGGCATCTGCTGGACAGCGTAAGGCGTTTCTATGGATACAGTCTGCCGGTCAACCGCAGAATATTTCCACGCCGGATTACTCTTTGCCAGGCTCGCTGCAACGTCGCTTGCCATCAGGACTGTTCCATCATGGAAATTCGCCAGCCGGAGCCGAAACTGCCACACGCGCTGTGACGGGTCTGCATGCCATGACACGGCAAGCCCTGGCCGCAAACGGCCCTGCGCGTCCACTTCTGTCAGATTCTCAAACGCCAGCGCGGCCATGCGATCACGCGTGGCTGGTCGATCTTCATCGCTCAAAGGGTCAATCGAGAGCACACGGTCATGAAGCAGAATGCGCACAGTGCCGCCATATCGCGGACGCGATCCGCCATACGCGCCGCCAGCCAGCAGCACAAAGCTACTGATTGCAAATAACTGTAAGAGTAAACGCTTCATACTTTCCTTGCTGCGAATGCAACACTCCGTTCACCAGCTGATCGTAATTGCCTGCGTTCCACAAAGCTTCTACCGTACCAGCCAAGTCCACCGGAGCGCTCACCGGCAAAGCTTCTCGACCGGAAATCTCAATGGCCTGCACGCTGTCTGGGTTCGTAGTGTCCGCCGGGGAACTGCTTAGTACTTGCCAGCCCGAACCGCAAACGGAATGCACGGGCGCCAGCGTGCTTCCCCAACCATTGAATGTTGCTGTGGGCGTACCGAGATCATTTTGAAAAAGCCGAGTGTGGCCGTCCGTGCCGGTAAAGAGCCACACATGCTGATCGCCGTTCTGCCATGTTGCTCCAGAAAAAAATGGAGCGACAGAAGCGCCTGCGCTTGAGCCTGCCAGCAGGCCAGTGAAGAAATTTCTGCGTGGACTAAAGAATGCGACCAGCCCTTCGCCGAGGGGCCAGGGATCGTCGCTAGCGCGGCAATCGAGCGATGGAGGTGAAATTTTCCCGCTGCAACGTGCGCCGGGAAAAAAGACGTTGAGTTCTCCGCCGCGAACTTCCAGCTTCCCGCGCAAGTCGCGTGGCCACGGATTCTGGTGCGGAATCCCCAGTGTTTGCCGCGGACGCCATTGTCCGGAATTGAGCGAGTACAGCGAAAGCTGACCGGGCTCAAGCACCAGCAGGTTCTGGCTGTCCTGATAAAAATCCAGAATGGGCGTTTCCTGCTGCCATACCGATATTTTGCGAATGGTAAGCGTGGTGGCACGAGCGGCCTGCGTCTGCTGCGGACGCGACAACTTTTTGATCACAGTCTGGCTGCTCGATCCCTGCTGAATGCCCGCGATCAACAGATAGCCTTGCCAGTCTTCAGAAAAAGTAATGTGCACTTCCGCCACGGCCTGTTCCGGCTTTACTACCCTGACATTGGCGTTGCGGAAGGCGTTGAAAATTGCATTCTGCAACACTTCCTGCCTTTCCGGCGAAATTGAAGAGAGATTCTGGAAGGTCACCGCGACTGCCGATGGCGATCCGGCGCGCGACTGTATCAGTTGGACAAATTCTACGGCGGTCGCTGGAAGCGAAGACGCGTCCTGCGCCAAGGCTGAAAAGGTTGCCGCACAGAAAAATAAGAACGCGCACAGCCATCGTCTATTGGCGGTCTTGGGCATTAATGAAAGCTTGGTATAGCTCCTCATTTGACTGGAAAAGACTTCAATTAGCAATCGGGGAAACACCTTCTGAACCTCTGATCGCAATGATCACTGATAAATCCTGTTACGTGGGAAGA
>DASXZE010000336.1:0-4544 GCA_036502105.1 Candidatus Angelobacter sp. | reverse complement strand
GAGGAAGACGCTTTCAATCTGGAAATAAATAGCAAAGAAAATAATTACGCCCACAAACTTCTCCGGCGAATCCAGCAGGGCCACGGCTGAGGCCAGCAAGATGGCGCTGATTGGTCCCGCGATGGGCAGAATATTGGCGATGCCGGCAAACATGGCGAGCAGGTAAAAATATTTGAGGCCGAGCGCCCAATAGACAATCAGGCTGGTAAAGCCAAAGGTAAACATGAGCATCATCTGGCCGATCAGCCAGTTACTCATACGCGCTTTGGCCCGCAAAAGCGTTGCGTTAAGCCGGTGCTGCCGATCCAGCGGAAAGAGCGAGACGGCCCAGTGAAAGCTGCGGTCGCCATCAATAATGAAATACGCGGTGAGGATTACGGCGGTGAAGAGCCCAAAGATTCCGCCGGCGATGTTCAGAAAAAGGCCGCCGGCGTCGCCGGCAACTTCCGCGGCATATTTTTGCAGGGCCGCAGGGTCAATTTTATTGGCAAAGGGCAGGCGGCGAATGCCGTCAGTCAATTCGGCCAGGTGCCGGGGCCAGTCAGCGGAGAAATTGCGTCCGTCACGATAGACCGGCGGCAGGGCAAAGACGATAAAGCAGGTGCCGGCCAGCGCCAGCATAAGAATGAGAAAGATGATGGCAAAGGCGCGTCCGGCACGCCAGCCGCCGATGCGGATCTTCTGGATCACGCCAATCGCCGGCGACAAGACCACGGCAAACAGCGCGCTCACGTAGATGAGCATGAGCACATCGCGTACTGAGTAGGCGACCCATAATGCCAGGCTCACGCCGAAAAAGAAGAGAATATCTGACCGGTGATTGTTGTTGTTCGCCATGACTCAGCTTTGATCCGCAAATTCGAGAGAAAAGGGGAAGGTGGAAAGAGTTTAACCTGATCGGACCAAATTATCGAAGACCAGAAGTGCTAATTCTCCCGGGCAAAGATTTAATGTGCGAGGGTCTGAAGGAGATGGAGTGAAAAGAGTCAAGTCCTAAGTTCGGAGGCGAAAGAAAAACGAGGTATAATAAATCCAGAGTAGGTGAATCAGATGAGCGTTTACGAACGGTCAGAAAAGAAATCGCATCTAGATACGGTATGGTACGAAATTGCCATGCTTGGGTTTTGCTACGCTGAGTTGGAAAAGCGCCCGGATGCAACAGAGCCGGAGCGGAACCTGCTGATTGAGGGAACGCTGCTGCATTACCGCAATCTCCTTGAGTTTTTCAGCGGAGCCAAACATCGCGTGGCAAAGAATGGAAAGCCAGCGGATATCAGCACGGCAAACGCTCAGGCATGGGCATTGCGCGATTTGACGACAGAGGAATTATCAAAAATCCAAGCGCCCGCGCGGGCCTTGGAAGCGAAGTACTTTGACGACCTTTCTCAGTTCCTCCAGCACTGTACTGAGCGCAGGTTTATAGATTCAAAACAATGGAACTTGGACATGATGATGGCTGAAATGAAGCCAATAGTGGCGGCGTTCCGTGAAGCGTTCGTAACCAAGCCAGAACGTCGGAACAAAGATGTCGCGCTGTCCAGCAGTGACGCCAGTACAGTTAGCTTTTCTATTTTAGGAACGTTCGGTTTGCTTGAGTGAAAATGGCAGTATGGAAAAGCAAAGCATGAAAAGTAAAAAAGAGATTGAGGATTGGGTGTTCAACGCCGCCCGCGGGTCCTGCCCTTTGATACCCGCAGGAAAATATGTGCAACGGGAAGAACCAGATTTCTTAATCACATCTGAAAGCGGAAGAATAGGGCTTGAGTTAACGGAACTCTTGCATCCGGCCAAAGATGGCGAACGGCGTCCCGTCGCTGAAGAGAGCCGACACAATAGAGTTGTGCAAAGGGCTGAACAACTGTATCGGTCGATGCCCAATGCAAAACCTATTAAGGTATCGGTCGGCTTCAACTATGGAATCGAATACGATGAAAAAGCAATGGCGCAGTCTTTAGCGCGCTTTGTTTTGGCGCATTCTCATTTAGGCAGTCGGGCCGCAACCTTCTGCGATAATTTGCCCGTGCTTTTCTTTTTCATAAGGCTTGATTCGCACGAACCCGGTAGGGCTTGGTGGGGCGGCGAAAGTGGTGGATATACCTTGCCCGACGTTTACAAGGAGCTTGCCCTAACAATCACGGCAAAAAACAATAAGCTACCTGCCTACCGCACGAATCTTCCCGGCATCCCCATTTGGCTTCTTATCTACACCGGGGTAGCGGTTTCGCGCAGCATGTCGATACCACACGGTCTTGAGGAATGGCGGCAACCGTTTGGGTTTGACCGCGTAATTTTTTTCGCCTGCATAGAGCGGAATTGTTCGGAGATTTTACCTGCGTAAAAGACAGAAGTACCATTAGCAAAAATCGTTTTATTCAGGCTGTAGCAACTGTGGCGGTAAGAAAAATGGGTAATTGGGTAAATTGAACTGCTAAGTTTTTTAGCGGCTTCGCTTCAATTACCAACTTACGAATTACTCGTCTACCAAATGGTTTCAGTCTCGAAGCACTTCGACATTGCTTCCTGGTACGGTCATTTTGACAATCTTGTATTGATCGTCAACCCAGAGAATCCATTGCGTGGCATCTGATTCGTGGCCCTGATCGTTGAGCCATGCGAGAGATTGCGGGCCGGTGGTTTCCAGTTTTACCTTGTTCAGCTCGCGCTCCGAGCCCTTGAACGTAACTTTTTCCGGTCCCATTAATTCCATGGTTGCGTTGCCGGAGATGTGTTGATGCGGGACCAGGATCACAAACTTGCCGGTGCCGCATACCAGGGCATTATTCTGCCGCTTGCAGCCGGTGGCCAGATACCACCACAGCAGGACTTCCCGCTGGGAGAAAAAATTGTCGTCAAGAATTACGGTGGAGGCCGGCAGCACGTGCGGGAGATCCATTTTTTTCTGGTCAGCGGGGACAATGTGTTCCACCAGCAGCTCATCTTTCGGCTCGACGGACGCTTCTTCCTTGAGTGGAACGGTGGCGTGCCAGTTATAAGACTGCAATTCTCCCCGGGCTGAAACCTGCATGGCGGCCGATTGCGTGGCCTTGAATGTGCCATCGTCAAACTTAATTTCTGAATTTGCCGTGGAATACTCAGGGTGGTGCGCGGCATCCAGCATTTCCGTGATGTTGAAGGTCTCAGTGCCCACGCGCTTGCCGTTCATGAAAATTCCGAAGCTGCCGGAATCGGCCACTTTGGGCGTGCCCTTTTCTTTGGGCTTATCCGATGCGTTGAGAAACATTGACGCTGCGAGCACCGCGCTCAAAAGAATGGCCAGCTTGACTGCTTTCACTCTGCTACCTCCACTTGGGCCGCGTTGAGCAGCCGTTGAATCTCCGCCGTGATTTGTGGTACCTGCTTGTTCAGGGTCTGGACCTTGTGCTGGGCCAGAGCATAATCCGCGCGGCGCGCGGCAAAGAGCTCATTGAACCTTGCTTCTTCCAGCGCCAGTGGACGAACCTTGTTTTCACTGGTGCAGCGCCGCCGCAATTCTTCCAGCGGTGCTTCCAGCAGGATGGTGATTGCGCCAGCGGCATCCAGGGCATCACGATTTTGCTGCTGGATAAACGCTCCGCCGCCGAGAGCTATTACCAGATCGCTCTCAGGTTCGCGATCTTGCAACAATGCGTTCAAGGCTGAGCTTTCCGCGTGGCGAAAGGCCGCTTCACCAGAGACCGCAAAAATTTCCGCCACCTTCTGTTGCTCGCGCTGCTCCACGACTTCATCCAGGTCATAAAACCGGCAATGCAGAGTTGCGGCGAGAGCGCGGCCAACGGTGGTTTTGCCCGCACCCATAAATCCGATGAGGACTACGCATCGATTGGCGTCTGCTCGCCGGGACATAAAAACCTTTTCTTCTTTTCTACTGGAGTGTTGCGTTTACTGCTTCTTCACGCGAATTTTACCACTGAAAGACTGGAGCTCAACCGAAGATGAGCCGGAATTAGAGGTACCTGCAAAGGAACGCCCTTGCTGAGGTGGGAAGGTGTGATGAGGTTTTTCCTGCATGGGAAATGCGTTGTCAACGGTGCCGGTGGTTGAACGCGCGGTGAGATCAACGGAAGCCGTGGGTGGCAGCGTCATGTCAATAGTGCCGCTGTGCGTGGTGAGCAGATAGTCACCGCCGCCGGAGCAGTCGCCACGATAACTAATGTCGCCACTGGTGGTGCCGACGGAAACACGCTGGCCCGTCACGCTTCTAAGCTGTACGGGGCCGCCGGCTGACTGGATATCCACGCTGCTGGTAGTTACGTTTGCCAAGCCAACTGAGGCTGTCATGCTGCGCACGCGCAGATGTGATTTGGCAATATTGGTGATGTTGATCTGTCCGGTTTCAGAAGAGAGACCGATGTCGCCAGTCAGGCTGTCTGCGGTGATGGGCGCGGAGGCTGTGGTCACGTTCACAGAAATTCCGGCCGGGACGGTTACGTCGTAATCAACTTTGGCTTCGTCAGCGGTGGGCTTCTGGTCAGCAAGTGCATGCGTGCGAAGTTCTACGCGCTGTTTGTTGTTGCTGGTTTGATCGACTTCAACTTTATCTGAAT
>DASXZE010000335.1:0-4018 GCA_036502105.1 Candidatus Angelobacter sp. | reverse complement strand
TTCCGCACTCTGTAAGTGCGCTGCTGGCGCGGCAGATGCTGGCCGCTCAGACCAACGGCAAAGCCCGCAAGCTGCCTTTTGTGACCACGCTGCACGGCACTGACATCACAATTGTGGGCGCTGATCGCTCCTATCTGCCGGTAACCCGCTATTCGATCGAAGAAAGCGACGGCGTTACAGCCATCTCACACTATCTGAAGCAGGTGACGCTGCAGGAATTTGAAATTCGCAATCACATTGAAGTGATCCATAACTTTGTGAACTGCGATATCTACAAGCGCGATCCCAAGGCGGAAGAGCATCGCGCGGAGTTTGCCGATAAAGACGAACGGATTCTGGTGCATGTTTCCAACTTCCGTCCAGTGAAGCGGATTTGTGACGTGATTGAAATCTTCGATCTGGTACACAAGAAGATTCCGTCCCGGCTTCTGCTCATGGGCGACGGACCTGACCGCTCTCGCGCCGAATGGCTGGTGAATAAAAAAGGCCTGCGCAATCGCGTGGAGTTCCTGGGCAAAGTGGACCGCGTCTATGAAAAGCTTTCCATCTCTGACCTGATGCTGATGCCCAGTGAGATGGAATCATTTGGTTTGGCGGCGCTGGAAGGCATGGCCTGCGAACTGCCTTCGGTCTCGACTTTAGTGGGCGGCGTTCCAGAGGTGATTGAGCATGGGCGCAGCGGCTTTCTGGCTGCTGTTGGTGACATTGACGCTATGGCGGGCTATGCGATTGATATTCTGTCCGACGAAAAGCGGTTGCGCGAGATGGGCAAAGTTGCGCGATGGGAAGCGCAGTCGCGCTTTTGCTCCAGCAAAATCATTCCGGAGTATGAACGGTTTTATGAGCGCGTATTAGAGCGCGCCGCATAGATAGCGGCCGCAGCGCCTTCTGGCGGCAGCTCAGTATTCAGGATAGGAATTTCCAGCATCACCAGTGTGCCCTGGCCGTCTCGGCTGCGCACGGTAATCTTTCCTTCGTCGCCAAAGAGAACATTCAGGCGCTCTGCCACATTGAGCATGCCAATGCCGCGGCCTGAGCCCATCTGTTGCGCGGCCACGGCCGGTGGAGCGCTCATACCCACGCCGTCATCTTCCACCTGAATCATCAACTTGCCGTCTTGTATGCGGCTGCGGATGGTAATACTTCCGCCATCCACCTTGGGCGCAAGCCCGTGCTTGATGCTGTTTTCCACCAGTGGCTGCAAGAGGATTGCAGGGATCACAATGTCCAGCGTTTCAGGGTCAAGATGCTTGTAAACCCGCAGCTTGTCGCGTCCGAAGCGCACTACTTCTATGTCCAGATAGTCGTCAACGAATTCAATCTCTTCGCGCAGTTGCACAAATCCGTCATGCTTGCCTAGCAGGCGGCGCAGAATCTTAGAGAGCTTTAAAATCAGCTCGCGCGCTCGGTCCGGATCAAAACGGACCAGCGAAGAAATTGAGTTGAGTGTATTAAAGAGGAAATGAGGGTTTATCTGACTTTGCAGCGCATCCAGGCGGGCTTCCAGAAGAAGCCGCTCCTGCACTTCCAGCTTCATTTCAATACGCGTGAGGTTCCAGATCTTGATGGGAATAGCGATGGTGGCGACCACAGAAGCAAATACTGCAAGCAGGGCTACAGGTGATGGCAGATAAAGTACCCAGAACCTTTTGGGCGCGGCATATTGCAGCATGATTCGCCCGGCCTGCAACGCGATAATGATCAGGAAGAATGCGGTCTGCCAGTCAATCCGGGGCTGGCGTAAATTGCGCCGCACCCAGCGATACACGCTGAGATCGACAAAAGGAGAGAACGTCCAAATCTCTTCTTCATTGCGGCAGAAATGGCGCAGCGATCCGGCAATGAATCCGGCTGCGGCATTCACTGGCAACGTAAGCCATTCACCATAAAACAGCGCCGGTAAAGACATGATGCAGCCGCCCAGAGTGCCAGCGACGCGTCCGCCGAGCACGCCCACCAGAATGGCTGCTTCAAAACCCAGGTCAGCGCACTGAAAGTTTTTTACGCGGAAGCGGAAATACACGCCCAGCGCAAATGGGATACAGGTGAAAAGCACAAACAGAATGTTGCGTTCGCGCGAGCGCCGTGGAGCAAAGAGCAGCTTCTTGAACTCATGCGAACGGCCCAGCGCGCTGGCCACGGCCGTTGCGACACCCATTTTGAGCAGAAGTTGTATGAGTAAAAACTCTAAGTCCACAGAGCTATTGTTTCATAGATCAGGTGCGGATTGTCCGCTGCGATTTTAGCTCTTTACGCAGTCCTGTGGTTGAATCGGGTTATTGAAAATGCACTGATGTCCAGTGGCGACGGACGATTTTCAATCAAGTCGGCCATAATGCGCGCGGTAATGGGCGCAAGCAGGATGCCGTTGCGAAAGTGCCCGCTGGCAATAAAAGCACCTGGGAGCTCAGTGGGTCCGACGATAGGGAGATCATCGGGCGTTCCGGGACGCAAGCCGGCCCAGCTTTGGATGATCGGAGCGGCTGCCAGCTCTGGAACGTATTTAGTGGCCAGCCGGAGCAGGGTAGCAATGGCATCAGGCTCGACTGATTTATCAAAGCCAATATCTTCCACCGTTGCGCCGATCAGTATTTTGCCACTGCTGCGTGGGACAATATAAACTTCCGGCGTCCGCAGCACATGTTGCAGCAGGTTTGTTGCTGGCTGGACGTAGAGCATCTGTCCTTTGCGCGGTTTTACGGGCGCTCCTGACCATGCGCCCTGGCAGTTTACAAATGAGCGAGCGGTGAATTGCCCTGCGGCAGAAGAAACTTCTATCTGGCCGTTACGCGCACGAATTTCATTTGCTGCGGCATGTCCGCGAATCTCAATGCCAGAATTCTTGGCTGCTGCAATTGTCGCCTGCATAAGCAAGCTTGGATCAACACTGTCTTCTTCTACAAAGAAAGCGGAATGTCCGTGGCTTTTTAAAGGGGGCGCCAGTTTTAGGAGATCGTTGGCTGAGATGCTCTTATATTCTTGCGGAGTGGCAGACTCTGCGAGCAGGGCGATGGTTCCGATGCGTCGAAAATCTACCTGCATCTGGGCAGCAGCTTCCAGCTTCTGCACATAGGCAGGGAACATTTGTGCGCTGGCCATTGCCATTGGCCGTAGCGCGGCGGGCGTTTCAGGATCGGCAGCGGCCAGCATGCCTGCTGCCGCGGATGATGCTTCTCGTCCGGGATCGCCGCTATCTAGAACCAAAACCTTTGCGCCGCGTTCACGCAGCTCCAATGCAAGCGACACGCCGATGATTCCGGCGCCGCTGACAATAATATCCCAGGGGGAAGAGTTCACTTATTCATTGTAATAAGGAGTGAGCTTATCGGTCGCTGGCGTGGGCCGGCGTGGATTGCGCAGTTTGATTTACCGGCTGGCCATCGCTTTCCATCAGCTTGGAAAATACTACCAGCCGCTTGGGCGCCGGGCCAATGTAATACGTTGGGTAGCAGGTGATAAGCGTCAATTCCGAGTCGCTGGTGGGATTGATCACGCTGATGTCTTCCGGCATTACGATCCGTTTGCCAGTCACCTGGTAAATAAAGCTCCGCCCGTTGCGCTGGACCTGTACCTGATCGCCTTTGGCAAGCTCATGTATGTGCCGGAAAAACGTATCGCGATGGCCGGTGATTACGGCGTTGCCGGTCTCGCCGGGTTCGGCGGTCTGCTTCATGTGTCCGGGACCTTCAGAGAGGTCTTTGCGGGAAGCGCCTTCCACCACAATAGCGTCAATGCCGATCTTGGCGACCGTCAGGCGTGTAAGCATCTGCTCAGGAGCGATCTTTTGCTGGCTGGCCGCACTCAGCGCAGCCGCTTGCTCGCTCCATGCGGCTTCTAGATTTTTCTGGCTGCGATACATGCCCCAGTATTCGCTGCCGACATAGCCCAGCAGAACAAGGCCGACGACGACCAGCGTTAGCGACACAACTTTGCGCTTCAAGAGCGGCTGCAAGCCTTTCATCCCAGCCTGGGCTAGTTCACGGAATTGCGGACATTGGTCAAGGAATGCCACGAAAAG
>DASXZE010000334.1:0-4320 GCA_036502105.1 Candidatus Angelobacter sp. | reverse complement strand
AAATTCGTCATATCAAAGACGCGCAGCTTCTCGCCCGGCTTGCCCGGATTCTCAACCTCAGTGGCATGGCGAAAGTTATAGGCCGAGCCCATCATCACATTCCCAACCCACGCCGCGACTACTTCTTCCACACAGCCGGCGCCAATCATCTGGTCAAACAAAATGTCTGAGATCGGCCCAATCAGCCGCAAGCCGCGCCGCTTCTGCCGGATCATCTCATGCCCCGCCGCAAACGGAATCATCTGCTCCATCTGCAGTCCCAGCGCCACGCTCGCGCCGTCAGGTACATGCTCGGCAATTGCCTGCCGCATTGTGGTTAGCTTTCGCACCCTACCCCATCCCCCTGTCAACTAGGAAAAATAAGGACTTATATGATTCAACCCAAGGAAATAACTGATAAATTCCAGCTCATTCTTGCCGGAAATACGCCCCAAAATCACCCGTATATATCTGCAAATCGAACACTCGACAATAGAGCCTAAACGAATGAATCAAAACAACTTATAATGCCACAAAGGGTTGGCAAAGTCAATTGAAATGATATGCTTCAAGCGCATGAAACGCCTGCGCTGGCTAATTCTACCTATCATTCTCCTTGCGGTCTTTTGGATCGCGCTGCCCGGAGTCGTGGAGCGCAGATTCAATCACACTCTGCATGCACCGCCCTATCAAATCTCAGCGCAGGCAGAAGCCCTGCACCGCAAGCTCACTATAGCCGACCTCCACGCAGACAGCCTGCTCTGGGGACGCAATCTTCTCCATCGCAGTTCCACCGGGCACGTTGACGTGCCACGTCTCGCCGAAGGCAATGTTGCGATTCAAGCTTTTACAATTGTCACCACTTCGCCGCGCAGACTCAACATTTATCAGAATTCTGATTCGTCTGACATGGTGCACTATCTTTCGATCTTTGAAGGATGGCCGCCGCGCACATGGAACAGTCCCAGGCAGCGCGCGCTTTACCAGGCGTCGCGACTAGAGAAGTTCGCCGCGCAATCCAATGGCGCGCTGGTTCTGATTCGCTCGCGCTCTGACCTGCAGCAATTTCTTGCCACGCGCGGATCAAGCCATGCTGTCGCCGGTTTTCTTGGCGCGGAAGGCGCGCAGCCGCTGGAAGGCGACCTGAAAAATCTTGATGACCTTTTCGCTGCCGGCTTCCGCATGATGGCCCCCACTCACTTTACTGACACCGCTATCGGCGGCTCAGCCTCAGGCATGAACAAAGCCGGACTCACCACGCTGGGCCGCCAATGGGTTCACGCCATGGAAGCCCATCACATGATCATCGACCTGGCGCACGCCTCTCCTGCCACGCTGCGCGATGTCACGGCCATCGCTACGCGTCCGCTGCTTGTCTCGCATACCGGGGTGAAAGGAACATGTGACAGCCCGCGCAATTTGTCTGACGACGAACTGCGCGCAGTGGCCCGCACCGGCGGCGTCATCGGAATCGGCTACTGGCAAACCGCAACTTGCGGTACAGATGCCGCTGCCGTGGTGCGGGCCATTCAATATGCCGCAGGCATTGTAGGTATTGACCACGTCGCTCTTGGTTCAGACTTTGATGGAAGCAGCACTGAGCCGTTTGATGCAAGCGGTCTGGCGCTTGTGACGGAGGCGTTGCTCAAACATCGGTTCTCCGAGCAGGATATTCGCAAAATCATGGGAGAAAACGTAGTACGCGTCTTGCTTGAGACCCTGCCGAACTAGCTCAAGCTGAAAGCCATGTTAAGCGCCATTGTCTATCTTAATCATACTTAACTAGTTCATTACTTTCGTTATCCTGCGCTATCGCCAGATAAGGATAAACTCTGGCCTATGAAGCTGATCGCTAAATTAACGGTTGTGGTCCTGGCAAGCTTTTTGCCGGCTCTTGCGCAAAACACTTCTGACCAGCCTGCCTCGCTGGGCGACGCCGCGCGTGAACTCAAGAGCGCCAGTAAAGCTCCGGCAAAAGCCAGTTTTTCCAACGATACCGAGCAACAGGGCAAGCCTCTAATCCCGGACGTGGCAGCTCTCGGCAAGAACAATCTCGATGACATTTTGCAGGCGATCGACTCATACCGCAGCGCGCACAAGCTGGCGGAAACGGAAGCAGCCGTTCGCGACTGGTATAACCAGCAGCTTGCTCTCCGCCGGAATGCGTTCGCAGAAAACCGGCAAATTGTCCAACGGCAGGAAGTCAGAGGAAATAATCCTAATGACGCTCGCCCGAACAATCACGACGAATACGTAAATCTGCGGCGCACTGAAGAAAGCACCCAACGCGATCAGCTGCGCCAGATCAAGCTCAACGAACGCCTCATCGACCGAATCCAGCAGAATTTTGCAGCCATACGGCCTGAATTACAAAAAAGATATGGGATGAATGTAGATTGGTTCACCTTCTGCGTAGATGAGGCTTGCACCTACTAACGGCCAGTGAAAATCCAAATGAGGGTAAAACTCTTGCGGAAGTGTCGCGGGGTCTCTCCCACGATATTAATTTTAGCGGCGGTGTAGTGCTGCTTCTGCCATGACCAGGATGTAATGGTCGCTGCCCTCCAGCGTTTTCATGGCGTCTTCATACTGCTGGCGCTCCAGCGGATTATGACGATCCCGGGCATAAGCAGCCTTGAGCAAGCTGGTCACTCTTCTCTCATACTCTTCATCGACACCTTCGAGAAGTTCTTCAGGAATATCCGTCGGTGATTCCGGATCTTGCTCGCTGAATAAGAGTAGCTTTTGCTCACCATCAGATAAAGGCATTCCCTGAATCACTGCCTCAGCAGCAATTTTGCCCGCGAGAAATTTCTTTGCATTCATGGGAGAAGGAAATGTCACCTAGCTTGTCCAAAATCCCTTTGTATCGTAATCACGGATCGCCTTCAACTCTGCTGCGTTCGGCTCTGGCGTCGGCTTTACGTCATCGGCGACTTTCAATTTCCATCCGGTGTTCGCCAGCACGTCATCCATGGTCACCTGAGGATGATAAGTAGATAGGTAGGCTTCCGCGTCGTCGCCAAAGCGCAGCACGCATTTGCTGGTAATTACCGCTGACGGGCCGCCGCGCGGCAAGCCAATCCGTTTGCGCCATCCTGCGCCTTCTCCGTTGCCCGGACTGGTAATGTAATGCACGCGCTCCGGCAGCCGGTGCTTGCCATGCTCCAACAGAGAAACAAACCGGTGCGCCATGGACGCAATATCGCACGCGCCGCCCGAGCCCGGCAGACGCACTATACCATTCTTGTCCTGCACATTTTTATTTTGAACCAGTGTCGAGTTCAGGTTGCCATACTTATCCACTTCGGCGGCGCCGAGAAATCCCAGGTTCACCCGCCCTGACTGCAATAAGCTCATCACTTCCAGCATGCCCAGGCACTGCGTTGCGCCTTTGATGTTCGGCGGATCGGCCATGGTGTAAATAAGCTCAGGCGAGGGCGTGGAGCGGATCACGCCATTCTCAAATAGCCCAATCGCATTCGGCGCATGCGTCTTCTTGGCGACCATAAACGCAATCAGCGGCAGCCGCATCCCGACAAAGACCACTTCGCCGTCTTTGATCTCGCGCGCCGCCGCGACCACCATGAGTTCATTGAGGGTGTAGGACATTTCAGTATTCAGTATTTAGTTCTTAGTACTTGGTATTTAGCAAATGGTCCGCGCAAGTTTTTTCGTACTCCTAGAGCAGGGCTTTCTAAAATCCCGGAGTGCAGCGAGGGATCGTAATTCCCTCATTGATGCCCGGTTAAAAATTATCATAACAATAGAACCCCAAAAAAGTTTGAGGGAGCCCTTTTGATTCTCAAAGATCATAGGGCTCCCTCGCTATTCTCGGGATGTAAAATAAACCTAATTACTAAGTACTAATTACCAAATACTGCCTTACTGCACTGCGTTCAGCGCGCTCTTGCGCACTTCGCCAATCGTGATCAGCGGATCTTTTGCGCCGGTCTTTGGTGCGATCCATTTTTTCTCTGATCCGATAATATCCATCAGCAGCTTTTTGTCAGCGGCCGTGGGCAGCCATGTCTCAAGCTCCTGCTTGTATTCTTTTTCGTCCATCTGCCGTCCGGTTTGCGGATGGAACATCTGGCCTTTCCAGCGGCCAATCATGCGGTTGAACTGGATATTAGGGCAATACAGCTCCGTGCTGCCCGGTCGCTGGCCTGCGCTGATGCGTTTCACCAGTCCTACACATTCGTCGCGATAAAGATGGCGATTGTAGTCATTCAGATTTTCCAGATCGGGCACAGTCTCGTTTTTCAGTTCGTCATAACGACCCTTGAGTCCCCACGTATAGGCCCACTGCGCGGATGACGAATGGTCCGTGCCGAACAA
>DASXZE010000333.1:0-6300 GCA_036502105.1 Candidatus Angelobacter sp. | reverse complement strand
CAGTATTCAATGGTGTTGAAAGCGCAGGCGGAAAAACCTTTGCCTACGTTCAAGCAGGCGTTGCAGAATCCGGCGTGAGCAGGAAGTTCAAAGGCAAAAAAATTACCGCGGATTTGCGCGGATGAACGCGGATAGGGCAGGAGTTTAACCGCAAAGGGACGCAGAGGACGCAAAGGAAGATCGGGACATCCGGTCATATGGAAATCAAAAATTTACCACAGAACGCGGAAGGCGGAATATTTCAGCAGTTGTGCGACGCAACGGCTGGAGCCCCATTTTTTAAATGCTTTTGCGGCACGGCTGAAGTCCGTGCCCTGATACGAAGATTGAGAATCTCCGATTCTCTACACTCAAATTACTTCCGACCTATTTCTTAACTACTGCAAATTCCGTAACCCTCTTAAGCTAACCTGGTACTTCAAACTATTGTGGACACCTGGCGGCAGAAGAAGATTTATTAAACCGTAATGAATAGTTCTGCGCGTTGCGTTTTGCACAAGCAGAGTAGCAACCTGCCAGCAGCAGCTCACATCCATTTCCAGAGCAGCAGCTTGCGCCTCTGTTCCCCCGCACTAATGCTGAACGTCACTTCTCAGAGGTGTTTTTTATGCACTCGCGTCGCTTCGTTCTGGCCACACTGGTCTGTCTCTTTACTTTTGCAGTAGCCACGGCCGCTTCGGCCCAATCAACCTTCGTCTATACAGCTAACGCTCTTACCGGCGGCAGCATTTCCATCTACAAACTCAACACTACTACCGGCGCTTTAACGCCAACGGGCGGATCGCCCTTCCAGAATGACTCGCCAGCCTACCTGGCTTCCACGGCAGGTGGAAAATTTCTGGTGGTCAGCAGCGGCACCTGTCCGGGATGCGGGCTGGAGATTTATTCCATCAATCCCACTACGGGCGCATTATCGTTTGCGAATGCTTTTGAACAAATTGGCTCGGTCATTTTCGAAGTAGGGCAACTAGCAAATGATCCCGCAGGAACAACGATTTACACGCCCGGCACGATACAGAATGGAACCGTAACTGGCGTAATAGACGCACTACACGTAAATGCCAGCGGCGCGCTCACGCAGATTGGCACTCCGTTTTCTTTACCTTCGGCGGTTGGAACCGGCAATGAAGGGCCTGTCGTGGTTGATCCGCAGGGGCACTGGGTCTTTGCGCTGACGCAGAATGCCAACACGCAAGACGAGATGCTCTTTTCCATCGTCCGCAATACTGACGGATCACTGGGTGCGCAGGCCGCCACGCCCGTTGATCTGGGCAGCCAGAAATGCAGCAGCAACATCAGCGCGTCGAACCTTGCCATTGATCCGCAGGGAAAGAACCTGTTCATTTCCTGCAACGCCAGCGGCACCAACACGTTTAACGGAGTCCAGGTCTATGGCATCAACCAGACCACTGGCGCTCTCTCACGCGTGGATTCCTTTACCACGGCACACACGTTTGAAGCTTTGTCGTCTGACCGGCAGGGCTGGAGATTGTTTTCTGTGACGGAAGAATCCAACCTGGTAGAGCCTTTTGATTTTGACCGCAATGTGGACCAACTGGGCCTGCTCAACGGCGGAATTCTTTACCACACCGGCACACAGCCTAACGGCGTGGCCGTGGATCCGAGTAACCAATTTGTGTATGTGACCAATGGCAGCTTCTGCTTTGCGAAACAGGTGGCCAATGGCAACTGCGTCAACGGTTCTTCCAACAACATCAGCGGATATTCGTTTAATTACACGCAAGGAACGCTGGCGAACCTTCCGGGATCGCCCTTTGCCAGCGGGCCGGGAGTGCGGTCGATGATTTTTGTGAAGGTGCCTTAAAGCGGTAGTTGGTATTTAGTACTTGGTATTTAGGGGAGCGTGCTATGGGACGCTCCTTTTTATTTGTTCACAGTCTCGCGGGCGAGAAATCGCAGGCGAGGGTGTCTGTGGCAAAGCTCAGGATAGGCTCTGCACTACGGAACCCTTGGCAGTTCGCAGGCGAGGGTGTCTGCGGCAAAGCTCAGGATAGGCTATGCGCTCCAGAACCCTTGGCAGTTCGCAGCAGGGGGCAGCTGCGGCAAGCTCAGGGCAGGCTCTGCACTGCGGAACTCTGGGCAGTTCGCAGCCGGGGGCGGCTGCGGTCCACGGTTACTTAATAGCACGCGGGTGCTTGTCGTTGGTTACATCAGAAATCGACATAGAACGAGGCACATCAGGTCTTTTGCCGATTTCCTTTTAGAGCGATTGCGTTTTTAATAAGCAGGAACTCTGGATTTTTCTCCGCACCTAACCCTTATGTATTGGAATTATGTCTCGTGCTGTCTGACCGTGGTCTCCACCGTGCTGGTAGGCAAACGCCTATGGCATGGCTGGATACTGGCCGGATTGAACAGCGTGATTATCTGCCTGATTGGTTTTCAGACCAGGCAGTGGGGATTTATCCCGGCAAACCTGTTTTGCCTGGTGATGTATGTCCACAATATAAGGAAGTGGCGCGAGCCGGCGGTCAGCGTGACTGAGGCAAAGCCTGTTGTGGTGAAAGAACCAGTGACGGCCGATGCAAGCCAGAAGGCGTTTGACGGCCATCTACCCTCTCAGCAAACGCAGCGTGAGAGCGTGGTGATTCCAGTGCCAGCCTACGTTCATACATATACCGACCCAAGACTCTACTCTGCACGGGATGGAGTCACCCCAGTTTGCTAATCAGGTGAAATTGTTAGATTGCGGGAGAAAAATCAATGAAACGCTGGGTGGCATTAGGTTTTATCAGTTGTTTCTTACATGCATGCGGAGTGCAAAATCAGCAGGCACAGATTCAACCTGCCCAAAAAGTTATAGAGGAATTTTGCAGGTTTGAGACGGCAGGCGGGCGGCTTACAGGCGAAGGCTGGCTCAATGGAAACAAGTTTTTTGTCCGGGCAATGCCGCCGCCCCAGAATTTCTCAATCCTGGTAACCGCGAATGACTACTCGGTTTGGCCGCCCTTCCCTGCAAATAGCCCATCGGCAAATGTGATTGTGGGAGTTTCAGATATCTGGAAGGTGGATTCCACCATGCATGTTACCCGCAGCTCATCTCCAAAATATTTTAAGTCAGGGATCGGATATAAAGTTGTCTTATCAGACAAGCACTGGGAACTTGGTGCGGACAAGAAAACGCTGCACGAAGTAACAGGCAGCCCTGCATGGAGAATCGATGAAGCCGGGAATACGATCTGGCTGACGCTAGATACAGCCGTTCAATATCTCAGCGGCTTACGCGATAAAAGCAAGAGCCTTCAATTTAAAAAAGACGTTAATAAAGCGATCGCGCTCCTTAAACGCCACCTCCATAATGCGTAAAGAACCACAAATGACATCGAGAACTAAAACAAGCTGGCATCTGCCGCAGATATCTTGATTTGCATCGTGTTGTTGTTATTGAAATACGGAATATTTCTGGATAACTTCAATCAGTTCATGACGAAGCCTTCACCACAATGAAAACAATCCATCGAACCCGGTATTTTCGATTTGCTTTGATTTTGCCCATTGCGCAACTCCTCATTGCCCTCGTGCTTTGGGTGGGCGAACCTTTTCAACTTGTGCGAGACGAAACAAAGGCCCTGAATGCAGCCATGGCTGAACGGCACATCCTCCGTTGTCACAACCTCCGAGATTGGGCAGCCAAAGTATACTTTTTCGCCCTTCCCTGGGGGAAGAGTTCTGTATGTGGTGAATCTACCGGCCAGACATGTCGCCGATATTCTTAGCAGGCCTATTCATAACGGCCCGGTTTGGGGATTTACGTGGCCTTTGGGAGACGACCCTTGGTATCCGAAACCGGGGACCATTGTTTACCAGGTCGGATCAAGGGAAATCATTTTCTTTTTAGGAGTGATTTTGCTTTGGTTTTATGTTGGAAACAAAATTGACAGGTTCATGGCCAATCGAAATTCGACAATTGCAACGAAACACCGAGTATGGATAGTTATTGAATTAGGTGCGTTGCTAGCAGTTGCTGCGTCCCTACTGATAAATTGCGTGGCGATCATTGCACATGAACAGTGCTGCCCCCAAGAAAGAAAAATTGCTATCTTTGGCCTTGTATGGCCGTTGGTCTTTTTCCTCTATTGCGCTGCCAATCTTAAAAACGTGTTTCGGATGAAAAAAGACCTTTTTTGAGGCGTTTTCTTTGTTACTAATTTACGTCTTACCTTAAGGAGAAACATTTTGTATGAAAGAGCGCGTAATTCTAATGTCTACCTATTCAGTTGCCGCGTTTCTGACTGGCGACTGGGCTTTCTACCTTGAAACATACAGTGAAGCATCCGCGCAGCCAAAGTCGTTTAGTGTTTATTGGCTCGGCTTGAGTGCCCTGCTTTTTGCGCTGGCAGCATTGATTCAATTGATTCAGCCACGTCTGGGGTTGAAAATCGGTCTTGGAGCATGCGGAATTACATGTCCATTGGTTCTTTTCGCTTTTTTTCGATCTTGGTCCCGACTGATACCACGAAATGGGTATGAATTTTGCGTCGAAGGCTCCGTGGTAATTGTGGCTATCGCTACTGTCGCTTCGATTATCATTTTCAAACGCCAATTAAGACCGCATTCGCTGCCATTGCAATCGATTTAGGGCCAGAGGCCCAGGAAGAAACTCAGTCCCCATTGCTCAGTCCCAACGCAGCACGCGAAGTTCACGCATACGTGGATGGTTGTTCAGCCGTCGAACGGCCCAGGACGACAACCTCAACATGGGTTTCGGAAGACATATCTCCGATGTCCCGATCTGCGTGGTCCCGACTGAACCGCCGGCACCACAAATGCAAGATGTACTATTTCGCGCGTGACAACGGCGGGCGTTTTCGCTTATATTTTGTATGTGGTCTTGCTTCGTAGCGGCACTCTTCGGCAAAGCTCAGGCAGGTTCTGAGCCAGAGAGTACTATGCTGGTTGGCGGTTCCGGTACTTCCACAGGCTCAACTCCACAAATCGCCAAGCCTAAGTCCCAATACGGCGCCTACCAACACTAAAGTATCCATCAACGGCAGTAATTTTGGAGCGTCGCAAGACAATCGCAATAAGTGTGTTTTATGCGCAGCAATAATGAAGAGGATAATTTGGCAAAAACAATTCAATTCATTGCCTTGATATTCATCGCATTTCTCATGGTACTTGCCCTGACACCCACGTATCGCATACAGAACGGAGCAAGCGCAGATCTTCTTTGGAATAAAAACGAGGCATACATATTTGTGAATACGTATCACAAAGGATGGCAAATGAGCTCCCTGCATTACCTTGGAGCCACGCTAGGGAATATTTCAATACAGGCACGCCTTATGCTGAGAAGCAGACCTCAATACTGGTGCTGCACCTGAATGGAGATCGCGTCGATCAGTATGCAGTCAAAAATATTTCGCTTGATTTTTATACTCCATGGGAAGGAAGTATTTACGCAAATAGCAATGGCTCGTTGATGAGATGGACTGGATCTAGCTTTGAGAAAGCGTCGTCGGGTGATCAGGAGAAATTCAACAATGCGAAGCAGCACCGGTCTTTGGGGGCGACAGAGGACGGTTGGACTATAAATCGTCTATTTTTAACAGGGGACAGGGAGAAAATGATTTCCCGCTTGAAGTCGGCGGAAAGCAATTCACTCTGTTGGTCAAGCATGAGCCTGCGAATGCAGGTGGTTTCATAGACTTGCTTGATTCCGGACAGCAAGCGAAGACCATTTTGCACATTGACCAAAAAGTAAGGAAAGTGACAAAAGCTGAATACAACGCCGTTTTTGACCAGAAATGATTCGACCAGCGGCTGCGGTCCACGATTTTGAATGAGAGACCAGCCACAGGCAAGGAGTGCTCTTCGACAAGTTCGGGGCAGGCTCTGGGCTCCATGGCTCTCAGCCGCGAATTATCGGAAACAAATGCAAATCGCATGGTACATAGACCTACCCATATGTACTACTTCGCGCGTGACTATGCGGACGTTTTCGCTTATATTTTGTATTAGTTTTGTCTGATAATGCTCTTCGGCAAGACTCAGGACAAGCTTTACGGCCCACGATTCTGGAGTAGGTAAAGAGGTCACAGGTAAGAGTACATGTGCCACAAAATCAGGGGCAGGCACTGGGCCACAGATATCTTGAAAGCTTCAACGCAAGACGCAGGTGAGAGCGCTGCGGCCCAGGCAGAGCTCAGGAGATCCCTCGTATAACCTCGGGATTTCGCCTGCGGACGCCGCTTGGGTGCTTCGCCTTCGCTAAGTTGAACCCCGCAGGCGAGGGCGCCTGCGCTCCAAAGTAATGACGGCTCAATTTGACCCCTATCG
>DASXZE010000332.1:0-25675 GCA_036502105.1 Candidatus Angelobacter sp. | reverse complement strand
AGTCGGATTTAACGCCAGACCTGGGCAATGGAATCACTCTTAAAGAATTGTTATCTCCCGGAACGCTTGCGCCTGGGACATACCAGGTCACCGTTACCGTCTATGATCTGGTTTCAAAACAGACGCTTACGCCCACGGCAAAGTTTGTGGTCAAGTGATCTGTTGCTGGCACCACTGATCTTTCTGTTTTTAACAATTACCTGTTACTCTCTTCTGGCTTTCCCAGGGGAGATTCAATGTGCATTCCAGCTATCAGGCGGTTCTCCGTGTCTCCGTGCCTGCGTGGTGCGATGTTGGTTTTCATCTTTGCCGCAAGCTCATTGTTCGCCAGCGCACAAAGCTCCAAGCCCCTGGACGGCAAGCCCTGGGATTTTGGCGTATGGGCGGATGGTGGCGTGAGTGTCCCCGGCGGAACCAAAGACACGCAGATTGTTGACGCTGGCGCCCGCGCGGGCAAGGTCTTAACGGGTGATCACTTTGGCAGTTTTTTGCGTGGGAATTTTGAGTGGTCAGCTGACCTTGTTCCTCTCTATTACATACTGCAGCCAGCGCCAGCTAAAAATGCTTATGGTGAAGGATTTAATCCAGTAAACTTAAAGTGGAACTTTACCAGCTTGAAACGTGTTGTGCCTTATCTGGAACTAGGCGGCGGCGTGCTCTTTACCAGCCATGTGGTGCCGCTGAATACGTCGCACGTAAACTTCGTAACGCATGCGACCCTGGGCTTTCAGTTCTTCAATAATCAGCATCGAGCTTTTACCACCGGCATTCTCTATGAACATATTTCGAACGCAGGGCTGACTGTCCCGAATCCGGGGGTAAATACAGTGCAGTTCCAGGTGGGGATGAATTGGTTTAGATAGCTTTTTCTGAAATCTCGAGCGTTAGCGAGAGATCCCTATCATCTTCTATGCCCGGAAGTTCAGTTATAGTTGTCCTGTACTTTTTCATGGCGATAGCGATCCCTCACCTTCGCCAAGCTCAGGATTCGGGATTTCAGAAAAAGCCCCCTCTGCGTCCTTTGCGCCCTCTGCGGTAAATCCGCTATCGTGGAGTTATGTCCACACTGGTTGAATGCGTACCTAATTTTTCTGAAGGCCGCAACAAAGCGGTAGTTGACGCGATTGTTGATGCCATGAAGATTCCCGGCGTCTCGCTGCTGGATCGCGAGATGGACTCTGACCACAATCGCTGTGTCATCACGATTGTTGGCGATCGCGAGGCCATCGCAGAAGCGGCCATTCGCGGCATCGGCAAGGCTTCAGAGTTGATCGATCTCACCAAGCACCAGGGAGCGCACCCACGCATTGGCGCTTCAGACGTGATTCCGTTTATCCCGATTGAAGGCGTCACGATTGAAGATTGTGTTGCCATTGCGCGCCACGTGGGAGAAGAGGTGTGGAAGCGCTTTCATATCCCGGTCTATTTATATGAGTCGGCGGCCACGCATCCTGACCGGACGAATCTGGAGAACATTCGTCGCGGGCAATTTGAAGGATTGAAAGAAGACATCCTGGTAAATCCGGCGCGCAAGCCAGACTTTGGCGATCCGTGTTGCCATCCCACGGCCGGCGCAACCGTGGTGGGAGCGCGCAAGGCGCTGGTTGCGTATAACGTTTTCTTGAATACCAAAGATGTGGATATCGCCAAGCAGATTGCCAAGGCGGTGCGTGCGTCGTCTGGTGGGCTGCGTTATGTGAAAGGCGCCGGTTTTGAAGTGCGAGGCATGGCCCAGGTTTCAATGAACCTGACAGATTTTGAGCAGACGCCCATCGCCCGTGTGTTTGAATTCGTGAAGCGGGAAGCGGCGCGTTACGGCGTGCAGCCGGTGAGTAGCGAGATTGTCGGGCTCATCCCTAAGAAAGCATTGGAGCAGGCGGCTGAATGGTTCTTGCAGGTGGAAGGCTTTGATTCGTCCATGATTCTGGAAAACCGACTGGCTGCCGTAACCAGCGGCAAGATGGCCGTCGGCGGATTGCGCGCTGGCGTTGAACCGTTTATTGAACAGCTGGCTGCGCCCACAGCAACTCCGGGCGGCGGAAGCGCGGCTGCTGCCACAGCGGCCATGGCTGCGGCGTTGGGCAGCATGGTCGCGGCCATGTCCCGGACGAAGAAAGCTTATGTGCAATATGAAGGGCAGTTGAGCCAGGCAGTCGCTCGGCTGGCACACCTTCGAGAAGAGCTCAAAGCCGGGATCGAGGCAGATGCCGAAAGCTACAACCAGGTAATGGCGGCTTACAAGCTGGATAAAGCTTCGCCAGATCGTGAGTCTGCGATTGAAGCTGCCATGCACGGCGCAACCTCCGTTCCCACGGAGACAGCCGAAAAAACCCGCGAAGTAGCGGATATCGTAGCCACCCTTAAGCCGATTACGAGCCCGAACATGGCTTCTGACCTGACGGTGGCTGCGGCCCTGGCAAGCGCGGCGATTGTAGGTGCGCTGGCCAATGTGGAAATTAATCTATCTTCATTAAAAGACGCTCGTTTTGCCGGGGAGATACGTTCTAGGGTAGGGCAACTCCAGAGGTGAATACCTTAAGTAACAGGAAATAGCATCCTGAGCTGCTCGTGAATGCATCAGACTAAGCAAAACCGGATTAAAATATGAATATGAAACGCACTCTTGTTACTCTGTTTGCCTTTATAGCCAGCGGCTTGCCCAGCTTTGCCGCTTCTCTAAGCACTGCCGCACGCACGGTTATTCCTGTGGAAGTCCAGCAGGTGATTAACGTGGACTATCGCCGCATGCGCAATTCTGAAACTGCCATGGACATGAAAGCAAAATTGCTTCCGCCCAACATGAAGCAATTTGAAGACGCTCTCAAAGATATCGGCGTAAATCCTGACAAAGATATTGACCAGATCACACTGGCTTCTTTCCGCCAGAAAGACCATGGCCTGCAGATGATCGGCATTGCGCAGGGGCAGTTTCCCCGCAAAAAGCTGGCGTTGAAGATCGCCAAGCAGAATATCAAAGCCACCAAGAAGAATGGCTCGCTGATCTATCCCATGTCCGGCGGAATGCAGATGACGTTTCTTGACGACTGGACCATGCTGTTTGGCGACATTGCTGCCGTAAAGGCCGCACTCGACGCGCGCGACAATGCCAGCATGAGCCTGAATGCCAATCACGACATTACTGACATGATCCCTTCAGTGGAAGCGGGAACCGTGTGGAGCGTGCTGGATTCATCCGGCACGCAGACCATGTTGAAGTCTGCTCTGGGCGCCGCCGCTGACCTGGGCGACTTTGAGACCATGAAGAAAAAACTGACTGGCTCACGCTACAGCATGGATTTTGACCATGGCGTGGATTTCAACCTGAACGTGATTACCTCTGACAACATTACCGCGTCAACGCTTTCGTCAGTGTTGAAGGCGGGAATCCTGTTCAAGAAGATGGACGCAACTCCCACGGAAAAAAGCGCGATTGATGGCACCACCGTGGAAAATGACAGCAATAAATTAGTGGTACGCTTCAAGGCCGATGACAAGAGCTTCCAACAGCTGATTGAGTCGCCCATGTTTGCTTCAGTCGTTCGGTAAGCAAAAGGCTTTAACCACAAAGGGCACGAAGGAACACAAAGGAGAGCTGGTTCAACTTTTGTGTTGTTTCGTGCCCTTTGTGATTTACGGGCGATTGGTTTTGTTGCGATAAGAAGAAGTTTTTATCATCAGGAGAACCAAGTCACACCACGAAAAAGCAGACTCAAATCCTTCGTGTTACTTCGTGTCCTTTGTGGTTAAAGCAGTTGTGGTTAAAGCAGCTAAAGATCAGCGTTAATCGCATGCGCCAGCTCTTTGAGTGATTTTTCGTTTCTGCGATACCACATCCACAGGCCGTGCTTTTCCCCTTCCACCAGGCCGGCCTTGCGGAGAATCGCCATATGGTGAGAAATGGTGGGCTGAGAGAGCGCGACGTGGTCCTGCACGTCACAGGCACACATGCCCGCGCCTTTGCCGATGGAGCATTGGTTCTTTTGCTTTAACAGACGAAGAATTTTGAGCCGCGCCGGATCAGCCACGGCCTTGAGCATGTTGACGAGGTGTTTATCGGTCAGCGCCATATCGACAAATATCTATATAAACGACCTCGTCACCAAACGTCAACTCAAAGACCGTCAACTGCAACTGAGCTCACGGCAAGCCGGTTCAAGGATTTAAGATTTGGCTTCAGCATCTTGCTTCACGGCTACCTGCGAACGAAGGTTGGCCAGCCCTTTGAGCGAGTTGTACCAGAAGGGCGCACCCAGGCTGAGCAAGCCAGCTGTCGCCAGAAGGCGGAGAAAGCCGTTCAAGCCCAGGCTTTTCCAATCCCACCAGTTTTCGGGAACATCCAGAAGCTGGAGCTTTGCATTGGCCAGGTCGCTTTGTACATCTTTATAGGCTTTGGCGATTGTCGCGGGGTCCTGGCCCTGGTTTGTTGCCGTATCTGTATTTGTGCCTGCTGCCGTGGATGCTTGAGTGGCAGTGGCGGTGTATTTTTTCATGAGATCATTGGAAACACTGGTCAGACTCGCTTGCAGCGCCGGATCATTGGTAATTTGCGAGTAGATGCGGACTGCGTCGAGATGATAGATCAGGGCAAATGCCAGGGAGAAAACGATGGTCCAAATGCGCATCTGCAATGTAAAGCGCTGATGCACGCGGTCCATGGTGGAGTTAAAAGCCGCTTCCAGCCGTCCCATGGTCTGCGTTGTCTTGTCGGCAAATTCTTTGATCAACTCGTCTGCTGTGGCCGCTGAAGCAGGGGCCAGCGTATTCATGGTGTTGGCCAGAAGGGTGGCTTCACGCTCCACGCTGGGATTTACCTGGCTCAGAATAGTTTGAATATTCGCGGCATAAGGCTTGCCAGCAGAGACCAGGGTCAGCAGCTTTGCCAACTCTTCCGGACGGATGGTGGAGGCCAGCTTCCATCGCTGCGGAGCGTAGGCGATCCGCACGAAAACTGAATCAGAGGCGAGCTTATGCGTTAAAACATCATTAGCAATTTTTTCAATATTTGCGCCCAGCGTAGGGTCAAGCGTCTCCAGCAGGTCTATGATTCCGTCTTTCAGATAAGTAGCGCGATGGCCCAGCATACTGGCTATCATCTGATTAAGAATGGTGATCAACAGACTCACGCCGAGCATCACGGTGGCAAAAGCGATTAAAGTGTCCAGTCTTTCAAGCATGCTTCCTCCGTCTCAAACAGTTCTTTGCCGACATCTTATATGGGCCTTATCAAATGGTGATAAAAGCCGCCGAAGTGTATCAGATTTTTTGCGGGCTTTGCTGTTTAGGTAACGAGGATGTAGCCTTTAACCCTGCACTTGAATCCAATAAAATAACAATATGGATGACTCCAGCATTTTTTCCGGCAATGAGCGCAAAGAGAAAGAGCAGCAGATGCGGCAAGACGGACGCCTGCCTCCGGGGCAGTCGCTCACGCTGAAGTGGCCCGTACTGCATTATGGCTCCGTGCCGCGCTTTGATCCTGCGCGATGGGACTTCCGCATTCATGGGCTGGTGGAACAGCCAGTGCGGCTGACCTGGGACGAATTCAATAAGCTTCCCCGGGTCAAGACGCACAGTGACTTTCATTGCGTTACCCGCTGGAGCCGCTTTGACAATGACTGGGCCGGCGTTGCGTTTCAAGACGTGCTGAAGCTGGTGAAGCTTAAGCCTGAAGCAAATTTTGTGCTGGTGCATGGAGAACAGGGATTCACAGCAAATGTCCCGCTCATAGATTTAGACCGCGAGGATGTTCTCTTTGCCACGCACCTTGACGGCCAGCCGTTGAGCGCTGACCACGGCTATCCGCTGCGGCTGATTGTGCCGCATCTGTATGCCTGGAAATCTGTAAAGTGGGTGCGTGCGCTGGAATTTACTGAGCGCGATATGCCAGGATTCTGGGAGCAGAACGGATATCACATGTATGGGGATCCGTTTCTGGAGCAGAGATTCAATACCGATTAGTTGGATCGGCACAAATGAATCTTTGCTAGCTGGTTTTTCTTTTAATCCCGAGCGTAAGCGAGGGATCTCTATTCGCCAGATTTCTGCTTCGGTGAACAAGCGTTTCCGTTTTAAAAGCAAATCAGGATTTTCGCGATATTTGAAGGCATGGTAGCTATAGGGATCCCTCACCGCTTTCGCGGATTCGGGATTTCGGAAAAATGCGTTTGCGGATACGGATTTCAGAAAAAACCTACTTCACAATCGCGTTATACCCATCCCCTGACAGACGCGTGCGCATGGCCTCAGCGTCTTTCTTGTCGCTGAAGGGGCCAACCTGCACGTGAAACAGCGGATCGCCGGGAGCATTGGCAATAAAGACCGGATACTGTTTCTTGCGCAGTGAGCTGACCAGGATTTCTGCGTCCTCTGATTTTGAGACCGCTGCCACCTGGACCATATAAGAGCTTGCAGCGCCATTCTTTATTTCGTCACTGGTAGGCTGCGGATTGGATGCGTCCGGCGCTTTGCTGCCAGACGGCTGAGCGGCGGATTGGTCAGCGGGCTTGGCGGCGCTTGCGTCGCTGGCAGCGGGGGATGGAGCAGGCACAGCTTCAGGCGTCTTATTGGCAGCGGAGGGTTTGCCGGCCGCGCTGCCGCTTGGGACTGTGGCGACGATCTCCGTTCTGCCGCCTGCGCTGGTGCTCTTGCCCAGCATGTAACCCATGGTGAAAAACACGCCACAGATGACTACCAGACCAAAGAATAGGCCTAGAAGTTTGCTGGTGCTTAAGGTGAACTCTGTGTCGCGAACGTGATCAATATCTTCTTCAGCCATTTGTGTCCCTGTTGCCATCCGTCCCCCGGTTTTGAGCCCCGTTTAAGCCTGGACTCGCCCCAGTGTAACCCGATTTCCCAATTTACTTGCCAATATGTTCGATAGCTTTGGTGAAGGCAGAGATCATGTCCACTGGTAATGGGAAGACGATGGTCGTATTTTTCTCCACGCCAATTTCCGTGAGCGTTTGCAGATAGCGGAGCTGGATGGCAATCGGCTCGCCGGCCAAAATGTGGGCTGCTTCCATGAGCCGCTGTGATGCAGAGAATTCGCCTTCTGCGTGGATGATCTTGGCGCGCTTTTCACGTTCAGCTTCAGCCTGCTTGGCCATGGCGCGAAGCATGGATTCAGGAAGATCCACCTGCTTCACTTCCACGTTGGAAACTTTCACGCCATATGGCGCGGTGTGCTGATCAAGAATGCTCTGTATGCGCTCATTCAGCTTGTCACGATGCGCCAGCAGTTCGTCGAGTTCCACTTCACCCAGCACTGAGCGCAGCGTGGTCTGGGCAAATTGCTGTGTCTGCCAATAATAGTTTTGCACCTGCACAACGGCCTGCGGAGCGTTCACCACGCGCCAGTAAATCACGGCGTTTACTTTCAGGGTGACGTTATCGCGCGTGATGATGTCCTGCGGCGGCACTTCCAGCGCCTGCTGGCGCAAGTCAATGCGGACAATCTTCTGCACCGGCGCAAATACAAAGATCAGGCCAGGACCTTTAGGCTCCTGGGCCAGGCGGCCGAGAGAGAAGATTACGCCGCGCTCATATTCACGCAGGATCTTGATGCAGTTAAGGGCGTACAGAAGAACAACAACGACTACAACAAGAATAGGAATCACAGCGCCTCCAAGGGGCCAAAGTACGAATTCAAACGGATTCTATGGTACATAACTTTTAAAAGCAAAGTTCTCAAAAGCAAAGCTTGCAAAAACAAAACCTACGGCAAAACATCACGCATGAACCGGAGCTTGCGCGACGGGTTCACGTACAGGATCCACGTGGAGCACAAGGTTTTCAACTCTGCGCACCACCACTTTTGCACCGGCTTCAACGTTGGCCGGGGCAATGGCGTCCCAGAGTTCGCCGTGGACAAAAACTTTTCCCAGCGGCATAAGCGGAGCGCATACAATCGCCACTTCGCCGACCATCCCTTGCTCTCCGGTAACAACTTTATTCCGGCGCGCCTTCATGGCAATCGACATAAGAAAGACAGTGATCGCTCCCAGCGGAACAGCAACAGCCAAAGCCGCCCAGAGCTGCACGCGCATCTGTGGAATGGGCCCGTCGACCAGCAGGAGCGCGCCCAGCACCATCAGCACAATTCCGCCTGCGGTAATAATGCCGTGCGTTTGGAATTTGGCTTCCAGAGCAAACAGAACAAACGACGCCAGAATCATCACGACCGAGATGGAGCGGAAGGGCAGCATATTCAGCGCATAAAGCGAGATCAGAACTGCCACAAACCCAACAACTCCCGGAAGGACTGCACCTGGATGATTAAATTCAAAATAGATACACAGCAAGCCCAGCGCGAAGATCATGAAGCTGATACTAGGATTCATGAGGAACGTAAGAATGTTTTGCCGCAGCGTCATCTCATAAAGGCGAACGGGCTTACCGGCAACGTGAAGCACGGATTTTGTTCCATCAAAGTGTGTGATGGTCTTACCCTCAAGCTGGCGGAAGAGATCATCCTGGTCCTTGGCAATGTAGTCGATCAGGTGCTGAGACAAGGCTTCGTCTGAGGTGAACGATTTGGATTGGCGGACGGCGCTTTCCGCCACTTCAACGTTGCGTCCGCGTTTGCCGGTGTAAGAGCGCATGAGAGAAGCAGCGTAATTCTCGAGCTTCTCTTTCATCACCGGATCCATGGTCCCACCGTCCCCACGGACGGGATGCGCCGCTCCCGTGTTTGTTCCGGGAGCCATTGCGGCAACGTCGGCGGCTTCCAAAATATAAAATCCCGCTGAAGAAGCGTTCGCGCCAGTGGGAGTCACATAGATAATGACCGGAACAGGCGAAGCCAGAATCTTCTCAATGATCTCTTCCATGGAAGACATCAGGCCACCGGGCGTGCGTAATTCAATCAGCAGCGCATCGGCGTGAGTCTTTGTGGCTTCCTGAATGGCGCGATCAATGTGCTCAGCCACGATTGGATGGATGGTGTCATCCACCACAACTTTCAACACATCCGCTGAGGCCGCACGCGATGCAAAGAACAGCGCCAGCACGATTGCGATCCTGGCGAAGCCGCGGTTAGAAGAGAAGCCGCGGTTACTGGCGAAGCTGAGTTTAGAAGAGAAGCCGAATTTAGAAAACAAATGGTGACGCATGGTTCCTACCCTTAAGGTTGCTGAGACTGTTTGGTGACGCCGGCGGCGATGGTATGTTTCAGCGCCATGGCCGCTGCGTTTGCTGGATCAAGGGCCAGCGCATGATCAACGTTCTGCGAGGCTGAAGTTGATTTACTGTCTGCCAGGTCAATCCGCGCGAGGATTAAATAAGCGTTGGCGCTGGGTTGCAGCTTGAGTGATGCCTGCGCTTCATTGCGAGCGCCAACGTTATCCTGGCTGGATGCAAGAACCTGGGCGAGCAGTGCATGTGCTTCAGCACTGGCAGGATTGAGCACCACGGCTTCACGAAATTGTTTTTCTGCTTCACCCACCAGGCCCTCCTGCATCAACTCTTGACCATGTTGCAGATGAAATGCTGCATGGCTTGCGGGATCAGCTTTGGCCAATCGCGCTTCATTCGAATTGTCTATCTCCAGAGCAAGCTGGCGAAAGGTGGACTCATCATAATTGCGTTTGATGCGCTCCAGCGGCAAGTGTGCCATTTGCGTGCCGGTGGTAATGGCGTCAAGAAAAGTCTTGGCCACTGCGTCAGGATAGAGCGCCAGCAGTGCGCGTAACTCACGCATCGCGCCTGCGCCGTCGCCATCCATATAAAGTTCCACGGCCAGATTGAAACGGTAATCCGGCTCGTTGGGATCGGTTTGAACGATTTTCTCGAAGTAATCGCGGGCATTTTTCTGTCCGCGGCGCGCGGCTACAACGCCCAGATTGTTTAAGACCTCAGTGAGCGGCAGCCGTGCGGCCAGGGCACGAAACGCGCTGTCGGCTTTCTCCATGTGTCCGGCAAAGAACTGCGCCAGGCCAAGATAAAATTGCGCTTCATTGGCGCTTAGATCGCCGTTGGGAATTTGCGCCAGCCAGTTTGCGGCAGACTCATAATCGCGCGACTTGTAATAGCTCTTGCCCAGTTGCAGCATGGCCGGGGTATTTGCAGGATCGAGGCGCATGACTTCCTTAAAGCGTGTGATCCGCTCCTGATCGTTGGCAGCGGTGATGCCGCGGACATAGTTCTCTAAAACATCCACGCGGCGGGCAGGGAACCGGGCAATAAAATCTGCCTTGCTAACAGTCTCTGCTGGATTGAGAGTTTTGAGAACGTCCCAGGCTAGGGCGGTTTGAATGGTAATCAGGCTGCTGAGTGGGCCAGACTCAGCCATCTCAGGGCTGAGGCGCAGGCGCTCCATGTCCATGAGATGGGCGCGAACAGTGATGTTGCCGCCTTCCACGTGATAGTCGCCAATGAGCAGGTAATCCACGTCAAGCTGCTGCGCTACCTGATAAAGAGTGGCACGTGAAGGCTTGGCAGAGGCCGGAATGCCCAGCCGGTCAAAGGCATTGAGACGGTCGTCGCGGCTCATGATGAAGAGTCCGCTGGGGCTGAGGCGATAGCTTAAAACTTCAGGAAAAGATTCGCCAATCCAGTCAACCCCGGCCGCGTTCGGCACATTCTCAAAAGGTATGACCAGCAGCAGCCGGCTCTGATGCGCGGCGTCTGGTTGCTGCTGGGCTGCCAAGCTCAAAGGTGCAGCCATGACGGCCATAAACAGCAATGAGAGAACAATACAAACAGGTTTTCTCAAAGTAAGTAGATTATAGGCCAAGTTGCCGGAGATTTCCTTTGAATAAGTGAGCTGAAGATCGGTGGGTTGAAGATCAATGAGTTAAAGATCGATGAGTGAAATATCCACCAATAATATACGCATGAGAAACCGACACAAGGAGATTTCAATATGAGCATGCAATCTTTCAAGGTCAATATCCCACAGGAAGAGCTGGACGATTTGCGGCTTAGATTGAAGAACACTCGCTGGGCCAGCGGCATGGCAGACGAAGGCTGGGACTACGGGACGAACCTTGATTATCTGAAAGAGCTGGTGGAGTACTGGCAGGCGCGCTTCGATTGGCGAGCGCAGGAAGAGTCGATCAATCGTTTTTCACATTTCCGTTCCATCGTGGACGGGTTTGGCGTCCATTTTATTTATGAGCGTGGCAAGGGCGAGAACCCCATGCCCATTATTCTTACACATGGATATCCTGATTCATTTCTGCGTTTCGCAAAGGTCATTCCGTTGTTGGCCGATCCTGAGAAATATGGCGGCAGCCGTGCCGACTCTTTTGATGTGGTAGTTCCCAGCCTGCCTGGCTATGGATTTTCTGACAAGCCTAAAAAAGCGGGAATGGCCTTCCAGGTGGGCGACCTGTGGAACAAGTTGATGACCGAAACGCTGGGCTATAAACATTTTGTCGCTCATGGTGGAGACTGGGGAAGCACCGTGACCGAGCAACTTGCCCGCAGTCACTCAGATTCAGTCATGGGCATACACCTCACGGATGTGCCTTTTGCGCATATATTCCAAAAGCCAGGTGATCTGTCTGCGCGGGAAAAGAAGTTTCTGGCAGAGAGTGAGAAGTGGCAGCGGAAGAGCGGCGCTTACGCAATGATCCAGGGAACCCGGCCGCAAAGCCTGTCTCAGGGACTCAATGATTCACCGGCTGGACTGGCGGCGTGGCTTATCGAGAAATTCCGGGAGTGGAGTGACTGCGGCGGCGATGTGGAAACGCGTTTCACCAAAGAGGAACTGCTAACCAACACCACATCTATTGGGTGACGGAGACGATCAACTCGGCATTCCTTCCATATTATGACTACACAAATGCCGGCGCTTTGACATGGATTGGCGAGAAGCTCAAGGAGTGGACTGGCTCGTTGTCAGTACCGGCGGCGTTTGCCATGTTCCCGGCAGATATTGTTCCTGCGCCGCGCGCATGGGCAGAACGTTTCTTTAACGTGCAACGCTGGACAGAAATGCCGCGCGGAGGGCACTTTGCCGTTCTGGAAGAACCAGAACTGCTGGTGCAGGATATACGAGAGTTCTTTCGTCCGCTACGCATGCAATTGCAACAGGTGGCATAAATGCGCCGACAGAGCGGAGTTGCGAGCCAGAGGCAAACTGATTTTGAAAGGATTTTGGAGCGGGAGACCGGGATCGAACCGGCGACGTCCAGCTTGGGAAGCTGGCATTCTACCACTGAATTACTCCCGCTTCTCACGGTGCTAACTGCCGAAATTGTAGCACCTTGCGGGATGTTAAAGAACCTGTAAGCTGCGGCTGCTGCGGCACCGTGTGTCTGCGCCTTATAATATGGACTGCCGGGAGACATAAGCTATGTTCTCTTCACAACCGCAATCGCGCCTTCTGCAACGTAAATTCTGTTGGATATCTTTGAGTCTGTCTCTGCTGGCCCTGTTGCTCATCAATACCAATGGCTGTGGCATGACTACGCGGCAAGGGACACCCGCGAGCTTTGCGTTCGTCACCAGTTCAGGTTCTGGCATGGTGACTGCGTTTTCTGTGAGCACCACCGGCATTTTATCGCCCATTGCGGGAGGCTCTTTCACGGCTGGCGCCGGCGCGGAGTTTCTGGCCTTCGATTCCGTACACAAGCTCTTGTTCGTAAGCAATCAGAATGATGGTACTGTGTCGGCGTTTTCTGTAAACACATCTACGGGGATGCTTACAGCCGTTTCTGGATCGCCATTTGCTACCGGCGCGCGCCCCGAAGGCATTGCCGTAGATCCGATGGGAAGATTTGTTTTTGTAGCGAACCAGGCTGCGGACAGCATTTCAGTTTTTCTGATCGGCGCAGGTGGCACGCTATCACCGGCGCCGGGATCGCCCTTCACCAGCAGCAATCCTTTTGGCCTGGCGGTGAATCCCGCGGGCACCGTGCTGTTTGCCAGCAATTTTCCTGATTCGCAAACGACGGATCTCAACACCGTTTCTTCATTTCAGATTGGAGCCAATGGCGCTCTCAGTCCGGTAGTGGGTTCGCCTTTTTCCACGGCAAGTTCAGCCGGCTTTGCCGCTTCCATTGGACTGGCCATGGATACAACGGGAAACTTTTTATTCGTGGGCGATCATATGTCCCAGGCGATTGTCCCCTTTAGCACGAATGCTGCGGGCGCATTGACGGCTGTTTCAGCGTTGCCTGCTCCCGCACCAAGCTGCACTGTCGCCTGCCACAGTAATCCTTTGCGGCTGGCGGTCCACCCGAATAATCAGTTTGTTTACGCCACCAACGTGCAGGCGGGGACTGTATCGGCATTCAAAATGACCAATGGCGTGCTTTCTCCGATAGCGGATACAGCCGCCGGCCAGCATCCTTTTGGGGTGGCGCTCGACCCTGCCGGCGGATTTCTCTTTGTGGTCAACAAGGTGGATAACACTGTCTCTTCCTATTCAGTGAATTCCTCCACGGGCATGGCTTCGCCGGTGGGCGGATCGCCTTTCTCCGGAAACCTGAATGCGCCTACTGACGTTGTGGTGATTGCTCGGCAATAATCTGCACAAAGTTGGCATAAGGGTCACCCATAGCGAAGATTAGTGTTTTCTTAGTTAGGTGAAAACGCCTTTACTTACCGTAGTTTCTGGTTCCTCACAACATTTAACTCTTGCTGCGAGCAAATCCTGCCGATTAGTTAGGGGACGCCTTGCAGCATATGGCCGGTACGGGAGGAAATTGTTGTGGATACTGAAAAACAGAAGATTTCCGGCATGAATCAGGAGATAATTGCCGGTATATTGCAAAGCCCTAAATTTGATTATTTGAAAAGCGAGCGGTTTGATCCCGAATCGTTGTGGGACCGCGTAGACAGCGATATGGGACTGCTGCGTGAGCTGATTGAAGTCTTTGCAGAAGAGGGACCCAAGATGCTGGCCCGGATTGATGAAGCCATCAGCCATGGGTCGGCCTTGGAACTGGAAAAGGCCAGTCACAAGATGAAAGGCTCTGTGCTTCAATTTTCCGCGCGCAAGGCAGCGGCTGTGGCGGCGGAGTTGGAAGAAAAAGGCCGGGCAGGAATAGTGGCTGGCGCTGAGCCGCTCCAGGCCCAGTTGAAGCAGGAGATAAACCTGCTGCAGAACTCACTGAATTTGATGGCTGCTGAGGTGCGCTAACGGCACAAGGAAGAAAATGCCGAACGCACAGAGTTGTGGAGTAGATTTTAAGATGTCAACGTTAGTAATGGACGCCCGGCAGACAGCGCTTCTTCAGGTGCTGTTGGTTGAGGACAATCCGGTGGACGCAAAGCTGATTACAGGCCTTTTGCTCCGTGGGCCTTCGGCTATGCTGAAATGCCGCCATGTGACTCAATTAGCTGAAGCACTCCATCAGTTGGAACATGATGCGCCGGATGTAGTGTTGCTCGATCTGAATCTTGAAGACAGCGCGGGTTATCCAACTTTCTATCGTGTACAGCAGGCGGCCGCCAAGGCTGCCATTCTGGTGCTGAGCGGTTCAGACGATGAAGAACTGGCGATAAGAACGGTGCGCGAGGGCGCGCAGGATTATCTGGTAAAAGGCTCGTTTGACGGGCGTCTACTCCTGCGTTCCATTCGTTATGCCATTGAACGCAAGCGGTCGCAGGAAGCTTTGCGGCAGAGCCAGGCGACGGTCCGCGCGATTTTTGAAAACTCATTGGATGGCATTGTTATTTTTGAAGGCACCGGCCTATGCATGGAAGCCAACGTTGCGGCCGCGGCGCTGGTGGGCGTACCGCGCGAGGAGCTGATTGGATCCCGGCTCTCTGATTTTTGCGACAAAGGTTTTGAAGATGTATGGGGCGACCCCAGCGTGAACCAGAACGGCCGCGGCCAGTTCTGGCTGCAGCTAAAGAATGGCGCTCGCCGCATGGTGGATTATTGCTTCAGGGCAAATATTCTTCCGGGCCAGCATCTGGCTGTACTGCGGGACATCACCGAACAGCAGGATTTAGAAGAACAGCTGCGGCAGTCGCAAAAGATGGAAGCCGTGGGTAGGCTTGCCGGCGGCGTGGCGCATGACTTCAACAATATTCTGGGCATCATCAGTGGTCACGCAGAACTGCTGCAATTGAGTGCTCCGAACGCGGTCGATCGCACGCGCGCGGAAAGAATTATTTCAGCCACGGAAAAAGCCGCTTCACTTACGCGGCAGCTGCTGGCTTTCGGCCGCAAACAGGTCATGTCACTCAAGTTGCTGAACCTTTCCACCATTGTGGATGGCATACGCAGCATGGTGGATTGCCTGATGAGCGCGGAAGTGCAGATCAGTGTTCATGCCGGTAAGAATCTGGGCCTGGTAAGAGCGGACCAGAGCCAGTTGGAGCAAGTGATTATGAACCTGGCTACCAACGCACGCCAGGCCATGCCGGAAGGTGGAAACCTGACGATTACGATCGAAGAGTTTCATAGCAGCAAAGACCTTGCTGACCTGCCTCCGGGAGAATACGTGCGGCTTTCCGTGAGCGATACCGGCGTGGGCATGACAGAGGAAGTGCAGTCGCGGGTATTTGAGCCATTTTTCACAACTAAGAAAATGGGATCAGGGCTGGGACTCTCTACTGTTTACGGCATCATGAAGCAGAGTGGCGGCTATGTTACTGTGCAGTCCACGCCGGAGCAGGGATCCACGTTCAGTGTTTTTCTACCCGTGGTTTCTGGTACCGATACAAGCGCCGTATCTGCCGAGCCACGGCACTCAACCCGCGTAGCCGGAAATGAAACGATTCTGCTGGTGGACAACGAAGAGGACCTGCGCAACGCCGCTTCAGAGTATTTGCAAGGATGCGGCTATAAAGTGCTGGTGGCCGGAGACGGCAAAGAGGCGGTTGAAGTTTCTGATCAACACCAGGGGACAATCTCACTGCTGATCTCTGACATTATGATGCCCAAATTGAGCGGCCGTGGGCTGATCGAACATGTGCGCAAGACTCGTCCGGGAACGGGCGTTCTGCTGATCTCTGGATACACGGATGATGCTGTGTCAAACCACGGTATTTCACTGGATCCTTCCTGCTTCCTGCAAAAGCCTTTTACTTTCCAGATCTTGGGCGCAAAGATCAGGGGGATATTGGACGAAGCGGCGATTGGGTCGTAAATAGCAAATAGCAATTGGCTTTTGGCTTGAGCAGGTGCCGGTTTACCTTCCGCAGGTTTCATGAACCCCATCGATAAATTCTTTCCGTTCAAAAGACAACGCGGTTAAAAGGCTAAGGGCCAAAGGCCAACAGCCAAGAGCCTTCCTCTCGTGATACATTCAAATCTTCCCTATGAAAGAACGCGCTACTCCGCGCTGGCTCGACGTTCTTTGGCTTATCTTTCTGGGCGGACTTGCGCTTATTCCGCCGGTTGAAGAATGGCATAAGCAGATCATCCTGCTGGTGATTGGCATTTTTCAGCTGCTGGAAAATAAGTTTGTACGGGTTGCTGGCAAAGCTGGGCCTCCGGTGGCCGTGCTGTTCAAGATCGCGCTGGCCACGGTGCTGATTAATCACACTGGCGATTCAGCCGCCATTAACAGCGACTATTACCCTATCTACTATTTGCCGGTGATGACGGCGGCCATGTATTTTGGCCCCATTGGCACGCTGCTGTGGACGCTGCTGGCTTCTGCGGCTTACAGTTCGAATCTGTACCAGGCACAGCACAGCTTTACCATTACCGCAGACAGCATTTCTGAACTGCTGATGCGTGTGCTGTTTTTCTTTTTTGTGGCGATGACGGTGAACCGCTTTGTGATGCAGTATCGCATGCAGGTGCAGAGCTACCAGGAACTTTCAGAGACCCTGAGCGAGGCGAATCGCAACTTGAAACTGGCGCAGGAAGAAGCGCAGCGGGCAGAGCGGTTGGCTGCTCTGGGACAGCTTTCTGCCGGACTGGCGCATGAGATACGCAATCCGCTGGGAGTGATTAAAGGGTCGGCGGAAATTCTTACGCAGAAACTTGGCGCCGGAGACGAACTGGCCAAAGAGCTGGCCGGATATATATACACTGAAGTAAATCGGGTGAGCGCGCTGGTAAGCCGCTTTCTGGATTTTGCCCGGCCGTCACAGCTGGACCTTACGCCTGGCGATCTGGTGCGAGTGCTGGAGCGGTGCTTGAAAACAGTTGCTGACAGTGGCGCTTGCTCGCGAGCCAGGGTGCAGCGTGAATTCACGGCAGGCTTGCCACAGGTGATGCTGGACCAGGATTTGACCGACCAGGTATTTACCAACCTGCTGATGAACGCCTGCGAAGCCATGGGCGAGCAGGGCGGAGAATTATGGGTGCGGGTTCGCGCGGTGGACGAAAAGAATCGCGAGGCCGGCGTGGTGGTGGAGATTGAAGATAGCGGTCCGGGTGTCGCGCCCGAGATGAAGGAGCAGATATTCAATCCGTTTGTGACCACAAAGAAGTCAGGCGTTGGGCTGGGGCTGGCGATTGTCTCAAAGATTGTGGATGCGCACGGAGGATCGGTAAAGCTGATTAGCGAGCCGGGGCATGGTGCATGTTTCCGCGTCATGTTTCCGGTGGCTTCGCCAATGGACGCCGGCACGTAATAAATTCCTATGGCAAATATCCTGATTGTTGAAGACGAACCGCGCATGCGCCGCCTGCTGGAAATTACGCTGGGCGAAGATGGACACAATGTCCATTCGGCAGAAGACGCGGAAAAAGGCCTGGCGCATTTGCGCAAAGAGACAGTTGATCTGGTAGTGACAGACCTGAAACTTCCGGGCATGAACGGTCTGGAATTTTTACAGGAAGGGAAACGCTTCAATCCGGCGCTGCCTTTTGTGGTGGTGACTGCTTACGGCAGCGTTGAAACTGCCGTGGACGCGATGAAGGCCGGCGCCAGCGATTATGTGTTGAAGCCTTTTACGATGGCCGAGATGAAGCTGGTCATCAATAAAGAGCTGGATGTCCAGCAGGTGCGCGACGAAAACCAGCGGCTGAAAGAGGCGTTGGGCAAGCGTTACCACTTCCAGAATATTGTGGGCGGCAGCAAGAAAATGCAGGAGGTGCTGGCGCTGGTGGAACGCGTGGCGCGGACAAACTCCACGGTGCTGATTGGCGGAGAGAGCGGCGTGGGCAAAGATTTAATTGCGCGGGCCATTCACCAGAATTCGCGGAGGGCTACAGGGCCGTTTATCAAAATCAACAGCACTGCGATCCCAGATACACTGTTTGAAAGCGAGCTCTTTGGTTTTGAGCGCGGCGCATTTACCGGAGCGCTGGCCAGTAAGCCAGGCAAGTTTGAACTGGCAGATAAAGGCACTTTGTTTCTGGATGAAATTGGCGATGTGCCTGCCGCCATACAGGTGAAGCTGCTGCGGGTATTGCAGGAGCGCGAATTTGAGCGCCTGGGTGGAACGAAAACTCTCAAGGTAGATATACGCATGATTGCCGCGACCAATCGTGACCTGCGGGCCGCGCTGGAAGAAGGAACTTTTCGCGAGGACCTTTACTACCGGTTGAACGTGGTGCCGATTGATATTCCGCCGCTGCGCGAACATAAAGAAGATATTCCGGACCTGGTGAATCATTTTCTTGGCCGCTTTGCTGCCGATAGCGAAAAAGAGATTGAAGGCATTACACCCGCGGCTTTGTCTGTGCTCACGGAATATCATTGGCCCGGCAATATTCGCCAGCTTGAGAATAGCGTGGAGCGCGCGGTTGCGTTCGCCATGGGGCCGGTGATCGACGCAAAAGACATTCACCTGGACACAGCCGGCAAGCAGAGCGCAGCGTCGTCTTCGGCATCAGATAATTTTCTGCCTGAAGGCATGACGCTGGAACAGTGGGAAGACAATATGATCCGCGAAGCTTTGCGGCGTGCGAACGGCAACAAGAGCCAGGCTGCGCGCCTGCTTGGACTTTCACGGAATGCGTTACGTTACCGACTGTCAAAGCTGGGCGTGGCGGATGAAGGGGAATGAGCGGGCAAAAGAAATCGGCCATCTGATTCGAACATCAGGTGGCCGTTCCGGTTGAAACTTTTGCTGTTACTAGCGCAAACCAAACAATTTGACTTCTGGGCGGCGCGAAAGTGGATGGGCTTTGCCGTACCAGAGTTCCAGGCTCTGCACCATGCGGTCGCCAGCCAGAGCAATGTCGCGGCTTGAGCCACCGTTGCGGATTACCTCACGGACTTGCAGCGTCTCGGCCTGGCCGTTGCCATAGTGGACTACGATGCGGTCAAACTCAATAGGCGCGTGCTCAACGCGAATCTTGAGAAAGCGATAACGTCCGGCAGCTTTGCCGATTTCAATATTGTCATGGTCGTGCTGGCCGTCAACGTGCGCCTGGCCAAGATAAACCTCTTGCGCGTGGGCCGTGGCTGGGGCGAAATAAATCATTATTGCCAGGGCAAAAATTGAAAGCAGTACCTTCTTCATTGTGTGATTGCTCTCCTCAAATAAACTCTTGTTATTGGGGACCGTGCTCATCATGGTGTTTCTAACGGCTGCGGGTCAAGTATGAGATTGGTTCCGATGGATGAAACCCAAAAGTAACAATGAAGTTTTGCCGCAAAACAGAAAGTTTGTGATTACTAAAGAGTGGCAAGCATGGTGCTTCCGATTTCCAGACAGATAAATCGGTTGCGGCATTTCAGTTTATAAACAAAATCCTCCGGGAAGGACGCACCTTCCCGAAGGACTTTGAGCGGCCAGAACTGAATGTGGATCGGTTATCCTTTGCGCTGGCGCGCGTTATGTTTGTCCTTATAAATCTGCTTTGATACGCGGTTCTGCTGGCGATTGATTTTGGTTTTCTCAGTGCCGGTGAGTTTGCCGCCATTGGCTGCGCGATCGTTGTGTTCTTCTTTATTCAGGCCCGCTTCTTTTTTCTCCAGGTTGGCAGTTTCGCCGGCGGTGAGTGATCCGCTCTTTACGCCTTGGCCAATGCGCTGTTGCTGTGCGCGATCACGCGCATTTACTTCGTTGGTGGCTTTGGGTTGAACCTGCGCATCATGCTTCTGGTTGTAAATTTCATTGCTGAGTTTGTTCTGCTGGCCATTCAGCGTTGTTTTGTCTGCGCTGGTCAGTTTGCCGCCGTTTTCCTGGCGCATGCCGCGCTCTTCTGTGTTGAGGCCTTTTTCCTGGGTCTCAATTTTGCCGGCTTCTTTCGGCGTGAGCGATCCGTTCTCTATGCCGTTGCCAATACGCTGCTGTTGATTGTCTTTGCGCTGTTGGATGGTCGCGCCGGTAACAGGCGTTCCGCTGGGCGTGGTGGTGGTTTGGGCCAGTGCGGCCGATGCAGCCAGTGACAGAGTTGCCAGAATTGCGATGTGCGTGCGTTTCATAGTTTCTCCTCCTCCAGAGTGGAAGCCGCGATTGGCAGCTTCAGTCACTGCGCATAAACCAGCTTTAGCGCGGAATGTTGCGTTACATTTCTAAACAATATTTTTCGTTTTGCGCGCAACTTTTAATGACAGAGTGCGTTTACGGGTGAAATCAGTCGCCTGCGGCGCGCAAAGCCCTGGGTGGCGACGACGAAAAGCGCGTGCGCAGCCGTTGATTCAGAGGCTCAGAGTAAAAGCGCGCGACGACGTATCCAAGGAGTCCGGAAAGCGCTGTGGCGGCAAAGAACCAGAGCGGAGCGCTATTGATGTTCAGGTGAAAGTGGAAAAACGGAATCACGATGGCCCACACCGCGAACATATGCGTGAGATAGACTTCGTAACTGTTGCGTCCGAACCAGCGGAGGAAGGCTGTGGAATGAGATAGCCCAGACGCTAGCTTTTGAGATTTTGTCCGCGCGGCGCTGCGTGAATTACCAACCGCTTCTGCTTCGCGCGCCAGCTTTCTTTCAAAACTCTGTTGTAGTGCGATCACCAGAAGCGCGGTGCCAATCTGCAAGGTTGTTACGTCGAGACCAACTTTATAGAGTCCAAGCTGCGAAGCGGGGCCGCGCAGAACGTCAATGAAGATGCAGAGCAGTACGCCGCAGCTACCAAGCGCCAAGATCGATTTGCTGCTTAAACGCAGCTTGGCTGAGAGCATCGCGGCCACGCAGCCGAGGGCGATGCCGTCCATGCAGCAGAAATATCCGTAGTCCTGCCAGAGTTCGTTTTGGGTGAGCACGCGCGCGAATGGTCCCGCAACAATCAGGCAGCAGAGCAGGGCAATCAAAAGCGCCTGCTTGCGGACGAACGTACAGAGTAGCGGAAAGAAAACATAAAACATTTCTTCCACGGCCAGTGACCACAGCACGTCCCAGTTCGCGGGCAGATATCCGGTGCGGGCCTCAAGCCAGTTCACATGAAAGGTGAGCGCGGCCAGCAGAGCGCGTGGCAGGGAAGTGTGCTGCGTGTTGATGAGAAATTGCGGTATGCCGATGCGATCAAGAATACTCAGAATCAGCAGCAGCCCCAGCAGGCAGGGCATGATGCGGGCAAAACGCATCAGGTAAAACTGCCGGCGGTCGAGCTGTGCAAAGCTGCCCCAGCGCTTGAGTGACCATGTGGCAATGAGAAATCCGGAGATCACAAAGAAGACGCGCACGCCGTAATAGCCGCTCCAGAAGAGCGCGCGGATAGCGACCGGGCCGACCCAGTGGCCGAAGCTGCTGTCACGGAAATGTATGCGCAGATTGATGTGGTGCAGCACCACGGCAATAATGCAGAGTCCGCGGAGCACGTCTATGCCGGGAACGCGGCCGAGTGGGCAGCTTATTATGCTGCGCTGTGTGCTTCGCTCATTGCGCTGCTCTGTGAGAGGTTGGCTCATTTCTGCTGATTAACGCTGTGCTCCCGTAAATATTTCATTTCTTTAATCAAATTGTGCGTATGAATGCAGCGCTGCACAATTTAGCGTACAACATCGTCTTACTAGCGCCTTCATCTCATTGAATACGACCAGCGTTCTGAACATAAGGGAGTGAAGCCAACTCAGCTGGCAACAGGAGGAATATTTCAGTATAGGAGGGAACCATGCTGCAGAACGAAATGATCGTGCTTTCCGGATTAGACAGTCTCATCATCACCTCAAAAGACGGAGCGCCAGACAATGAATATCGCATTCAGCAAAGCTCCGTCGAATTTCGCGCCTTGCAATCCGGCCGCAAAATCGATGGCCACTTCAACGATGGCCAATTAAATAGTGAATGGCACACCCTTGACCGCGACGAGATCCAACTGCACTTTGTCTTGCACACACCAGTAGCAGACTGGCTGGATAAGAACCTTTATGGTTCGGGCTGAAGCAGGCGATTTCAGATGCTCTGATACTGTGCTGCACACAGACTTACGGTACCTGAGAAAATCGATGTCTCCTCAGCCAGACCTACGTGCGCCTGGTGGTTCATGATCTTGTCGCCATCACCTAGGTTCCTTTGAGGTCCCAATCAAAGAGGAATCATTCAATAAAAGAAAAGTATCAGTAAACTGAGCTACCCTGTCTCGTGCCCACATTCCGGCGCCTTTGCAAACACCTGGTCAATGCCCAGGCAACACTCGTCTTTAAAACCACCCCGTTTTTACTCTGCACCACTCCCGCTGCAATCCCTGTAAATCACTGCATTTAAAGGGATAAATACCATGCAAAACACCCGTTTCACCTTGGATCTCACAATTACCTTTGTAACGCCAGACCATGTTCTTGTGGGCACGGATAGTGGACCTTTGGGGTAAGCTTTGGGTGTCCTCCTCCCAGAGAACTCGCAATAGGGGCTCTTAACATGCCAGAGAATTCGGATGCCGCTAGCGGCACAGCTACTGCCACCGCACCAGCCACAGCACCTGCTGCTGCGCCTCGGACGGACCGTCTTGAATTAGTGAAGGAGCTGCCACGCGGAAGCGTAGGCGTGGTCAGCCAGGCGCGGAATCCGCAACAGGACCGCTTTGTGGCGCTGCGCAAGTTTGACGTGCCGGAATGGCTGGAAGACGTAAATGATCTACTGAAGAAGATCCTTATAGAGGCGCGGGCGGCCACGGCGCTGGACCACCCAAATATTGCGCGGCTGTACACCTGCGGCTACAAAGATTTTACCGTCTTCATGACGGCTGAGTTTGTGGATGCGCCCAACTTGAAAGAGATGATGGCGAAACGCCAGCCTTCCATGGGCGAGGTACTGCAGATTGCCAGGCAGCTTTGCACGGTGCTGGATTTTGCGCACAGCAAAGGCGTCGTGCATCACTTCTTGAACCCGTGGAACGTCAAGGTATTGCCGGACGGCACCGTAAAAGTGCTTGATTTTGGCGTGCTTCGCGACAAAAATCTGCTCACCTATACCCCGGTAAAGAAGCTGGAAAACCAGCCTTATGCTTCACCGGAACAGGTAAAGAACCGTCCGGTGGACAAGGCTGCAAACATGTTTAGCCTGGCGGCAATTCTGTATGAGCTCTACACTTCGCGCAGCCCGTTTTTTGGGAAGCATCTGGGCGAAGTGGACCGCAACATCACCGATGTTGATCCGCACCCGATGCAGATGGCGAATCCGCGCGTGCCAGAGGCACTTTCCAGGGTCATATTGAAGGCGCTGGCAAAGAATCCGGCAGACCGGCACACCAGCGGACAGCAATTGTTTACCGCGCTGGAAGAAGCTGCCAAGGCTGAACCCACGTCGCGCGCGAACAGCACAGGATCCATGGCGGCATACCAGGGCAACAGCACTGGCGCAAATGCCAGCCAGGCGATGCGTGCCACCCAGTCGCCCACAGGCAGCCAGAGTTTTAAAGCGGTGTCTTCAGGCTCTACAACGCAGTCAGTAAGAGTGCAGCCGGGAACAACAACACGGGCCGCACAGCAGACAACGTTACGGCCTCCAGTAAGCACAGCAAACCATTGGAAGCTGGTAGGCGGAGTAGTGGGCGGGCTTTGCCTGATTGTGGGATTGGCGCTGGTTTTCCAGCATCATCCGGCGCCAGACCTTCCGGCAGACGATGGAACGGCGCAGACCTCGCAGTCAGCTGCCAGCACACCGGCTCCGTTTAGCCACGATCAGACGCCAGGCTCTAAAAATCGCGCACAGGCAGCCGCGCCAGTGCATCCGGGCAAGGCTCCTAAATATGTACCTTCGGCTCCGGTAGCCGCGCCAGCACCCACGGAAGGCCAGTTGATTGTCTCTTCCGTGCCGATGGGCGCAACGGTGGAAATTGAAGGTCGTACAGGACAATGGAAGTCGCCGCAGACGGTGCCGGGATTGTCCGCGGGAACGTATAAAGTCACGTTCAGCATGCCTGGTTTTGCGACGGAGACGCGCAGCATACAAGTGACGGGCGGCACACGCACTCCGTTGGATGTCCGCATGACCGCAGTGAAAGGCTTTATGACTGTGGCGGGAAAGCCGGCTGGCGCTGAAGTATTTATCAACGGAAAAGATACTGGCAAAGTTACGCCGATTGAATTCATGGTTGAGCCCGGTGCGCAGAACGTGGTGTTGCGCAAAGCTGGTTTTCTTGACGCTACAACGGACCTGAAGCTGGTTGCAGGCCAGACGGTGAATTACGCGCCCAGCCTGATGGTGGCCGGACGCACAGACAACATAAAGCTGGTAGGCGGCGGCATGGGCAAGATGTTTGGCGGCAATGGCTCAGGGCAGGAAACGGCGCGGATTGAAATTAAGTCTGAGCCCAAGGGCGCGCAGGTGATTATCAATGGCACGCCGCTGCAGAAGACCACGCCGCTGGAGATACAGGTGGAAGCCGGGAACTATGACATTACGATCCAGAAAGACGGCTTTAAACCATTCCATGAAAGCGCCATTGTGGGAATTGACGACAAAGTAAAGATTAATGGGACGTTAACACACTAAGAACGAGCGCACTTAGAATCACTCACTAAGAATTTACTGAGGTCAGACGGATGCGGACGGCGGTAAGCCGTCCGTTTTTTATTGGTGGCAGCAAGTGGCTTTTTTGCTGGATGTAGCAAAAGCAAGGCACTGAGGCGAGTTTCCATTTAGAATAAAAGCTACACCATTCCTTCAAGAGAGCAGAACAAACCGATTTGAATTCCAGGATTCGCAATATCGCAATTATCGCGCACGTTGACCACGGAAAAACCACGCTGGTGGATGCCATGCTGCGCCAGAGCGGCGCCTTTCGCGCCAATGAAGTTGTGGCCGAACGCGTGATGGATTCCAACGACCTTGAGCGCGAGCGCGGCATCACCATTCTGGCCAAGAACACGGCCGTGCTGTATCACGATGTAAAGATCAATATTGTGGACACGCCAGGCCACAGCGACTTTGGCGGTGAAGTGGAACGCGCCCTGAAGATGGTGGACGGCGTAATGCTGCTGGTGGATGCCAGCGAGGGTCCGCTGCCGCAGACGCGTTATGTGCTGAGCAAGGCCCTGGAAGCCGGCTTGCCGCCGGTGGTGGTGATCAACAAGATTGACCGGCCGGACGCGCGTGCGCAGGAAGTGTTGAACGAGCTGTACGATTTATTCATCGACCTGGATGCGCGCGAAGACCAGCTTGATTTCCCTGTGCTGTTTACCAATGCGAAAGCAGGAACTGCTTCGAATAGCATGGACGTCCCGGGTGAAGATTTGCGGCCGCTGTTTGATGCGATTCTGGCCAAGACGCCTCCGCCGAAAGGCGATGCGGCGGGCTCCATGCAGATTCTGGTGGCGAACCTTGACTACAGTGACTACCTTGGCCGCCTGGCGATTGCCCGCGTATTCAATGGAACGCTGCATAACGGTCAGGAAGCTGGTATCGCAAAGATTGATGGCTCGCTGCAGAAATGGAAGATCACAAAACTGTTTTCCTTCAGCGGACTCAAGCGCGTTGACA
>DASXZE010000331.1:0-18564 GCA_036502105.1 Candidatus Angelobacter sp. | reverse complement strand
ATCGGCCAGCGGCAGTTCAATTAAGCCTTTATTTTTACCTGCGGCCTCTCCGGAATAGACCCACGCGCTTTCACCCTTGTTGCCCTGTGCCAGCGCCGTATTGATTGCTTCCACCAGGTCTGTCCGCTTACAGGGCTTGCTGAGAAAGCGGAATACCCTGGCCTCATCGGCCTCTGCGCCTGGCTTACAAAATTCTCTATGCCCCGTGAGGATCATGCTGACGGTCTTGGGCGAAATCTGGCGGACGCGTTTCAGAAACTCCAGTCCATTCATGTCTGGCATGCGCATGTCAGACACAACCACCGCATACGGGCCATTGGCGTTGATCAACTCCAGCCCGGCGGCTGCGCCCACGGCTGTATCGACCCTGAAGTCTGACTCTAAAAGCTGCTTGAAAATATCCAGCGCTTCCGGCTCATCATCGACAAATAGAATTTTCTGGCTCATCTTTGTTTATCGTCCGCAACGGTACCTGCTAAACCATCGGCAGGCCCACGCCGCGCCTTTAAGGACTTAGGAAAACTTGGCAATATGGTGCAAAGAAAAAAATTGCAGGACATTTGTACTCATTGTCCCTGGCCCACGCCTGCCTCACTGACTATTTCGGAAAATTTTCAGAAAAACTTCATGAACGATATGTAAGTACTCGCCACATTTTGTCGATATACCGGAATGAAGGCCTCTGGTTGGCCGCCATTGGATAGGACCGCATGATTCAGCTCACACGACTCAATCAGAAAGCGCTTACCGTAAACTCCGACCTCATCAAGTTCGTGGAGAACACGCCGGACACGGTAATCACTCTGGTGAGCGGAGAAAAATTTGTTGTCCTGGAAAGCGCTGAAATAATTGTTGAGCGCGTGGTGGAGTTTCGCCGGAGACTGCTGGACGGGCTTCTATTCAACGGCCTCAGTTCACCCGATGGTCCGCTGCATCTGCGCCAGGAAGGCCACAGCGAGCGGCGACGCCCACAGGAAGATTTAGACGAGGAAGCATAAGGAACGTGGATAAGGGTACCATCGCCGGAATTCTGCTTGCCATTGGAGGCATCGTGGCCGGTTTGCTGCTGGAAGGCGGCAACCTGGGCCAGATACTTCAGCCGACGGCAGCCATGATCGTCTTTGGCGGCACGCTCGGCGCCGTGATGATCCAGTTCCCTCTTCGCATTGTGATTGAAAGCTTCAAAGACCTGGGCAAAGTGCTGTTTGTACAAAGCGAGGGTCCGCAGTCTGTCATTGCTCAACTCATTCAGTTCGCCAATAAAGCGCGCCGCCAGGGCATCGTCTCATTAGATTCTGAGATAGGAAATGTTTCCGAACCTTTCCTGAAAAAAGCCTTGATGCTGGCCGTGGATGGCACCGAGCCAGCACTGCTCCGCAAGATGATGGAACTTGAGCTCGACAATCAAGCGGAGGAAGAAGAGCGTATCCCGCAGGTTTTTGAATCTGCCGGCGGCTTCTCACCTACCATCGGAATTATTGGTGCTGTCATGGGATTGATTCAGGTCATGCAGCACATGGACAAGATTGAAGAAGTAGGCCGCGGCATCGCCGTGGCTTTCGTTGCTACCATTTACGGCGTGGGCGCAGCCAATCTCTTTCTGCTTCCTGCTGCCGGCAAATTGAAGATCCGCATACGGCAATCACAAATCTTGCGGGAAATGATGCTGGAAGGCGTGATCTCCATTCTTGAGGGCATGAATCCACGCATGCTGGAAATGAAGCTGTTCGGCTTTCTGGCGGAAGCAGATCAGCCGCCGCTGGAGACAGGCAAATGAGTCGCCGCAAACGGCACGCTCCACATGTAAACCATGAACGCTGGCTCGTCTCTTACGCTGACTTCATCACCTTGCTATTCGCTGTGTTCGTGGTGCTTTACGCGGCCGCCCACGTGGACAATAAGCGCATGGACGATATTTCCCACGCCATTCAAAACGGATTCAAGGACCTGGGCGTTTTCCAGGCCAGCAACGGAAAGGCTGCAGTGCAGAGCCTGACGGTTCTGCAAGCTAATCAGGACAGCGCGGATGAATCATCCACCGACACGACGGACCTGCGCAAGCGGCTCTCAGAAGCGCTGGCGCCAGAGATAAAACAGAAACAGGCTGAACTCCGCGACGGCCCTGATGGGCTCGTCATCAGTCTCCAGGAAATCGGCTTTTACGATCAAGGCTCAGATATTCTGAAGGAAGCGTCGATTGGCCCTTTGGATCGCGTTGCCACCGTGCTGAAACCCACCAGGCTGCGTATTCGCATTGAGGGCCACACCGATAATGTTCCCATTCACAACGCCCGCTTTGCCTCCAACTGGGAGCTTTCTTCATCCCGCGCTACTGGACTAGTGCGCTTATTCATTGAGCAATACGGACTCGACCCCACACGCCTGGCCGCCGCAGGATACGCAGAATACCATCCTCTCCAATCGAATGACACGGTAGAAGGACGCAGCCAGAATCGCCGCGTGGACATTGTTGTGCTTGATCCGGCAAAGCGCAAACCTGTCCCTGCGATAAGCAATGATCCCGGCCACGTGCAGCAGACAAAAGGGCCGGTCAACCAAGCCAATATTCAATCATCAGTAACCAAACCCTCTCCGGGCCGCTGATTGGCATAAGAAATGCACTCTTAGAAATGAAAGTGCAATCCAGATGCTGCGGCCCATGGGATCCGGCAAACTTTGCCGGGTTGTGCGCCCCTACAGCCTGACGAACGGAAACTTATGCCCAATAAAACGAAACACCAGCTGGCGCTCGAACTTGTGAATGAGAATCGTCTTAAAGAGGCGGCAAACCTGCTCGCCGAAGCCCTTGGAGAAAAAGAGTCTGCCGAGCTTTGGAATGACTGGGCAACCGTCAAGATCGCGCTGAACGAAAACCAGGAGGCGCTCGCCGGTTATGATCGCGCGCTGGAACTTGAGCCAGAGAATGCGCAGGCCATGTTCAACTTTGGCGTCCTGCTGATGAATGAAGGCAAAACGCAGCGCGGCGTTGATCTGCTGGAACACTGCCAGGGACAAGTCTCAGCCCAGGAGCAAGCCGCAATCAGCACGCTGCTGCAACGACACAAGAAATCAGTTGCTGGCGCAAACTTCGCCACCACGCTGGATGACTTTGCTCCCACGCATGGCGCAGCGCGTGAATATTTTGTAACTCACCGTGACCGCTATCTCGCATGCCTTGAACTTTTGCCGCAGGCCAGGCCCGGGCAATCTCTTCTGGAGCTCGGCGCTTCATTTCATCATCTGACTCCGGCCCTTGAGAGCAAAGGTTATAGCATTCATTGCTCAGACATATGGGATGGAGAGTCCAGCCGCACCGCCGGCCTGAAAAGCCGCAGCGGAGAGCAGCGGCATTACCAAGTCGATAACTTTGACATACAGCAGCAGCGCTGGCCATACGACGACGCTTCGTTTGACGTAGTGATCTTTTGCGAAATGCTGGAACACCTCAACACTGATCCTGTGCAGGTGCTGGCGGAAATCAACCGCGTCTTGAAACAAGACGGCCTGCTTTTGCTCACCACTCCAAATATCGCCAGCGCGAAGAGTTTTAATTACATTCTTGAAGGCAACAGTCCCTACGTTTTTGGACAATACGTCCCCGGCGGATTGCCCACTGACCGGCACAACCGCGAATTTACCGCCAGTGAAATTGACCGTCTTCTCGCCGCCGCCGGTTTTCAAACGGTCGCACTGGAAACAAAAAACAGCTGGTGGAAAGACCAGAACAACGCCCTGGCCAAATTGGTCGCCATGGGACAAAGCATTGCCTGCCGCGGTGATAACGTAATGGCGCTGGGGCGCAAGAACAAGACTGTGCAGGACCGCTATCCTGAAGAATTTTACTGCAGCAAAGGCAGCCAGACGGAAAACAGAAATCAGATTGAAGGCTCAGCTGCCGCTTCCACCCAGCCCGGTAAAAATATCTTGCTGGTGCATGACGTGCTTCCCCATTTTGATCGCAGCGGTTCAGACATGCGGCTGATGCAGGTCATACGCCGCCTCATCGCTGCCGGCCACTACGTAACTTATATCGGACGCAACGGCGCCGATCGTGACCGCTATGAAGCTCCGCTCAAGGAGCTTGGCGTGAAGGTGTTCAGTGGCGACGCTGAAAGACTGCCGGCTCTAGGCATGCACGCCGAGCAAACCTGGAAGCTTGAAACAGTTTTGCAGAACGGCCATTTTGACGCGGCCATTTTCTTCCACTGGTTCTGGTCCGGCATATCCGTCACCGAGCACTACCTTGACGATGTCCGCAAATTTTCACCCGACACCAAAATCGTAGTGCTCACTGACGATCGTCACGGCATTCGCGAGTGGCGTATGGCTGATTTGTCCGGCCATTCCACTGACCGCGAGCGCGCGTTGGATTTTCTGGTCCGCGAGACATGCTGCTATCGCGAGGCCGATCTGGTGCTGGCGATTACAGAAGATGATCGCCGCGGCCTGCTTGAGATGGTGCCAGACCTGAAAATTGAGTTGCTGCCCATGACGGCAGATGCAAACGCCAGCAGTCTCGGATTTGACGACCGCCTGGATTTCGTTTTTCTGGCCAACTTTGACAATCTGGCCAACCGTGACGCCACCGCCTGGTTCTGCGATGAGATCTGGCCGCGCATCCGCAAGCGCATGCCTGCAGCAAAACTGCACATAGCCGGCAATAACATTCCTTCAGAGCTCGGCAAGCGCGAAGGCATTCAGGTGCTTGGCCATGTTGCCAGTTTGGAAGACACGCTGGAAAAATATCGCGTCTTCATTTCGCCCATTCGCTTTGGCACCGGCATTAAGACCAAGAACCTTGCTGCCCTGGGCAACGGTATTCCGCTCATCACCACTACGATTGGCGCGGAAGGCATGTGTCTTACCGATGGCGAAAACGCCATCATTGAAGATTCAGCCGGGGCCTTCGCCAACAAAGCGATTGAACTGCACAACAATCGCGAGCTCTGGCAGAAGCTGGCAGTCAATGGGCCAAAACATATTGAGGCGGAATTTTCTGTCGCACGGCTTGACGCGCAGATTGCTAAAACCATGCAGCACCTTGATGCCATCGTTCCCCGCAAGTTTGATCCTGAACACCGCTTTTCTGTTCGCATAGTCGAAGAGCTGCATCCTGAAGTCTTAACGGCCATGCCGCCTCAATCCCGCAATGACCAGCGCGTTCTGGCTTATGTAGAGATAGCGGAAAAGCTGGCCGGGCTGGGACATCCCTCTGAAGCACTGGAGCAGGTGCGGCACATTTTTTATCACGTCCGCGGAGCGATGCCGAAAAGCCTGTTCTTTGCCCGCATTCTCACGCTGATGGAAAGATGCTATCGCGAACTTTGCGACCAGGAAGCAGCCGGGCGCTGCGGGGAGGAAGCAAAACTTTGTTTACCCGAGCTCAACGCAGCCTTTGTGAAGGAAGTAAAAAAGAAGAGCGGCGGCCGCGCTCAACCCAGCGACCGGTCCATCTCCGTGATTATTCCCACATTTAATCGCAAAGCCACGTTGCGCCGCTGTCTTGAAGCCCTGAAGGCACAAACACTGGCCACTGAGGAATTTGAAGTAATCGTGGTGGACGACGGATCAACCGACGACACGCAGGAATTCCTGGCCAGGCAGCGAATGTCCTTTCGTTTTTCTTATTTTCAGCAGAAGAACCAGGGTGCCGGCGCGGCCCGAAGATTTGGAGTGGCGCAGGCCCGCGGCGAATATCTGCTGTTGATGAACGACGACACGATCGCAGAACCCAACTTGCTGCAGGAACATTTGCAAATGCAGCAGCAGCACCATGACAGCTGTTTTGCCGTTCTGGGCGCCTTTGAATATGAGCGCCCCGCGCGCCGTCGTGCGCTTACGCACTTCCTCAGCACTGACCCTTTTATGTTTCCGCAGAAAACCATGCATGCCGGCTGGAACTACGGATACACCCATTTCGTTACCTGCAATCTCAGCATCCGCCGCGATGCTGTTGTCGCCTGCGGCTCATTTGATCCGGCTTTCCGCCTGGGTGAAGATACGGAGCTTGGCATCAGGCTTTCCACAGCTGGCTGCAAGGTTGTGTACCATCCGCAAGCCCTCGCCTTGCATGACCATTTGGAAATACGCATGCCGGATATGGTCCGCCGGGCCAAGGCTTACGGGCCGGTCTATATGCAACTGCTGCAAAAATATCCAACGTTGAGCATTGCCCAGCCCGGAATCACTTTGAAAGCACCACTCACGGCTGCTGACATTGAACGCGTCAGTGAAGTATTGGCTGGCCAAAGGCCGCAGATTGAAGAAATGGTCCGCGCGCTGGCGCAATATGATGATCGAAACTTTGAGCCGTTCTTTGCCACCAGAAGCGGAAACGGAACCGCAGCCGACGTGATCGTAAATCTTTTCCGCCAGGCGATCCCGCAGGTTCATTGGTTTTATGTTTTTGATGGACTATGCGCAGCGTGGCGCGAAAAGCATTCCATGCCAATGCTTACAACCATGGCAGCCGAGGCGCGTGTATGAGCAACCGGCTAGCGCTTTCCATGATCGTTCGCAATGGTGGGGAGGACTTTGTCCACTGCCTGGAAAGCGTGCGCGGCGTGGTGGATGAAATTGTGATCGCCGATACAGGTTCCACCGATTCAAGCATCGCCATCGCGCACCAGTTTGGCGCCGAAGTCATACGCATTCCATGGACCAACGATTTTGCCGCCGCGCGCAACGCCGCGCTGGCCCCTGTGACAGCTGACTGGGTTTTGGTTCTTGATGCTGACGAACAACTTGATGAACAGGCGCGCACGCAGATTCCCGCCGCGCTTCAGGCAAGAAATGTGGAAGGCCACATTGTCACGATCAGAAATTATGTTCACAGCATGACTGAGCGCTTGTGGGACAAGCCTGCCATCGCGAATGATGGCCGCCTCGCATGGGCAACGCAATTCGCGGGCTATCTGGAACATGAGAATGTCCGGCTCTTCCGCAGCAAGCCGGAAATCCGCTTTGCCGGCCGCGTGCATGAAACCGTGGGCACAGGCATTGAAGCCAGGGGCGGTAAGTTGGGTCACACCGATTTCGTCATCCACCATTTTGGTTTTACCGCGACAGCCGGGCAAAAAGCCGCTAAGAGCAGTTTCTACCGCGAGTTGGGACGCCAAAAGATCCAGGAGATGCCGGACAACGCTCAGGCCCATTTTGAGCTTGGTTTGGTGGAACTGGATAACTTCCAGAATTATGAAGAAGCGTCTCGCTTGTTGGCCCGGGCCTGTGAGTTAAATCCGTCACTGGCCGTGGCATGGTTCTTCCATGGAGTCGCCTATGCCAGGCGGCAGCAGGACGCCAAGGCCCTGCCCTGCTTTGCCCGGGCGCGGCGCCTGGGCATGGACTCTGCCCCGCTGGCGGAGGCTGAAGCCGACTCTTTCTATAACTGCCAGCAATTCACAGAAGCCCGCAAGGCGTATCGCAAGGCATTGCAGCTGCGGAGCAGTACAGATGTACTGAGCAAACTCGGGCTCACAGAAGTGCGGCTGAACCAGGTGGATGCAGGACTCAAAAAAATAAAGACGTCTGTTGCCAACAGCCCGGGTACACCAGAACTGCATGACCGTCTGGTGCTGGCCGAGCTCAGCCTGGGGCACATTGCCGCAGCCGCACAGGCGGCAGAAGACAAGCTGCATGCGGTGCAGCGCACGGAATCAGGCTTTCTACGCGCCGCCGCGCTGTGGTTGCACGCCAAACGCGCGGAGCACGTACTGGAGATTTTGCGGGTGGGGATGCAAGAGTTCCCGAATTCCGCGGAATTAACCCAGGCCTTTAACCAGATGGAAGCAAAGAAATTAGAAGCAGCGCAGTCGGCAAACTTTGCAGCGCATTAAAGGTATCCGGGGTTGCGACGATAGGTAGGAAGTAACAATTGCAACATGGAAAACGGACTCGGCCAGTAAGTGATGGCGAGTGGGTCCGGTAACCAAGAAGGAGTACTAACATGTCATTAAGCGTACTGAATAACATTCCCTCACTGCAGGCCGAGAACCAACTGGAAGCAACCAACTCCAGCTTACAGAAAACACTTTTCCGGTTGTCCTCCGGTTCACGCATCAACAGCGGTGCAGACGATGCCGCAGGTCTGGCCATTGCAGATGGATTGCAGGCGAACATTTCAGCTCTGAATCAGTCAGCCAGCAATGCCAATGATGGCGTTGGCCAGCTGCAGGTAGCTGACGGCTCCCTCAACCAGGTTACATCCTTGTTGAATCGCGCGGTTACCCTGGCCACGGAATCTGCCACCGGCACGGTGAGCAGCAGCCAGCGCACGGCCCTGGATGCAGAATTTACCTCGATCAAGGCTGAAATCGACCGCATCGGCAGCAACACCACTTTCAACGGAACCTCAGTATTCTCAGCGACCACGACTTCAGTATTCATTAGTGACGCAGGCTCCAGCAGTTCCATCGGAACCACCACGGGCGTTCTCGCTTCCAACAGCATCGGCGGCACCAACCCCACGGACCTGAGCGGTGACGATCTGACCACTGCCAGCAACGCGGCAACGGCCCTTACTGACATCAACAGCGCGATTGCCAACGTTGCCGCTTTGCGCGGTACGATCGGCGCAAACATCAACCGTCTGCAATCTGCGAATACTGTTATCACCAACCAGGTGCAGAATCTCTCCGCGGCGGAAGACCAGATTCGCGGCGCAGATATCGCGACAGAAGTCGGCAACCTCTCGAAATTCCAAATCCTGAACCAGACCGGCATCTCGGCTTTGGCCCAGGCCAACCAGTCACAGCAGGGCATTTTGAAACTGCTCCAGTAAGACAGATGGTTAAGCAGGCGGGCAGCAATGCCCGCCTGCAAAACATTTAAAAGGTTAAAGTCATGGCTACATCGATTACTCCATCGACCACCACAGTAAATGCAACCAATGCCGGCCAGGGCATCGACGTAACCACTACGGTGGCCCAGCTCATGCAAATAGCGCGCGAGCCTGAAGTAGCAATGCAAACCGAACAGGCCACGCTCAGCACTCAGGCATCGGCCATCGGAACGATCAATAACGCACTCAGCGCACTGCAGAGCAGCGTTCAGGTCCTTACGAATTTTTCCGGCCAGCTCGGCGCAAGAACCATCACTTCCTCCAATAGCGGTCTGGTCACGGCAACGGCGGATGGAACCGCAACACTCTCGAACCATCAGATCACCGTAAATAATCTGGCAACTACGTCTTCTTTTTTCACGAATACCGCGGCCAATAGCTCCGCGCCCGTGACACAGGGCAGTTTCGATATTCAGGTAAACGGGTCAAAAACCGCTACCATTACAGTTGATTCCACCAATGACACGCTCGATGGCGTGGCCGCCGCCATCAATAGTGCGAATGCCGGCGTGACCGCCAGCGTAATTGTGGACACCAACGGAGCGCGCCTCTCCATTTTAAGTTCAACCTCCGGCACGGCCGGCGCCTTGAGTTTTGCCAACAACACAACCAACCTGACATTCAATCAGGCCGTTGGCGCCAAGGATGCCTCTCTTTCGGTTGACGGTATCTCCATCAGCAGCGGCAGCAACACGGTCAACGGCGTAATTCCAGGAGTGACATTGAATCTTCTGGGCGCTGACCCCAATACTTCAGTTGCTCTGGGAATAACGCCGAACGTATCCCAGGCCAGTCAGGCCATCCAAACGTTTGTGACCAATTACAATACGGCGATTCAGGAAGTCAACGCGCAATCGGTTTATGATCCCACCACCAAATTCTCGCAGCCGCTCAGTGGCGACTCAACGCTCTCATTGGTGCAACAGCAGCTCTATTCAGCCATCAGTTATTCGACCCCGGACAGCAACCACGGAATCAATTCCCTGGCCAGCCTTGGTATTACCGTAAATAACGATGGCACCCTTACTGTGGACAATACGGCGCTTTCGAACGCCCTGACCACTCAGAATGCCGACGTACAAAACTTTTTTCAAGCCGCCAGCACCGGCTTCGCGCAAAGCCTGAATACCACGCTCAGTTCCATGACGGACACGACAACGGGTGCGCTCCAGGTTGAACTTACCGGCATCAACAACAACATCAGTACACTCACCGCACAGATTGCGGATTTCGAAACACAAATGATCCAGCGCCAGACAGATCTGACCACTCAATACGCTCAGATCAATACCACGCTGGAATCCTTGCCAACATTACTTGCTCAGATCAACAGTCAATTAGGGAGTTTAGGAAGCAATGGTTAATCCTGCTTTGGAATATCGCAAACGCGCCGTGGAAGGGGCCAGCCCAGTGGGCCTGGTCGTAATGTTGTACGGCGGCGCAATCACGGCTCTCATGCGGGCCATCAGCGCTATTGACGCCAACAACATTGAAAAGCGCGTCCATGAGCTGAACAAGGTATTGGCGATCCTGGCGGAACTCCAGGGCACACTTGACTTTGAAAAAGGCGGCGCCGTGGCGCAACAACTGGAAAAATATTACATCGTGCTGCGCGCCCAGGTCCTGGAAGCCAGCATCAAGAATTCCAAGTCAATTCTTGAAGACCTGGTTAAGAACGTGTCCGGTGTAAAAGAAGCATGGCAACAGGTGGAACGTGAAGTGGCAATCAAAGGCATAAGCGGGGCCGCAGCGGCGCCGCAAGCACCCACAAGCCTGATACATGCCGGCCAGCCGATGGTCGCCGCACTATAAGAGAATATGCCTATCCTGGAAAAACTCGAGAGCTTTGCCAGCAGATACAAACGGCTCACGGAAGACATGATTGCCCTGAACGGACAGGAATGCCCTCCGTTGATTACACCGGAATGGGTGAAGCGCGCCCAGGACGTGCTCAACCGCAGCAGCCAGCTCATGGCTGATCCTGGCTTTGCCGCAGTCAAATCCACGCCGCAGATTCACCAGTACCGCATTGAGCTTCTGCGCCTGAAAGCTACGCTCGAAAGCGGCCAGCAGCTGTTGCTATCCCAACGCAAGACCATTCAGGCCGATCGGGCGCGGCTAAAGCGGGTCGGGGCCCTCACCGCGACGCTGCGATCCATGCAGTAACTCCCTTGGGCCGTAGCTCTTTGGGCACAGCCTCTATAGCAATACTTTCCAAGTCATCCAGAGAGTAAACCGAGAAAAAAATAATTTTCGCTCGCCTGCGCGTAATATTGTCTCATCATGTTCCTTGAGGTATTTGATTTGCGCCGACGCAAGACTCCCCCTGGTGGACCAGATCGCCTCCTCGACAAGCTAGGCAAAGTCGAACGCCAGCTGCAGCAATGGACCAGCAGCAAGCCCGAGAACGCCGAGTGGTTCCGGCGCGATCCGCTGGGTGCCATGCGCGCTGCCGGACTCAACATGGAAGATGACATCATGCTTGAGCTGGAAATAATTACCAAGGCAATCGCCAAAAAGCTGAAGTAAGTGCGCAGACTTATTGGCCACGCTCCCGTTCCATGATTTAATCACTGCATGCCACAAAAACCTGACTATGGAATTGACGCGCCCGGCGTCATCCGCAACCTGCTGGGCATTGGCGCAGCGTTATTCATCTCCTCATTCTTTGTTTCAGTGGTTCGCATTGGTTTTGTGATCATCGAGTTGAAAGACGCTGCTCGTTCGTCCGGACTCTCCTGCATGGTCGGCGGCATTCTGATGCTGCTCTACGCCAAGTGGGGAAAGTTTCTTCATCGCGACCGCATGCTCAAAATGATTTCGTGGCGCGGTGATGAACAGGTTTTAGATGTCGGCACCGGACGCGGCTTGCTGCTGGTGGGAGCGGCGTGGCTGCTCAAGAGCGGTAAAGCCATTGGCATTGATGTATGGAGCACCAAGGATCTCTCCGGCAACTCACTGGAACGGACGCAGGCCAATATTGAAGTTGAAGGCGTGAAAGACCGCGTTGAACTGAAAAGTGACGATGCCCGCAAACTCAGCTTCCCTGATGCCAGTTTCGATGTGGTGCTATCCAACTTGTGTATTCACAACATTCCCGATAACGAAGGGCGCGCCCAGGCCTGCCGCGAGATTGCGCGCGTACTCAAACCCGGAGGCACGGCGCTCATCTCAGACTTCATCAAGACCGGGTTTTACCAGAAAGTATTTGTTGCAGCAGGATTGAAGGTCACGCGCACCGGCATGAATCTGCTGTCGTTTCCTCCGTTGCGCGTGGTCAAAGCGGAAAAGCGGTAAAGAAGCGCGGAAGAATTGTCAGCTAGAAATATTCAGGAACTAAAGGCAAGCCTTCTATACGTCCGCCGATGATGGCTTTAAATTCCTGTAGCAGTTCATCATGCAGCAAAGTATTGCTGCCCAGAACCTGCTTGCTATCAATATTGAATGGCCCGGCGGTAAAGTTGGTGACTTTACCGCCGGCTTCCTGTACCAGCAGCACGCCCGCGGCCGTGTCCCATGAATTGAGATTGAATTCCCAATAGGCGTCATAGCGTCCACTGGCCAGGTAGCAGAGGTCCAGCGCAGCCGAACCGGCGCGGCGCACGCCGTGTGAGCGCAAAGTAATCTGGTGATAAAAGTGAATATTCGGATTCTTGTGCCGTTTGTGGCTGGGAAAGCCCGTGGCCACCAGGCTCTCTTTGAGACGCGCAATCTTTGAAACATGAATTGCGCGGCCATTGAGTAATGATCCGCTTCCCTTTTCGGCGGCAAACATTTCATCGCGCGTAGGATCATAGACCACGCCGGCGATCAGCTCGCCTTTGTATTCCAGTCCCATGGACACGCAGAAAACCGGAAAGCCGTGAGCAAAGTTGGTGGTGCCATCCAGCGGGTCGATATACCAGCGGTAATCACTGCCGGTTTCGCGGCGGCTGCCTTCTTCGCCAATCAGGTCATGCTCCGGCCATTGCTGGCGTATGCGCTCTACAATCAGCTTTTCCGAAGCGCGGTCTGCCTTGGTTACCAGATCCGCGTCGCCTTTGTATTCAATGGATACTTTGCCGAAAAATGACATGAGCAGTGAACCGGCCTCTCGAGCCAGCTCCTGCATGGGATGGATGAAGGTTTCTTGCGCGGACATTAGCGGGCGCGGCGCCCGGTATCTTCAGAGATATACATAATCTCGTGCTTGAAGATAAACAAGTTCGGCGAGCCCTCGCGGGTCAGGCGGACCATGCCGGCGTCGTAGTATTCGATCCAGCCATAAAAGGTATCGCCACAGACCAGCTTTACTGACACGGGCGTCTGCTTCTCACCCAGGGCTTTCAGGTAAGAGGACTCCATCCCCGTATCTTCCGGAGGAGGAGTTTTGGTGGTCTTTTTAGCGAAGGCTGGAGCGGCTGCACGGAACGACATGCCAAATATTGTAGCGTAAAAATGCTTTTCGGCAATTAGCAATTCGCGGTACACAGAAAAAATGATTTTCAGTTCACCTGCAAAAATTCAAGGGTACGAATGGGTAAACACTTTCATTTTGCTGGAGCGGTGTAGTATCCCGCGCGATGCCGCACCTGATACGGCTTTCCGTCCGGGTCCTTTTTATTGAGCTGCACCAGGACGCGCCGGAACGGCGAATCTGAAAGCCGGCGGTTCGGATAATAAGCCAGCAAATACTGTGTGCGAAGCTCGTCGCTGATTTTGCGGAAAGCTTCATCCAATTGCTGCTCGCCTTCAGCATAATAATATTTGCCGCCGGTATCCTTTGAAATCTGGATCAGCGCGTGTTCCCCTCCCAGGTTGCGTCCGGCATCTGCCTCCACTGGCACCACAATAATGCTGTACACAATTGCCTCAGCCTGCTGGGCGCGGCGCAAAGCGTTGTTGTAATCGGTCTTGCTGGTGGTGTCGCCGCCGTCAGTAATCAGAACCAGAACCTTGCGGCCCTGCCGGTCCAGCAGCGAATCAGAGCAAAGATAAATGGCGTCATAAATGGAAGTGCCTGGTCCCGTGCGCAGGTTATCGATGCCCCGCTCAATCAGCTTTATGTCAGGGGTATAGCGGACAAGCTGGTCCACGTTTTCCGTCACTTCAAAAACTGAGAGATTATCTTCATGCCGCAGAATGGAGTGCACAAACCGGCGGGCGGAAGATACCTCCAGCTTGAAATCGCGCAGCGTGCTGGGGCTGGTATCAACGGCCAGCGCAATACTTAGCGGGATGGCCGATTCTTTATCAAATACCTTGATGGTCTGCGGCACGCCGTCTTCAAATAACTGGAAATCCTCTTTTGTCAGGTTCGCTACCGGCCCACCGTGCGAATCAGTGACTGTGGTGAAAATATTCACCAGACGCACGGTTGTATGAAAGGTATAGTCGTCATTGCTCTGGGATTTTGAGCCCGGCGGAACACGATCTCCCTGTTGCCGGTCCTGCGCGAAAGTAATAATGCCCAATAGACAAAGCAGACACAACAAGGTGAACCACGGCGGCAAAGCGCGAGTGAGTTTCATAAGTTAGATCGAAGGGTATTCTGAAAATTTTAGATGCAAACGGCGGCCAAAGGTTATTTGCTTACACGAATTTCTTCAGGAAAAGGTTCACCATCGGCCCAGACTGCGCCATCTTCAAAGTGCTCCTTTTTCCAGATAGGTACGGTTTTCTTCAAGCTATCAATCAGCCAGCGGCAGGCCTCAAAAGCCGCCACCCGGTGCGCCGACGCCACACCAATCAGCACACTGGTCTCACCAATTTCCAGCTTGCCCAGACGATGGACAAGGCAGACATCCCGCACCTTGAAACGTTCAAGTGAAACCTGAGCTAACTTCTCCATCTCATTTAAGGCCATGGTTTCGTAGGCTTCATAATTTAGACACAAAGTCCGCCGTCCACGGGTGTTATTGCGGACTACTCCATCAAAAAACAGGGCTGAACCGTCTTCTGGATGCTCCAGTTTTTTCTTGATTGCGGCCAGGTCAATGGGCTCCCGTACGATGGCACAATGCTCAGAACGGAGCGCCTCTGACGTTGCATTACCGCCGCTGACCGGCGGCAGCAAACCCACCTCGTCGCCTTCTTTCAGGGCCGCATCGACTTGAGCATATTCCTGGTTGATTGAGCACGCAATCGAGCTGCTCAGCCCCTTGAATTTGGGAAACTGCTCGGCATAGTGGGCCATTACGGCGGAGAGCTTTGCACCCGCCGGTAGCTCCAGCGAGTCTTCAGGACGGCCAATAATGTCTTTAAGCTGCCCAAAGAGCAGCACCTTCACGCGCATGCCATAAGGATAGCGGAAACAGCAGCCTAGCGGAACGGCTGCCGCGCTCAATTAAGTTTTGTTGTTTGTGATGGGTGACACTAACTTTGCGAAACCTTTTTGCGTCTAACTACGTATTAAGACTGAAGCACAGTTTACGAACTCATCCGGAGTGGTTCACGCACTGCTCCGGAATTTTTATTTGTAACGGTTTTTTCACCACTATTTACGGGACAGCAATTCCCATGGTGCGGGTCATCTGCAGTGCCACCGTGCGGAACTCGCCGGCGCCGGAAGCGAAGGACGCTTTACCGCCGGAATAGTTTGAAACCCTTTCCAACAGTGCCTGTTCTGTAGAACCTGCATTTATGCCAATACAGTCAATGCGCACGCCGGTTACCTGGCTGCGAAACTGTAGCGTGTCTGCATTGGCCTGGCTCGTGCGGCCATCAGAGATCACCAGCAAAATACGATTGGCATTCTTGCCGATTCGCTTCAAGTGTCCGGCGGCAAAGGCAATTCCCGGCAACAGCGCCTTCCCCGGCGTAGGCCGTATCTGGCTGATCGCATCTTCCAGCAGCTTGTCATCTGCCGTCAGGTCCTGCTCAAAATCCAGTTGATCGCTGAAAACCAGGATGCAAGCTTCGTCATTGCTGCGCATATTTCTGACAATGTCTTTCAGCGTGGCGATAATGGCTCCGCGGTTTTCATTCGTAAGCAGCGAAGTCTCAATCATGATTCCCAGCGAGACAGCCTCTGAAGGCGCAGCCATTACCTTTGGCCGATTCGGCGGAGGAGCCGGTGCGCTGGCTGGCTCTGGCCGCGATGGTTCACGCAAAGTCGCTTCAAAACCTGATGAGTTTTTTGATTTCGAAGAACTGGATTTAGAAGAACTGGAAGCCGAGGATTTTGTGCTGGCTTGCGAAGGCTGCGATTGTGCTGACTGGACTGAAGCCGTGTTGCTATTGCTGGAATTTGTATTTGCCGCAGTAGTAGAAGTGCCGCGGCTGTTTGCAGGATTTGCGGCGCTCGCCGATGCTGCCGTTGTGCCTTCAGCGCTCGGCGGTGCATCGAGTGCTGCTGCGCTGGCTAGAAACCTGTCCCATCCGGCATCTTTTCCGCCGTCTTTGCGATAGGTGGTTCGACCATAGCTGGCAATTTGCTGCCCCTGCGGTGTTCCTTCTGTCAAATTAGAAGCGCGGGCCAGATACCAATAGCCGCGATATTGATCGCGGTTCTTGCCATTCAACAGAGCTAGCGCCAGGCCATACACCCATTGCGGATTGTTTGGATCATTCGTTACCGCTTGCTGCAAAGCAGGCCGCGCGTCTTCGTAATCTTCAATCTGCAGATAGCAGAGGCCCGTTGCGCCTGTAAGCATTACGGCAACTTGCTGCTTCAGAACCTGGAAATTCCGGTCCACCATTCCTTCTGGCTTGTTCAAATGGTCAAGGCTGTACATGGCTGATTTAAGTGCTGCCAGTTGGCTCTGAGCTTGGGCTTTTCCCTGCGGCGTAACTGGCGCATTCTGATTGAGAATGGCCATGGCGATAGGATTTGCCGGTGCGATGGCTATCAACTGCTGCGCCCGCTGCACGCTCTGCGATTGATGGTTCAGCCGCAGATGGTCCCAGACAAGAAATTCCAGCGCGTCCACTTTGAGATTGCTGCCGCCCGCTATGGAAAGATAATGGTCCATGGCAGTGATGCGCTCGGCAATCGTCGATTTCTTAATCGCGTCAGCATAGGCGCTGATGCTGCTCTCGCCAGATTGCGCCTGGGCTAGAGTATTGCTGAAAAACACACAGAGCAAAGCGACAAGCACGACGGAGGCAATACGGAGTAAAAGCCGCGCCAATCGCGGAGGCTTCAGCTGCTCTGAAAAGCCGAAGTTGAAGCTGCGTCCGGAAGTTCCGTCCCACATGAAGCCCTCACAATGCTGTGTGAATTCAAAACGGTAGGATGCCGGAAGCCAAGCTGCTGCTGGCTGAAAAAGCCGCTTTAGGCTGGGATTAGGGCGCGAATTACTGACCTAGCAGTGGCGAGCAAAAAGAAAGAGCAGGGATAAATTCCCTGCCCTTTAGATTTGAAACTGCAATGCTCCAGTTACACGTTGCTCAGAACACGCTCGCGCGTTTCGGCGTCCTGCCGTTCTTCCTGGCGCGAGCCCGGCAGAGCGATGTTCAGAACCTCCTCAATCGTAGCGACAAAATGCACATTCACGCCTTCAATTTGTTCAGCGGTCAGGTCCTCTTGCACGTTCATGCGATTGTCCGCTGGAAAGAGAATATCTTTCACGCCTGCGCGTTTCGCAGCCAGAAATTTCTCTTTTACGCCGCCAATCGGCAGAACGTTGCCGCTCAACGTAATCTCACCCGTCATGCCGGTCAAAGGACGCACCGGCGTATCTTTCAAGAGCGAAACCAGCGCTGTGGCCATGGTCACGCCGGCTGAAGGGCCATCTTTAGGGATGGCGCCCGCAGGCACGTGAATGTGTATGTCATGGTCCTTGAAAAATTCATCCGGGATCCTGAGCTTGTCGGCATTGGAGCGCACCCATGTAAGAGCTGCCTGCATGGATTCCTGCATTACCTGGCCGAGCTGTCCGGTCATGGTAAAGCCGCCTTTGCCCTTCATCTTATTGGCTTCGATAAAGAGGATGTCGCCGCCCGCCGGTGTCCAGGCCAATCCCACAGCCACGCCCGGACGCTTGGTACGCTCGGCAATCTCTGTATCAATGCGAATCTTGATGCCGCCCAGAAATTCCTGAACAATTTCCGGCGTGACGAGCAATTTCTGGTCGTTGCCTTCGGCAATCCGACGGGCCTGCTTGCGGCAGATCGTACCGATATTGCGTTCAAGGTTTCGCACGCCGGCTTCACGCGTGTAATGCCGGCTCACGAAGCGAACAGACTCCTCTGGAATTTCAATCTGATCTTTGGTCAGACCATTCTCTTCAATCTGCTTGGGCACCAGATAGCGCTCAGCGATATGTGTCTTATCGTCTTCGGTGTAACCCTGAAGCTCGATAATTTCCATACGATCGCGCAGCGGCTCTGGAATTGTGTCCAGCATGTTGGCCGTGCAGATAAAGAGCACCTTGGAAAGATCAAACGGTACGTCGAGATAGTTATCGCGGAACGTGCCATTCTGCTCAGGGTCCAAAGTTTCCAGCAGCGCCGATGACGGATCGCCACGGAAATCGCGGCCAAGTTTATCTACTTCGTCCAGCACAAAGACTGGATCGTTGGTCTCAGCGCGGCGCAAGCCCTGCATGATCTGGCCGGGCAATGCGCCAATGTATGTGCGGCGATGGCCGCGAATTTCCGCTTCATCGTGTACGCCGCCCAAAGAGAGGCGCACAAATTTCCGCTCCAGAGCGCGCGCAATGCTGCGGCCCAGCGAAGTTTTACCTACGCCCGGAGGCCCGACGAAACAAAGGATTGGCCCTTTCATCGAAGGCTTGAGCCGG
>DASXZE010000330.1:0-6389 GCA_036502105.1 Candidatus Angelobacter sp. | reverse complement strand
GCCTTTGCGCTTCAGCATTGCAAGTTCTGCCTGGCGTAACGCTTCGCCACGTCCGCGCCCATTCTTCAAACCGGTGTAATAGGCGGTGATCATTTCTCGCGTCGTATAGTCGCTCACCGGCCACAGGCTCATCACCAGACTCTCTGCGCCGGCAAGCACAAAAGCCCTGCGCAATCCAAAAACTCCCTCGCCCACTCTGACTTCGCCGACGCCGGTATCACAAGCGGAGAGCGTCACCAGCCTGGTCCCCCACAGATTCAGATTAGCCGCTTCCAAAGCGGTCAAAATGCCACTATCACCGCCTCGCTGATTCAAATTGGCGCCCGATAGCGCCAGGCCCGAGCGGAGCAATGGATTCTCAACCTCTTCACTTGAAGTTCCTGCCTGCGTGTTGCTCGTGAAACCGCCAAGCTCGCCACCCTTTTTCGGGCCTTCAAGGAAAAACCCATGGGTAGCAATATGCAGAATGCCGGGCGCATTGAGTCCCAGCAGCGTGGCTTTTGTCACCTGGTCTCCCGTAAATATCCGCGCCTGGTGAAAGAGCGAATGTATCGCTTGGGCCTCAGCTTTTGTTCCATGCAGCGGTGCAAAGTAAATTCTGGAAGAATCGTTGCCCCGGCTGATGCTTCGCGTCGCCGGCTGAGTCCGTGTATTTGGCGCGGCACTCACGGCGCGGGCCTTTGGTTCACCAAAGTTGGGATCAGCCACTATGGCGATCTCAGTCGTGCCGGCGCGCGGCGTCTGCATGCGCAACAGATCGCGCCCGGTGCTCAGATAGGTGAACAGATTTCGTTCGACCAGATAGTGGCCGTTTTCATCCACCAGCGCTTCAAACGGGATGAGATCCAGCTGTCCATCCGGCGCAATGAGCAGGTGCCGTGCATCGCCGGCCAGCGCGCGAACCGGACGCATGATCTTTTCATCCACGGCGCGCGCCTGTTCTTTTATGTTGGGCGAGTCAGGGTCGCGTAACGACCTGCGCAGAGCACTGATGGCAGCATCAATGGATTTTGCGTCGCCTAAATCCGTGGGTCGGACTTCATTCCCGGTAATGACGTAAGCCACATACCGCGGTTCGCCAAACTCAGTTATGCTCTCATCCGGTTGTTTCGGATCGTAAGGCCGGTACACCGCATACTCAACCAGGGCAGCGTCAGCAGGGATAGCTGCCTGCACAGCATTCAGTGTCACTCCAGCAGGAGACTGATAGTAGCCTGCGCTGTGCTGTCCGATCTCGCTTTCCAGAGCATCTCGCTGATCGGTAAGAGTTTTGATTTGTTGCAGATGCTCAGGAAGCGAAGTCTTTCCGGGGCCACTCAGCACCAGATTGGCGAGTTTTGCAGTTATTTCTTTTAGCTTGTCCAGCAGCGCACGATCTTCAGCATTGGAGCGATTGCGCAAGCTTTCGAGATTATCTGCCAAAGCATCAAGGATGCGCCCTTTGCGTTGCAGCAGTATGGTGGCAGCCTGCTTGCGCGAATCGTCGTTTTCAGGATCCAGGCGAATCTGGAAGGAAATAGCTGTATTCAGCGCATTCATGTATGGACCAAAGTAGGCGCGCTTTTCCCGCTCCGATCCAATTGCCAGATTCAAGGGCAGATCTTTTTCTTCAATGGCCACGGCTTCCTGCCAGCATTCACGGGCTCGCGCTGGATTGCCGGCAGCCGAATACAGCTGAGCAAGGTTGCGTAGAATCCTGGCCACATCAGGGTGCTCAGGGCCGCGAGAGTCCTTCGTAATCTGCAGTGCACGAAGAAGATAGGGCTCCGCCTTTGCATAATCACCATGGTCGCGATAAAGAATCCCGAGGCTCTCCACTGTCACCTCAACCGTGAGATGATTCGGCCCGTTCAGCTTTTCTATGATGGCCAGAGCGCGTTTGTAGTATTCTTCAGCGCCTTTGTAGTCTGCGGTATATTTGGCCATAATCCCCAGATTGCTCAGAGTCTGCGCCACAGGAAAACTTTCATGCCCATCCAATCTCTCGAAAATGATTTCAGCTCTTCGGAAATATTCAGCGGCCTTGTTGTAGTTGTCCAACTGCCAATAAAGAAGCCCGAGATTGTTGAGCGTCACCCCAAGCCAGGGATGATCCGGCCCCAGCACCTTCTCTTTGATCGCGAGAGAGCGCTGATAAAACTTTTCCGCCGTGCCGTAATCTTCCCTGCGATAGGCAACAAGGCCCCGATTGTGCAGCAGCACACCGACCTGCAAATGATCGGGGCCCAGCAGCTTTTCCACCAGTTCCTGGGCCTGCGCAGAAAATTCCTCGGCGCGAATGTTGTCCCGCTTAAAAATGTAGAGTGAACCCAGATCAGCCAGCGATTCCGCATACATCAAGCTGTTTTCGCCGCCAACGGTTTTCCTGGTTTTGGAAGCATGTACCAGCAGTTCTTCGGCGCGGGCATAGTTCGCCTGTCCTATGGCAATTCTTCCCAGCGTACTTTTCGCATCGGCATAGGGCAGATCGCCGGGCCCATAAATTTTCTGGGCAATTCCTAAAGCCCTGCCAGCCACGCTCGCCGCACCAGCGTAATCGCTTTTTTCTTTATAGAGGTCTGCCAGGGTCTCCAGCGACTTTGCAATCAATATGTCATTGGGCTGAAGTTTTTCTTCGCGAATCTGCAGGGCGCGTTTGCCCGACTCTTCGGCTTCAGCAAATTTGGCGGTGGCGGTGAAGTTTCTGGCTTGACCGTCTAATGCTTCCGCCGCTTCAAGGCTGTTTTTGCCGAAGGCTTTTTCGGCGATAGCAAGAGCCTGTTTCTGCAGTTCTGCACCACGGGCAAAATCATCCTGGCCATCGGCAATGCGGCCGAGCAAAACCAGCCAGGCAGGGGATTCAGGATCAGAGTGAAGCGCATGTTCCGCGGCTTGTTGGGCTTTGGCGTAGTCCCCCAGGCGGTAAAGCAGTTCGGCGTGAGCAAGGCTGCTTTCATCTTTTGGGGTGGCCATGGAAGCGGTTGATGGGCTTTGGCTGGCGTAGCTTTTTATGCTGGCAAAGAGGCAGACAGCAACCGTGATGGAAACCAATACCACCGGTTTCCTGCGATAAGCTTTCTTTCCGCGGGGCATAAACGGCTGTGATTCTACTCTAAATTGAGGATTGCTGCCCAGGAATTCGACCATTTAGAGTCTTGGATAAAAAATACAAATAACCTTTATGCGGCCCGTATTAGAAGGGGAAGCACGGAACCGCAGACGCCAAGAACAACCAGCATCGGAGCAACAGCTTTTGATGGAGAAAGAATGTCAGCATCTGCAGAAGAGACTAACTTGGTAACAAGGCACTGCTCCGCTTCGCTCCGGCCTGCGGCAGCAAGGAAGGATTCTTTTCTTCTAGCAACGCGCCTAACGGCGCTGATTGTTTAGAAACGCGGCGGAATTAATCGTGGATGCCGTATCGTTGAATGCTTGAGGTCAAGCGAATTTGCACAACGATGGCTCGTACCAAATTAGACGATGAACAAAATAATTAATCTAAAATCCGCCCTCCTCCAACACGAGAAGGGCGGAAATTGTTTTTCCTGCCTGAGATTCATCAATTCATCAAACGAAGGATGCGTTCGATCGATTCATGTTGTTGCATTCCACTCTGTAATGGAATCCAAAAGTGATACCACTGCCCTGCGTACCATGCTTCCAGACGGATCCCACAACCAATTCGCCGTTTTGAGTAATAGATTATGGACCTGCTGCAATCTAAGCAGTTTGGATCAGTAAGGATTTGCCCGTAGATATCCAAGGGCAGAATGGTTGTGTGCCATTGCGCAATGTGAAGCCGTAAGTCTCCTATTGCTCCAACGAAGCGCAATCCTGATCGGCCATAATTGTTTTCATAATTGGAAGTGCTTCCAATTGCAAATGTAGGATTTTTGAGTAATAAAGCAAGCTCTTGTCCCACAAGGATATGCATATCCATGTAAATCTCCTTGTTACAAGAAATTTGAATTTTGATTTGTTAATTAAGGAGCGCTTCTCAGGAGGGTGTTGTCGGACTATTCGGGATTAACGCAGGGCCACTCATTTATATGCCATTGGCATTTTATCTGGGCCGCTTAACAATCCTCTTCTTGCCGGATCCACTGCTCGTTTTATTTGGCTCAAGCAAAATAATAATTTAGTCAAATCTAAAAAACAATAAAAACCGAAAAGCGATTACTTTTTATTATTGTGTGCAAAGTGTCGACTTCATAAAATGGCTTGTCAAGATGTACTGATTCGTACTTTATTGCGGCAAGGGAATTCGCTAAGATGAAGCTGCGCCGACGTGCGCATGGTCTTTGAAAACTTAGCTAAATAGCAGTCAGCAATCGGCAATAGCCAAACCATCTGGCCTGTGTTGGCACTTATCTTCGTGAAGTCCACGCCAATTCATGCCTGATGCGCCAAACCTACGCCAATCTGGGATGATTGGGATCGGCCCCTCTCAAGTGTACGCCAAATTTGGGATGACCCATGAGGGGGGAGGGGCCGCGCGAAGCGCGCCTAGCCGTGATCGCCGACATCGCGCGTGATCGGCACATCGGAAAAGCAAAAAAACCCTTACCACGGATGAACACCGATTTTGACGGATTGGGTTTTGGTTAACTTGGGTTGAGCTGGGATAACTCTTTTAGAATCCTAGTTGAGGCCGGAGGGGCTACCCCGGCTACTGCGACGTCTTCTGGAAGTGCTTCAACACTGCCTCTGTCTGTGGTTTCGTCAACACTGCTCCCAGAGCTGCGGCGTCGGCTTGCTGTACAGCGCGGACGCTGCCAAAATGTTGCAGCAGACGCTGGCGCGTAAGCTCGCCTACGCCGGGAATTTCCAGCAGTTCGGATTTGCGGTCACGCATCTGGCGGCGCTTGCGATGGAAGGTTACGGCGAAGCGATGGGATTCGTCGCGCACCATCTGCACCAGATGGAGCACGGGCGAATGCCGCTCCAGCACGACTGGATCGTCTTCCTGGCCAAAAACGTAAATGATCTCTTCTTTCTTGGCGATGGCCGCCAGCGGCTGGTTGGTAATGCCCAGTTCTTCCAAGGACTGTGCTGCGGCATGAAGCTGGCCTAGTCCGCCGTCGATCAGCACCAGACTTGGGAATGGTTTATTTTCATCGCGCAGCCGCTTGTAACGCCGGCCGACCACTTCACGCATGGAAGCAAAATCGTCCACGCCGGTCACGGTCTTCACAATGAACTTGCGATACGCGTTTATTTTCATCGCGCCGTCTTCCCACACTACCATTGAGGCAACGGTTTCCGCGCCTTGTATGTGCGAAATATCAAAGCACTCAATCCGCTTGGGAATTTCCGGCAGGCCCAGCGCGTCTTGCAGTGCTTCCTGCACGGCCTTGGCCTGCGGCTTCATCACGCGGAAACGCTGGTCAAATGACTGCTTGGCATTCTGTGCTGCCAGGTCAATGAGCGAGCGCTTTTCACCGCGCTGCGGCACGAGAATCTCTACCTTGCTGCCGCGCTTTTCTGAGAGCAGCTCTTCGAGTTCGGTGCGATCTTCAAAGTCCACGGGCGAGAGGATGTCTCGGGGAACGTATTGCTGGTCAATGTAAACCTGTTTCATCAGCGCGGAGAAAAAGGCTCCGGGACTGAAGAGAGATGCAGGGGCTAAAGCCCTGCTTTCTTGTGGAGCTATTGGCACGACTGAAGTCGTGCCCTGATACGAACCTTGACTCTTCGCGGCTGAGGGCTGTGATTTAGCAGGAGGTAAGGCTTGTCCCAGTGTTTTAACTTCCGCATGCGAGGACAGATGAGTTCCAGTGGAAGACAATGTTTGCCCCTGCGTTTCAACGTTCGCAGCCGAGGGCAGATGAGTTCCAGCAGAGGATAATGTTTGCCCCTGTGTTTCAACGTTCGCAGGCGGGGGCGCCTGCGGTCCACGATTTTGGTTTGTTCCACCCTCTTCATTTGGCACGGCGATTTCTGGCAGCTCTTCCCAGAAAAATTCTCGACGGTCCAGAATCTTGCCGCCGCGCATATGAAAGACATTGACGGCCAGCATGTCATTTTCATAGTGATAGCCAAATACGTCCTGGTCATCACCTTCGGCGGCCGCCATGCGTTGTTTTTCCTGGAGCTGGGCCACAGTCGAAAGCATGTCACGGTAGCGCGCGGCGCGCTCGTACTCCTGCTGGATTGCGGCTTCGTCCATGCGGACGCGCAGTGATTTCGCCAGGTCAGTCTGGCGGCCTTCCAGCAAAAGCTGCACATCGCGCACAGCTTCCAGGTAAGCCTCTGGCGTGGTCAGGTCTTGCACGCATGGCCCGAGGCATCGCTTGATATAGAACTGCAAACACGGCCGCAGATGGTAACGCGTGAGGTCAACTTTGCAGGAAGGAATCAGAAAACTGCGGTGAATCAGGTCAACAATCCGGTAAGCCAGGTTGCCGGGA
>DASXZE010000329.1:0-10951 GCA_036502105.1 Candidatus Angelobacter sp. | reverse complement strand
ACACTTGAGCAACCTTCCCATCGAGCGATGTGATGTAAAATTGCGTGCCGTACTTCTCGTCGATCAGGCGCTTGAATTCCGCGGGGACCTTTAAACGTCCCTTCTCGTCGACCCGAGTTGGATGGTTGCCGCGAAACATTGTTCTTTCTTGCTACTAAACCGGTTGTTATGGGTAATAAGGAGATTAAAACGGTCAGATTCAGGTGTTTTTCGGGTCCGATCACGGTAATTTGGAGGTTTTTGGCCTTCATTTTCCCTTTGACTACTTTTGACCACTCGCCACTTGCAACCACCTACCTCTTACCACTTTCAACCACTTTAGACCACATGATAGGCCTAAATGGTTGGCTGTCAATGGGTTTTTTATAAGTCTTGATGTGGAAAACCGGCTTCGCGAAGATGAAAACCTTGGCTTGTGGGGTTACGAGTACATAAATACTATCTGTAGTGTTTACTGCAAAGGTTCCATACCTTAATCACTCTGGGTGCGGTAGAGTCATCAACAAGTTGGTTACAAATAGAACAGCTTAAAAAGTTTGAAAACACGCGCGATCAAATATTTGGATTTATCTTGAACTCAGGCCATCATCAAAACCATTTCTGCCAATCACGCCCTGCTCGCTCTTCCCTGCGTTGGGCCTGCCTGTTCTTTTTATTTGTGACAGCGGTTCCTCTCTTCGGTCAGGGCGGTCCGCCTTTGCTCACGGACGATCCCGGCACACCCGGACCTCATAACCTGGAAATTAACGTTGGGGTCACAACAGATCGCCGCAGCACGGTGCGTGAATTTCAAGCTCCCAGCCTGGACCTGAACTATGGCGTGGGCGAACGAATTCAGCTTAACCTGGTTGTTCCCTTTGTGATTCAAGGCGCTGATGGTGAGCCTACTCGCAGCGGCCTGGGAAATTCTTCACTCGGTGTGAAATGGCGGTATTTTGAAGACAAGAAACATGAGCTGGATCTTTCCATGTATCCTCACTTCGGCTTCAATAATCCCACGGCCTCTGTCCGGCGCGGGATTGCCGATCCAGGACTCACTCTTCTCTGGCCCTTTGAGATCACCAAAAAAATTGGCCCCATTGATGTCAACGGAGAGGCCGGCTACCAGTTTTCGCAGAAAATACCCAATGCGTGGATTGCCGGTCTTGCTCTGGGCCATCAGGCAACGCCGCGGCTTGAGGTGCTGGGAGAGATTTACCGAAACGCCGAGGTTGGAACTTCAGTACACGACAACACCTTTGATTTTGGCGGACGCCTCAAACTGCGCAACCCTGTGCTGCTACTCTTCATGGCAGGACGCAGTTTCAGCGGCCCAGCCAGCGGACAATCACAACTCATCGGCTACATTGGATTGCAATTCCTGCTGGGAAAACAGCCGCAGGAAGAAGAGCCGGAACGGCCGCAGCTCCTGCCATCACTATTTGTTCCGCATCGCTAGCGTCGAAGCTGCGCGTCCACTCAAAGCTATTTTTTCGGCCAGAGTTCATCCCTGGTAATTCTCCTAGCAAGGGCCTAGTTCACGCGGATAGAGCACAAACATTGGCTGTGAATGCTTTTGAATTTCTCCATTCATCTCCAAAGTCCAGTCTTCAGGATGTGAGAGCGCTGGCGGCTCAACCTGCATACGGTAATACGAAGCAATCAGTTTAGAAACGGAACGGGCTTTCTGCCGCACTTCCTGAAGCAGGCGCGGATCCTCAATCTTGTAGCTACGGCGGGAGTCACCGTTCATTGCTCCAAAGACCATTCCTCCACTGTTGGCGGTAAGAGGAAAGAAATGTTCGTCACCGGTGTCATAGACGAAGTCACCCACACCGGGCGTGGTATAGGCCAATCCCTGGGATATGGTTGAGGTCATGGTTCCGCCGGCTACGCTGCTTCTGGTTTGTACCGGCCCCAGTGCTAAACCAAACATGCGAATGTGATTGTCTGCCAGCGCCTTGGCTACAATTTTTGCGTTCGACTTATGGTTTCCTTCCAGATCAGCGGCAATCACAACAATGGAGTCGCCAGGTTGTGGCGGCCCAAACCATTCAATGCCGACCATCACTGTATCCAGCACACCGGGATCTTTACCGCGCCGGCCATCGCCTGGCTGATTCAATGCCTGAGTAATAGCGGCGTGGTCGGCGGTAAACTTCACGTCCTGACTCGGGCCCCGGGCCGCCATAATGCCAAAAGTATCCACAGGCTGCGCTTCCGCAAGCAATACCTGGATCATTTCAGCTTCAGCCTTGCGGGTGTCAGCAGAAAGTTTTTTGCTGGCGTCCACCACAATCAATACACGGCGCGGACCGTCATCATAGGTAACCGCTTTTACAGTGACTGTTTTCTTCTGGAGGTGACCCGTGAAATCTTCGGCTGCGAGTCCGCGAAAAACGTTACCACTGGAACTTATTACCCCAACCGGGATCTCTATCGCTTTGCACGCTGTTTGCTGGGCCCAGCTGATAGTTGAGAATGCAAGGACAGCACTCAGCATAAAAATGCGAGACGTCATGTTAAAACTCCAAAAAGATGTAATTGTGAAAGTGGCCAGATTATAGCGAGGTTGGCTACAATTTGTGTGTTTTGAAGAGTTAAGAGTACTTCTACCAAAACGAAGCGGAAGATTAGTGTTTCATTTGAATTTTCTTATAATTATAGCTGCCCTGACCGGCCAAGAGCCTCATATCCCCTTGTTTTGAGGTTATGCAACTACTCCGAAGAACATAACGTTCCCAAAATGGAACTCATGTGTGTTCCAAGGTCAATGTGAGCCAGCGCCACGAAAAGCCGAGTGTCCGGGTTAATAAGTTAGGTATTTCCAAGATATCGCTTTTTGTTCGGATTATATTAAAGTTAATGGACAATACACCTATGGCCAATGTCCAAAGGTACACCTCACCCTTGGGACAGATGGGCGATGTCCGAAAGCGTAAATTTGTGAAGTTTTTTTCATTTCCTGCAAACAAAAATAATGCCTTTATAATCATACATTTAGGGTTTATTTTCACCTATTTTGCAGATGAATGAGTTATTATATTGCAGTACAAAAGTCCACTCACATTCGTTATATGGTTTGCGCAATTTTGGAGGGTACCCACTCCCGGATTTGTGCGACCAAAGGAAATGCAGGCCACGCGGTTGATATCTCTGTTTTTTTTTGTAAAGCAGAGCTGGATCATGGAGAAGGAAACAAAAGAGTGACGTCGGTGGCTAAATCGCGGGATGGTTACGCCTCGCAAGCTGGGTTCAGCCTGGCGGAGTTGCTGATTGTCGTGACGATCATACTGATCGTAGCTGGGCTCTCCATCCCCAGTCTTTCCCGGGCCATTGATAATTCGCGTCTTAAGGGCGCAACTCAGACTCTTGCCGCCGTTTACCAGGATTCGCGTTTGCGGGCCACGCAAGACGATACCTCTTATGAAGTATTGGTTTCCCCGCCCGGAATTACCCCGGCGCAGATTTGCATTGATCTGGATGGAGACGGGACCTGCAGCCCTGGAGACCCTGTAACAACGTTCCCGGCGCAGGTAAAGGTCAGCAATCTTGGCGTGCCTGTTCCGCTTACTGCGGCCCAGCTGAATTTTCCGGTGGCGACTACTGAAAGTCTCACGATGTACACACAACAAAACGTTCTGGCCCCCGGACTGGGCTGGAACGCGCGTGGCCTCCCCTGCCAGCGGAGTTCCTCTTCCTCACCTTGTGCTGCAACAGCATGGGTACAGCATTTACAGTTTCAACGCGCCAACGGAGACATTCTTTATGGCGCCGTAAGCGTGAGTCCCACGGGCCGAGTGAAGACGTGGATTTATATTCCCTCAGGGAATGGAAACGGTCAGTGGCTTTAAGACACTATATGTTTATGAGCAGACAAAATCGCAAGCTTAAACTCGCAGGGACGGAACGCGGGTTCAGCTTGATCGAATTGATGATCGCCATGGGAGTGCTGGCGGCGGGTCTGCTCGGCGGCATTGTGGTGATTGCCGTGGCGACCACAAATGACGGCAAATCTAAGTTGCACACCACGGCGGCAACCATGGCGCAAAGCACCATGGAAAAGATTCTGGCGATTCCCCAAAAGGCAACCGGAGCTGCAGCCGAGACCAGGCTCACCGATTGCGCCGGGAATAACTTCATGATTGAGACCGCGCAAGGCGGTTCGCCCCTGATTGCCAGCGGAGCTTTTGCGGGTTCCGTTGACTTCTCACAGGCGCCTCTCCCTAATTATTCGATGCTTTACACCATGTGCTCTACAGGCCAGGGTGTTGCTTATGATGTGCGGTGGAGAATTGATGCCGGGCCGACGCCTTCTACACAGCTAGTAACAGTAAGCGCCAAGCCCAGTTTGGGAACTTCCACGGCAGCGGCCCAGTTTACGCTTCCGCTCACGCTGCATCAGTTAAGGGGGAACTTCTAAAAAATGAAGCGCCTCCCCCAGCAAGCTTCTGTCACGACATTACGGAAAAACAGCAAGGGATTTACCCTGCTGGAAATTCTGGTCAGCCTGCTCATTCTGGGAGTGGTGGCTGGTGCGGTATTTGAGCAAATCAATCGGTTGCAGAGAAGATCAAGCTCAGAGGCCATGAAGCTGGACCAGAACCAGCAGGCGCGTGAGTTCGTTGATCAGACGGTGCGCGACCTGCACATGGCCGGCTACCCAAGCGCCAGCATGTATTCCAATCCGTCGACCTTCCCTTCCAAGGTGGCGGCTGGATTGGTGAGCGTTTCGCCTACACAGATTTTGATGGAAGGCGATGTAAATAATGACGGCTTTGTATATAGTGTCCTGATTAATTACGTGGCTTCTGATCCCAATGACCCAACCTGCCCCTGCATCAGGCGCAGCGCGATACAAAAAAATGACTCAGATTCTTTTAGCCAGCCCACAACTCCGAATTACACTGAGACGCAATATGTTTTGCCTCCCGGAGTTGGTGCGGGGCAATCTGGGGAAGACCTTTTTGCGTACTACGATCAGAACGGAAATCAGATTAACGTAGCAGGCGGAGTGGATATTCGCGCCTCAGCTGCGCTGATCTCCACGATCAAGACGGTAAAAATCAATCTCAGCCTGTTGAGCAAGCCGGATAAAGAGACCGGTGGTTTGATCCGCACGTCAATGTCAGCAACCTCGAGGTTGAATCAGTAAATGACGAAGATGATGGCCAAAGCGAAAAAGGGTAACGAGCGCGGAATGGCGCTTTTGCTGGCCTTGTTTGCGCTGTTGCTGCTTTCTGCTATCGGATTGTTCATGGTGCTGGCCTCCACCACGGAGACACGCATTGACGCGAACTATAGCAGCAGCCTGCGCCGCTACTACGCTGCCCGCTCTGGCCTGGAAGAAGTACGCGATCGCGTAAAGTATCCCTCCAGCACACCGGGAGGCCTGGCAGATCTCCTTCCCCAGGATGTTACCGGCAACGCCGGCGGCGTGTTATATGTGTTGAACCCGGCCGGCGGAGAAACGGTGGATCCCACGGATCCAACCAGCCCTTACTTTGACGACCAGCTATGCCACGCTTACGCCTCTGGCGTAGCCGCAAAAGACACCAAGTGCAGCACTCTTCCAGGTACGCCAAACTGGAGTCTGCCACCGCAGTATTCCATCGCCTCAGCCACGCAGCTGGGCTACAAATGGATACGGGTCACGATGAAGACCAATCGGATTGCTGATCGTTATTGCGTGGATGGGTCCTACAACTACGCAACCGACTCCTGCGCTGCTGCCTCACTGGACACCAGAGTTTGCTGGGATGGCGTAACGGAACAGCTCTCGCCCGGAGGCACGACGCCTTCCTGTGATGCGAATGGCATGCAGACTGTCTATATGTTGACGTCTCTGGCAGCCACGGCACAAACAAACACTCCAACGGCCTCACGCAAAATGCTGAGCGCTGAAATTGTCGCGCCCTCGATCCGGCCTGCCGGCACGGTGACTTTAGGGGCAACAACGGTAGCGCCAGTACTCAGCAACAGCGCTGGTATCCCGTCCATCGGATTGGATGGCCGTCCGCATAAGCTCGATGGCACTTTATCCACCTCGGCCAGTTGCTCTGCCATTGCCCCTTTGGCGACAGACACTGCCGCAGGCACCGCGCAGCTTGAACAATCTTTAAATCTCGTGCGCAAGGGCGTGGTAACGCAGGCAAATGCAGCCTGCGCCGCTGACGGAACTGGCTTGAACGGAAACGCATGCACCGCCGGATTGTGGTGGGTACGCGGAACAGATGCAATACCGCGGTTTACCACCACGAACGATTCATCTACGAGTACCAGTACGGGTACTAGCAGTGCTAGCAGCAGCGACGACAGTTCGTCGGGAAGCGGCAAGGGCGGCCCTGGAGACAGTTCAGGTGGCTCTCACGGTGGTCATCATCATCACCCTGCTGGCGTTCCAGATCCTAGCGGAGCTTGCGATTCTACGGATCATGCCTGCTTCACCAATCTTAATTTGTCAGCCCCGGAACTTTTTGCGACCTCTGCCGTTACAGGCGAGCATATTCCAACAGTAACGCTGCCATCTGACGGCGCCGCTCCCTTCACCGGAGGCGAAGGCAATCAGAGTGATACCACCATTTATCAGCCAGGATCGGCTGCTATCGTCAACAATGGGATTAAGGCAATCAATAATTTTGTCACCGCAAGCATGAGCGATCCGAATTACCTCACGGTCTCAGCGGCCGGTCTTGCCCCCAGCTACGGCACCAGCACCAACCCTGCCATTGTGGCGGTAACAGACCAGACATTGGCCCTGCAGGGCGGCGCTTCTTTGAGCGGCTATGGCATACTCATCATCCCCAGTGCTCTGGAGATCACCAATGCTTCCCTGAACTGGAACGGGATTGTGGTTATACAGTCTGCTACTGGCCACGTTACGCTCAACTCAGGCGCGGCTGGTTTCATTAATGGCGCATTACTGATCCAGCCTGGGGCAGCGCTCAACTTACAAAACAGCACAACCGCATTCCGGCTTACCTATAGCTGTGACGCCATTGATCTGCCCTTTACTTCCAAGCCGTTTAAAATCATTTCCACCGCAGAAGCTTCGTTCTAAATTTGCTGCAAGAGTAACTGCGCTCTCTTGGCATCACCTAAAGACTTCTTGTTGAATTGATTTGGGGAACCTTTCGGGCCTTTCGAACGTAAATCATGGCAGAGGGAAATCCATGACATTCATCCTTTGGTGCATTCTTTTTGTGCTTTGCTGGCCGTTGGCGTTGATGGCGCTCGTACTATACCCGTTGATCTGGCTGCTTCTTCTTCCCTTCCGCATTGTTGGCATCGCGGTGGGTGGAGTACTGGAGTTCGTGCGGGCCATAATCATGCTGCCGGCGCGCGCCCTGGGCGGACGCCAGCGCGTTTAAGTGAAGCGTTGGTCTGCTGGTTTGACGTAACCCAATGAGCGGTTAAACGTAAGCGATTTGTGGGTCGCAATTGGTCCTCAGGAATCTTTCTTCCCCTACCCCGGCTTCTTATATACCGATAATCTCGCCTTTTGCGTTCACATCTACGGTAGCTGCCCGGGAGACTTTGGGCAATCCCGGCATCAGCATCATGTTGCCGGCAATGGCCACAATAAACCCAGCCCCGGCGGAGAGTGATGCGTCAGTAATATTCAGCGTCCAGCCGGTGGGCGCGCCCAGCAGCTTGGGGCTATCAGAGAAGGAATACTGTGTTTTTGCGATGCAAACAGGCAGTTCCGCAAAGCCCCAATCCTTGAACTGTTGCAGCTTGCTGCGTGCCTTGTCACTGAAAGCTACAGAGGCTGCTCCATAAATTTTTGTGGCTACGCTCTCAATCTTTTTCTCCAGAGGGTCATTGAGCGGATAAATTGGCTGCACGTTGGGTTGGGGATTTTTCTCAATTATTTCAACTACCTTTTCCGCCAGTGCCGCTGCGCCGGCGCCGCCCTTGGTAAAGGCTTCACTCAAGGCGCTGACCGCGCCTTCTTTCTCACAGTAATCCGCCAGCCGATTAAGATCTGCTTCTGTATCCGTGGGAAAACGATTAATCGCCACCACCGTTGGCACGCCAAACCGCTTCAGGTTTTGTATGTGACGCACCAGATTTGGCGCGCCGCGGTCGAGATTGCCTTCGCCCTGGTTGCGTAGACTCTGCACGGTTGTGACCAGCACGGCGCATGCAGGAGCAATTCCTGAAGAACGCATTACAATATCGAAATATTTTTCCGCGCCCAGGTCGGCGGCGAAACCAGCTTCGTTCACCACGTAATCAGCCAGGCGGATTCCCATGTTGTGCGATATCACGCTGCTGGTTCCGTGCGCGATATTGGCGAACGGCCCTGTATGTACCATGGCCGGCGTGCCTTCCGTGGTCTGCGCCAGATTGGGCAGGATGGCCTCACTCAGCAAGGCCATCATCGCTCCGCTCGCGCCCAGATCGGCAGCGCGGACAGGCTTGCCTGCCCGGGTAACGCCAATCACAATCGCGTCGAGACGCTTGCGCAGGTCCTCAAGACCACTGGCCAACGCCAGAATTGCCATGACTTCTGAAGCTGCAGTAATCACGAATCCGGTGTTGCGGGTGAGCGCAGCTTTTTTCTCGCCGATATCAATGGTAATGCGGCGCAGCGCGCGATCATTCATGTCCATGGTGCGCGGCCACGTAATTTGCGCAGCGTCCAGGTCAAGATCGTTGCCGTGAAAAAGATGTGCATCCAGCAACGCAGCCAGCAGATTATGCGCTGATGTGATCGCGTGAAAATCGCCATGAAAATGCAGATTGATTTTCTGGCTGGGTTCGATCTGCGATTTGCCACCGCCCGCAGCTCCACCCTTCATGCCGAATACCGGCCCAAGCGAGGGCTCGCGCGATGAAATGATCGCTTTCTTGCCAATAAATTCCAGTCCTTGCGTAAGGCCGATCGACGTAACGGTCTTGCCTTCACCCGATGCCGTGGGCGTGGTCGCCGTTACCAGAATCAGTTTGCCCCGGGGCGGAAACGCCGGATCGGAAAGGATCTGAAGGTTCAGCTTGGCACCGTGGCGGCCAATGGGCTCAAAGTACGCGTCGGGTAATTTCAGCTTTCCCGCAATGGTTTGGATGGGTAATAAAGATTGGCTCATAAAGAGATCGGTTCAGAAGTAACCCGCGAGTTTAGAACTCTGCCAGCAAAGAGGCAAGTGCGAAAGGTGTGGATAAATAAACAGTTATTGCGGGAACTCTAAATGGTGCGCCCTAGGCGACGATTTCAGAACTTTCGTCTTTCTTGGCCCCGTTAGGTCCTTGCCTCAAACCTTTACAGCACTCAATCTGAGATTCTATGTTTGCGGTGAGCAGAGAGAGACAGAGAACATTGTTGGGGATTGATTCACTGGATCTTAAGGTCCTCGGTCACCAGGAGACGTAGCTATTGCAGGGCGGCGGTTCTTGGATCAATCCCAACGGAGCCAAATGCGCGAGCCTGCATCCGCATAACGTTGTTTCGTTTGCTCATTTGCCGATCTCCCCGTTGGATACGAAGGCGGCGATTCTTTGTAAAGTTGCAGGGAGTTCTGCTATGGCGTGGATAGATTATCAATGGCAAAATTTAATTATGGGTTGGTCTTATTCACACGTCGTGCTATTCGGTCCTGCTCAGAAGGATGTCTTACAAGCTCTCCCAGGCCATCGGGCAGTAATTTCACCAACGATCGCTGGCGTAACGTTTGTGGCATCTGAGGAATTCGCGTCTCACGATCCCCAGCAGATTGCCAGCTTTTAGTATTAAGCTGGCAACCACGCTGCATTGTCCGGCCCTGGTGATTGAGGAGTACGACGATGACGTACTGAGCTATCAGCTCATTGAATCTGGCAAGGTCACAGACGAGTACAACTCGTGCCCGGATTACTTTGACTTCGCGGGAAAGCACATTCCGCCGAGAGGTCCACAGGGTGGAGATGCTATCCGCCTATGTCATGCTCTGGGACGACCGGAGGTCGCAAACGAAGTCGAGTCCGCCCTTCGGAACCCCGATGCGGGATTGTCAGCACCCGATCGCCATGCCGAGTTGGCACGGATTCTCGGCATGCCGGCATTTTCCGTCGGCTTTGATTATGAGGCCGTCCACGACCAGGAGTTACCGGAGGGATTGAATGAAGAAGACATTATTTTCACGGGCGAGCAAGAATGATGCGTTAGCGTTTCACAAATGGAGCAACCGGTCAGATTCTGGTCGGCGACAAGGTAGCTGGTCGTCACGCCAGCCACGGTCGATACGCCGCCTGCGGCGACCATGTGGTTCTCAAAGTCGTAAATATTTGATCCCACGCCGCCATTCAGAAGATTGCCATTCGAGTCATACGGGTCAGTTGCGGTGCGGTCATTGGCGTCATAGTTCAGCAGTCCCGTGGCAGTAATAGGCGGCAACGTGGAGTTGCGCTGCAGGTGGTTGCCAACGGAATATCATATTGATAGCTCACGTTCCCTGCTCCACAGCCAGCAGCCGTGCCACAGGTAATATTCTCCGACGTTAATCGATACAGGTCATCGTAACCGTGGTTCACCGTCCGTCCGGTTAGCTCAGCCACGCTTAGGCGATTGCCCGCCGCCCCCAGCGCGTAAGCATAGCTGGCCAGCGGACTCCCTGGTACGCAGCCGTCCCGGTGGCACAGGTGCTCTGCATGTTCGTCAAACGGTTCAGCGGGTCATAGCCATAGCCGGTGGAAACGCCGTTGGGATAAACGTATCCGCTGAGATTTCCCACCGCGTCATAAGAATATGTAGTTGCTCCGTTCGCATCAGTCACGGAGGCCAGCCGGTTCAGCGCGTCATAGCCATACGTCATGGTCCCGCCGCCCACGTTTGGCGAGTTCAGCTATTCCGGAGGACGTCTAAGTACGTCTCTGGATGCATCGCAAAAAGCCACCACCTACTCGTATGACACAGCCGCCCAGCAGTATCGCTCGCGGTAATTTGCAGGACATATACGCCGGATACCGTGAAATTTGTGAAAGTTTGCGCGCT
>DASXZE010000328.1:0-3229 GCA_036502105.1 Candidatus Angelobacter sp. | reverse complement strand
CCATGTTCGCCGGCATCGCCAATATTCTGCCCATTGCGGGACCCATCAGCGCCGTCTTGCTCGCCTCAGCCGTGGCCCTGCTGGATTCTCCTGAGAAGTTCGTGGGCGTAATTATTTTCTTTGCTATTTATTTCCAGATTGAAAGCGTCTTCCTCTCGCCGCGCATCATGCGGCACACGCTGAACCTCTCGCCGCTCACGGTAATCATCGCGCTCTCCATGGGAGGCGCGCTCGCAGGCGTAGTAGGCGCACTGGTTTCCGTTCCCACAGCCGCTCTGGTGATGGTCCTGGTAGATGAATATCTGGTGAAACGTCCTCCGGTAGAGATGGTGAAGTCGGCGGCAGCGGATTGAGGCATTTCTGAAATTCCCAAGCGCCGGAGCCCCCCAGTACCCGCGATTTTCGCGTGTTGAGGTGGCCGTAGCGAAGAAATCCTATAGTTTTAATTACTTTGGAACTTGGCGATCTTCTTGTCCCCATCGAGCTGAAATTTTTATTTCTGGCTTCGCTCAAGATCAAAAAAAGGCTTTCTCTTCTCCGTGCCTCCGTGTCTCCGTGGTGAGATTCTCTCTTGATGCTAAAATCTATTTTTAGTCCGCAAATCACATGACCAGCAAAATTCCAGTCGGCATTCTCGGCGCTACCGGGACCGTGGGGCAACGCTTTATCCAACTGCTCGACGAGCACCCGTGGTTTGAAATCACCTGGCTCGCTGCCTCTGATCGTTCAGCGGGAAAACCCTACTCTGACGCTGCCAAGTGGAACCTGGCCTCAGCCATGCCCGCCCGGATCGCGGCCATGAAGGTCTCTCCCGCAGCGCCGGACCACACCACGCCCAAGCTTGTCTTTGCCGCCCTGGACACCACAGCCGCGCAGCATATTGAGCCGCTCTTCGCCGCCGCCGGACACGCCGTGGTTTCCAACTCCAGCGCCTTCCGCATGGCCGAAGATGTCCCGCTGATTATTCCTGAAGTCAACGGCGACCACCTGCCGCTGATCATGACGCAAAGCTGGTATGAGACGAATGGCGGCTTCATGGTCACCAACCCGAATTGCTCCGCCATCGGATTGGTGCTGGCCCTCGCGCCGCTCCATCGCCGCTTTGGCATCGATAAAATTTTTGTTGTCACCATGCAGGCCATCAGTGGCGCGGGCTATCCCGGCGTGCCTTCCATGGACATTCTGGGCAACGTGATTCCCTACATCGCCAAGGAAGAAGACAAGATGGAAGCCGAGTCGCGCAAGCTGCTGGGCTCCTTCAGCGGATCGCACGTCACACCCGCCGACCTCACTCTGAGCGCGCACTGCAACCGCGTGGCCGTGGAAGATGGCCACACGGAATCGGTCTCCATCAAATTGAAGAAGCCTGCGGGCGCGGAAGAAATTATTGCGGCCTGGAACGATTTCCGCTGCCTGCCCCAAAAACTCCAGCTCCCCACAGCGCCGGAGCAGCCCATTATTTATGAGACCGCGCCGGACCGCCCTCAGCCACGCCTGGATCGAGACCGTGGCAAAGGCATGAGCGCCGTCGTAGGCCGCCTGCGCCCCTGCAATATCTTTGACTGGAAATTTACCGTGCTCTCGCACAATACCATCCGCGGCGCAGCCGGCGCAGCCGTGCTGAACGGCGAACTGCTCAAAGCCCAGGGATACATACGTTGATGGGGCAAGAACCAATCAGTAATGACGGCAGGGGGCATGTTGTTTCTGTTGTGTTAACAAGTGCTGTTCCTGTTGTGTTAACAAATGCCGTTTCTGTTTTAACAAGTGCTGTCTCTATTGTGTTAACGAGTGCCGTTTCTGTTGTATTAACAGCAGCGAAAGCCCCGAGTCGAGCCCCGTATCAGGGCACGAACTTTAGTCGTGCCGAAAAGTGCATAAAAAAATTGGGCTTTAGCCCCTGCATAAAAAAATTGCTGGATAAAAAAAACCACGTCCACAAAACAAACCCTCGTCATCCCGAGGACCGTAAACGCGCAAGCGTTTTCTTCAGCTTGCGCGTAGGCCCGAGGGACCTTGTGCTTGCAGATGTAAACGCTCAACACGTTGCGGAAAAAGAAACACCTGCTAAAGCTTTTCTCCGCGTCTCCGCGCCTCCGTGGTGGATTTTTTCCGGAGTGCCCCGATGATCGTAATGAAATTCGGCGGCACCTCCGTACAAGACGCTGAAGCAATCGATCGCGTAGCCGCCATCGTGCGCGACCGCCTGCACGAACGCCCCGTGGTCGTCGTCAGCGCGCTGGCCAAAATTACTGACCAGCTTCTGGCCATGGCCGCCGCTGCCGGCGCGGGCAATCGCGAAAAAGCTCTGGAGCTTTCGCTGGCCGCGCGTGAGCGCCATTACAGCTGCGCTACAGACCTGCTTGGCGCTAAGGCTTTTGAGCAGATTGCGCCAGAACTAAAAGCCGACTTTGACGGCCTGGATGAACTTTTGCGCGGCGTGGTGGCCGTGGGTGAACTCACGCTGCGGACCACCGACACGATCTCCGGCTTTGGCGAACGCGTCTCTTCCAAAATTGCCGCTGCCGCCTTCTCGCAACGCAACATTCAGGCCGCGCGCGTGGATTCGCGCAAGTGCATTGTCACCGACTCAAACTTCGGCAAGGCCGTTCCGCAATTTGAAGAGACAGACGAGCGCCTGAAAGAAGTTGTAAAGCCGCTGCTGGACCAGCAACGCGTTCCGGTAATGGGCGGCTTTATCGGCTCAACGCCTCAGGGCATCCCCACCACTCTGGGCCGTGGCGGATCAGACTTCAGCGCCGCCATTGTAGGCGCAGGCCTGCGCGCCGAGCGCATAGAAATATGGACAGACGTGGACGGCATGATGACCACCGATCCCAATCTCTGCCCTGACGCCAAACGCATCAAGAACATCAGCTTTGAAGAAGCCGCCGAACTGGCGTACTTCGGCGCGAAAGTTCTGCATCCGGCCACGCTGCTGCCCGCCATCCAGAGAAATATTCCGGTGCTGATTCTCAATTCACGCAACCCGAAAAACGAAGGCACGCGCATCACAGCCACTGCGCCCAAGAGCAAGAACATCTTCAAAGCCATCGCCGCCAAAAAGCGCATCACCGTGGTCGATGTGGTCGCCACGCGCATGCTCATGGCGCACGGCTTTCTCAAAAGCATCTTTGAAGTTTTTGCCAACCATCACTGCCCCGTGGACATGGTTTCCACCTCAGAGGTCAGCGTCTCGGTGACGGTGGATTCCAATGAATCCATCGCG
>DASXZE010000327.1:0-11745 GCA_036502105.1 Candidatus Angelobacter sp. | reverse complement strand
GCTGGATTCTTTTTCTCCGCGTCCGTAATCTCTGCCCAGTTCTGCATGACTTCCGGTCTTCGCAAGAGAAGCTTGAGAACATCAGGCGGAAGCGGCACTGGATGCTGAATGGGGCTTGTTTCTGAAAAAGAAGTTTGTTCGCGAGCCGAGTCTGTCCTTTGTGCCTGTCCCGCGCGGATCGCCAGAGCCAGCAATACAAAAGAGACGTATTGAACAAAATTCCGGTTCATCAAACTGCCTCGCCGGTGCTTTCTTGTTTCCCTGAAGTCTAAATTCTTGAAGGGCTCGAATACGTTTGCTTTTTTCGCATAAATTCATCGCAAAACCTGCAGTAAGCGTCTTCCGTATCAAGATGATAGCGAAACAGGCTCTCGAAGCCTTGAAATGATTCGATTGACATCCAGCGATATAGATCGTCAGCAGCTTTAAGATTCAGTGGTATGTTTTCTATTAAGCCAAGGGCGGCGGCATTGCATAGAATCTCAGCATCATCGGACTCAGGTTGTTTGAAGCACCAGTCGGCATAATCGTAAATCCTGCCAATCAGATCATCGTTGCTTGGCGTTTCGTCATAGGCCATCACCAAAAGGTTATCCAGATCAATCCAGAGATCAATAGGAGTGTCATGGAAATGGTGGTTGAATAAATGTCCTTCCAACTCAGGGAATAAATTCTGCGCCTTCGCCAGCCACTCGTCCATTCTCTGCGCCCTTTGCCATAAAAATGGTTGTTCTTCTCCGCGTCCTCTGCGGTTAAATGACTTTTGCTTTTCTCCGTGTCTCCGTGTCTCCGCGGTGAGCTTTTGTTTTACGCCCCTAAAACATTCCGCCCGTATCAATCGTCAATTTGTTTAACGCCAGCTCCAGCGTGGTGATGGCCTCCTGCAACTCCGGATGCTTCTCCAGACCAAACTTCTCGCTCAGGCCTTTGAGCAATTGATGCGCACGCGCAACATGCTGCACTGGTTCAGACGGCTGACTACTATCTGCTTGCGTTTTCGATTCCGGATCCATATTTTTCTCCTCGGGGCTCAAATAGGCGCGACTTCATCAACGCACCCTGCAAACTTGATTCTATGTTATTTCTGCAATTGGGATGGTCTGACTCACGTGTCTGGCCTACCTGATCTGGTTGAGATGATTAACCCTTGTTTGCATAAATCAGCCAGTCCTTTGTGTTCCTTCGTGTCCTTTGTGGTTAGCTTCGTTTCTCGATCTGCGTTCATCTGCGCAAATCTGCGGCAAATGTTCTTTGTTTTCTCCGCGTCTCCGCGCCTCCGCGGTGTGCTTTTGTTTTTAGATGACGTGCGATGACGGCGATTCCGCGCGATGTCCCGATTCCCAATCAGCGGTAAAGGTTCTGGTTTTTCTCCGTGCCTCCGTGGTAGGTTTTGTTTTCAATTTCCAATGTTGGCAATTGCGGCGATATTGGCAATCGCCTGCGCCTCAGTTTATCCTTCGTGAGAAAGAAAAATGGAGGATTCATGAAGCGCGTTCTTTTGGGTTGTATCGTTCTTTTGTCCACAGCGGCCCTGGCCCAGCAAAGCAAGTCACCAGCCTCTGACGTTCTGCGGGCCATGCTCGCCGGCCGCGAAAAAGCTACCGTCGGCGCCTTTGAAACCATGCCCGCTGACAAGTACAGTTACAAACCCACCCCCGATCAGATGAGCTTCGGCCATCTGGCTGCCCACATCGTATCCAGCAATTATTATTTCTGCGCCAACGTGGGCGATGTCGCGCAGCCCAAAATGGATGAGCCAAAAGAAACCGACGGCAAAGACAAGCTGGTGGCAGCCATGAAAGCGTCGTTTGAATTCTGCGGCACCGCTCTGGCCAAGGCTGACGACTCCAAGCTGGGCGACAACATCACCTGGTTTGACGGCAAGCCCCGCGCCCGCGCCTGGGCCTTTATGGCTCTCTCCGGCAGCTGGGCAGACCACTACGCAGAAGCCGCCATGTATCTCCGCTCTGCCGGACTCCTGCCGCCCACCGCGCAAAAAAAGGAAGAAAAGAAAGACGACAAGAAATAGCTTGGCTAGTGGTTCAGTTTGATAACTGGACCACTAGCAGTATCGGCGTCTAGCGATTTGCCGGCAAATCGCGGTCCCAGCCCAGGACTTTAGTCTTGGGTGAGCGTAGCGAATAGCAGACGTTCATCGCCTTAGCGGTGAATCGAAAAAAATGACGCAACCATGGCGACCCTTACTCACAACCCGGTCCTCAGCCCGGCGGTAGCGCCTGCGCAAGACAAACCTGCATGGAGCGGACGCTTAGTCTCGCTCGATGTCTTCCGCGGGTTTAGGCAAATATCACACTTCGCCTAAATCACAACAGTTTCCTGGTGCTCACCAAACACGCGCCGCAGCGCATCAGAGACTTCACCCACAGTGCAGAAATTTTCTACGGCATGGATGATGTGCGGCATCAGGTTGGCTCCGTTGCGCGCGGCCTCTTCCACGGCCCGGATCGCCGACTCCCACACCGCTTTATCGCGCCGCAGGCGCAATGCCCGCAGACGCTCCACCTGGCGGCCTTCCAGCGCTTCGTCAATCCGTAAAACGGGAACGCTCTTCTCGCCTTCAGTCTGAAAGCGGTTCACGCCCACCACAACATTTTCCAGCCGGTCCACACCTTGCTGGAAGTCGTACGCGGCATTTTGGATTTCCTGCTGGATATATCCCTGTTCGATGGCGCGCAGCGTTCCGCCCAGCGCTTCAATCTTGTCGAGATAAAGCTGTGCACGGCGTTCAATCTCACTGGTCAGCGACTCAATGTAATAGGAGCCGGCCAGTGGGTCGATGGTATTGGCCGCGCCAGTTTCATAGCCCACAATCTGCTGTGTGCGCAGCGCCACGCGCGCAGCCTCTTCTGTGGGCAAACCCAGCGCTTCATCAAAGCCGTTCGTATGCAGTGACTGTGTTCCGCCCAGCACTGCGGCCAGCGCCTGCAAGGCAGTGCGGACAATATTGTTCTCTGGCTGTTGCGCAGTGAGCGTGGAGCCGGCGGTCTGCGTGTGAAAACGCAGCATGAGCGAACGCGGATTCTTCGCCGCAAACCGGTCTTTCATAATGCGTGCCCACATCCGCCGTGCGGCACGAAACTTGGCTACTTCTTCCAGAAAATGATTGTGCGCGTTGAAAAAGAAAGAGAGGCGTGGCGCAAATTTGTCTACATCTAGGCCAGCGCTGTTTGCCGCGTCCACGTAGGCAATGGCGTTGGCCAGCGTGAAAGCTACTTCCTGCACGGCGGTGCAGCCAGCTTCGCGCATGTGGTATCCGGAAATCGAAATGGGATTCCACTCCGGCACGTGCTCATTGGCGTAAGCAAACATGTCAGTGATAATCCGCAGCGCCTGCCGCGGCGGATAGATATATGTCCCGCGCGCAATGTATTCCTTGAGAATGTCATTTTGCACGGTGCCGCTCAGCTTGCGTGTATCTGAGCCATTGCGTTTGGCCACGGCAATGTACAACGCCAGCAAAATTGCGGCGCTGGCATTGATAGTCATGGAGGTAGAAATTTTTTCCAGGTTAATGCCGGCAAAGAGCCGTTCCATGTCTTCAATGGAGTCAATGGCCACGCCCACCTTGCCTACTTCGCCAATTGCCATGGGATGGTCGGAGTCCATGCCAATCTGCGTGGGCAGGTCAAACGCCACAGAAAGCCCGGTGGTCCCATGCGAGAGTAAATACTTGTAGCGCTTGTTCGATTCTTCGGCGTCGCCCATGCCGGCGTACTGGCGCATGGTCCACAGGCGTCCGCGATACATGGTGGATTGCACGCCGCGGGTAAAAGGGAACTCACCAGGATAGCCCGCGTCCGCGTCGTAGCTCCAGCCTTCAAGGTCAGCCGGAGTGTAAAGCACCTGTGGGTTGATGGTCTTTAATTCGCCAGCGTCGCGTTGCTCGCCAGTATTGCGTTCGAGTTTGAGGTCCTCGGGCATTTGGTTGGTATTGCCAGGAATCGTGAGCAGCTATCTGCGTTGCATGGTGCGTTTGGCTTTTACGAATGATTGCACGGTAAAGATGAGGCAAACCACGGTGAAAATAATTGAGATGGTCAGGCGCTGATGGTTCGCAAGCTCATGCTTATGATATAGAAGAAAAAGAGAGCCGGCCCCTGACAGGGTCAAAAAAAGGTAGAGCAAGCCGGTCATCTGCAGCCAGAAGGCATAAAAAGTCCGGCCAAAAGTGATCAGTACAGATTTGGTACTGGAAACAATGGCGCCGAAGAGCCGGTCTTTCTTTACAACACCTTGCACGGCATTTTTAACTGTAGAAATCTGCGGCATTTTATTTATTGTAGCCCGAAATTCGGCGTATTCTTGCGAAAGAATAAAACGCAGGTAACCCCGCTGGCATCCAAGCTTACAGCCCCGGAGGAGTTTGCGGTGAACACACGCTTTAAACAACTGATGAAAGAGCTGGGAGAGGCCATTAATGGCTCCCTGGCCGAGTCTGAGCAGATTGCCCAGGTCATTTCCAGGATCAAGGAAGAAGGTTTTGACGTTTTTCTGGTACTGGAAGCCACCGTGGGATTCAATCGCCAAAATCAAGATGACGACGCTGCCGACGTTCCTTCTGAACTGGTGGGTGCGCGTGCTAAAAACGGTGAACCGGAATTCAGTGTGAACGCCCATGACGTACGCTTTCTCAAATCGCTGCGCATCAGCGTGGATGACGCCGCATAACCATTCTTTGTTTCCGGGCTCTCTGCTGGAGAGCTTTCTGTAGTGAGGGCTGCTGTTTACAAACTTCTGTGGAGACATCTGGTTTAGAAGACCGGCAGCTGCTCCGGGTCTTCATATTTTCTGCTAGCATAAAAAGTTATTGGTAGCGCAGCAGTTCCCGCTGTTTCCGTTTGCATCATCACGTTCAGGTTATACAGCCATAAGGTCCTGCGAATAATATTATGAAAGATACACTTGGAGTCTTGCTGGCCGGCGGCGCCGGAGAACGTCTTTACCCGCTTACCAGGGATCGCGCCAAACCGGCGGTAACTTTCGGCGGCAACTATCGCATTATTGACGTAACCCTCTCCAACTGCATCAACTCTGACCTGCGGAGGGTCTATATCCTCACGCAGTACAAGGCGCTCTCACTCAACCGGCATATCCGCGAAGGCTGGGGATCGGTAGTGGCCAGCGAACTGGGCGAATTCATTGAAGTTCTGCCGCCCATGAAGCGCGTGAGCGACAGCTGGTACCTGGGCACGGCAGACGCCGTATACCAGAACATTTATTCTATTGGCAGCGAACAGTCAAAGTACGTGCTGATCCTCTCCGGCGACCATATATATAAGATGAATTACCAGCTCATGCTGGACCATCACTGCAACGCCGGTGCTGACGTTACGTTGGCCACGATCCTGATCCATCCGGAAGAGAGTGACCGTTTCGGCGTGGTGGATATTGACGCCAAGGGCCGTATTACCGGCTTCCTGGAGAAGCCCAAAGAGACGAAGCTGCGCTCGCCCTATAACCCTGACATGGTTTCAGGCTCCATGGGCGTGTACATTTTCAATACTGATGTGCTTTTACCCGTGCTGCTCAAAGACGCGGAAGACCCCAATTCTTCGCATGATTTCGGCAAGGACATCCTGCCGAAAATCCTGGAGCAGTACAAACTTTATTCTTACAACTTCATTGACGAGAACATGAAGGAAGCCCAGTACTGGCGCGACGTAGGCACCATTGAAGCCTATTATGAAGCCAATATGGACCTGGTTTCAGTCTCGCCGGTGTTCAATTTGTATGACCGGCACTGGCCCATCCGAACGCAGCAGCGGCAGTATCCGCCGGCCAAATTCGTCTTCGGCGAACCCGGGCGCACCGGCATGGCCATTGATTCCATTGTCTGCCCCGGCTCCATTCTTTCTGGAGGCTACGTGCGCAACTGCGTACTCTCACCAGACGTGCGCGTGAACTCTTACACTGAAGTGGATAACAGCATTATCTTTTCGCACGTAAATATCGGACGCCATTGCCGCATTCGCCGCGCCATTATTGATCGCGACGTGCATATACCGGAAGGCACCGTGATTGGTTTTGATCCAGTGGAAGACGCGAAGCATTACGTGGTAACAGAAACTGGTATCACCATTGTGACGCGCGATTATTCGCTGTTTGAAAGCCCGGTGGCAGTGGATTACTTTACCAGCGAATAAGCGGCTCTTGGCCATTGGCTCTTAGCTTTTGGCCATTCTGCGCTTACGTTCAAAAAATGGGTAGGAGTGAAGCAGAAGGGATATCTCTCGCTTCACTCCGCCAGAAATCCTGTTGTCTCTTTCAAGAACAAATCCAGCTGATCGTGGTGCACCCAGTGTCCGGCCTTGGGAACTTTCACCAGCCGCAGATCGCGGATCGCGTTCACGCGGATATCGTCCAGCGGGACGGGCGCAAAGCTATCCAGCCCCCAGAAAAGCAGGGTGGGCGAAGTGATTTGGCCATAAAGTTCGGCGGTATCAGAAAGCGTGTGGCCAAAGGGGGAAAGAGCACGCGCGTAGTTATCAAACTTCCATGTGAGGCAGCCTTCAGAGTCCCAGTTGGTTCCGTGCAGCGTAAGGTGGCGGGCCACTTCGTCACTCAGGCGCGGATTCGCTTCTTTCATGCGGGCCACGGCCGCATCAAGGGTTGGATACGGTTTTACCTTGCGTTTTTCAATGTCGCGGCGGTCTTCAATCCAGCGGCGCAGCCGCTCTGAGGCTGGCCCATGCACGCGATGCCGCTCAGGAAATCCCACGCCTTCAATGGAGACAGCTTTCTTCACGCGGTCAGGATAGACGCCGGAATAATGCAGCGTAATAATGCCGCCCAGAGAGTGGCCAACAATGCGGACAGGGAATTCGTCAATAATATCGAGCAGCGCGGAGAGGTCGAGCACATGCTCCGCCACGGAATACATTGCGCCGGGAGCCCAGGCGCTGTTGCCGTGTCCACGCAGGTCAAGAGCGTACACGTGATAGTGTTCGCGCAGGCTGCGTGCTACCCAGTCCCAGTTGCGGGCATGGTCCAGACCGCCGTGGACCAGCACCAGCGCGGGCTTGCCATCCTGTCCATAATCCCAGAACTGCAGCTTCAGCCGGTCAGAATAAAAGAAGTGCGAAATTGGCTCTATGTTTTCTGTCATGTTTTTCAGGTGAAAGTTTTTTCAGCAGAAAAGCTTTTTAGCGGCTGCAACTCTCACTTAACATTCTCGCAAACATTTTCCTAAACATTCAAACGCGTAGCTCTGTTTCCCATCAGCGATGTGAGAGGTTTTTAATCTGCGCGGCTTGACGCGCGTGATTTGCGCCCTTTAGACTTCCATCCTTCGTGAAATTGTGGCGATTGCGCCACATGGCAGCACCAGTAGCAGAGCGGTTGCAAAAAACGCCTGTTTCCGGAATGTAATACGGATTGATTTTCCTGTGAAATTTCGCATACCTGCGAGAAGAAGAGGAGCAAGCTACGATGTTATTACGTATTTCAAAAATACTTACTGTCCTGGCACTGGCATTTTGCGCGCTGGGAATGGAGGCTCAAATGTCGAATCCTTATGGACCACCTATCAGCGTCGATAACGCCAAAAAAGCTGCGGCAGCAGCCCTGGCAGAGGCGGTGAAAAATCACTGGACCATGGCCGTGGCCATTGTCGATCCTAACGGTACGCTTATTTATTACGAGAAGATGGACAACACGCAGCTCGGCAGCGCTGCCGTTGCCATTGATAAAGCGCGTTCGGCCGCGTTGTACAAACGCCCCAGCAAGGCCTTCCAGGACGCTCTGGCCTCTGGCGGAGCAGGCTTGCGCGTAATGGCGCTGCGTGACGCGATTCCGGTTGAAGGCGGCATTCCGTTGGTGATGGATGGCAAGATCGTGGGAGCGATTGGTCTCTCTGGAGCCAATAGTGACCAGGACGGCCAATGTGCCACCGCAGGCGCAAGTATTATTAAGTAATTGTTAAGAGATATTTAGCTTGAGAGGGCTCGTCTGCCATGAATAGTTGACGGGCCTTTTTCTTTGTGACGAAATCACCCATTTTTCACACTCGTACCACTTTCATGCACCTCCAAGAGTGAGCAAAACAGATCCTTTCGTACTAAGAATCAAAATATCTCGTACTAAGAATCAATATCCAGCTACTCAGCAAACCCAAGCTGCTGCTCTTACATCTGAGCCTATAACCCAGGTTGGTGAATAGCGCCATGACTAGTACAAATTCTCTTCGTCTACTGAAAGTATCCGTCGTCTCAATCCTTATCGCCCTTTGCGGCTGCGGTGGCGTGGGCGCCTCCGGCCCAGGCCCCAATACCGGTGCATCGCAGGCCATTATCGCTTTTGGCATACAGCCCGGAAACATTATTGCTGGACAATCGGCTACGTTGTCCTGGCAGGTCACCAATGGCGCTACTTTTTCTATTGCGCCAGCGGTTGGCACCGGCACTTTACCCATGACAGGAACGGCCAGCGTCTCGCCTACCGCAACTACTACTTATGTTGCCACGGCCACCGATTCACAAGGTCGGTCAACTTCCGCTTCAGTCGTAGTGAATGTTGTGGCTGCAGGATCTGCGCCAGCCATTACTTTAAGTGCACAGCCTCCAGTTGTGAGTCTCGGCCAGACCGCAACTCTTACATGGGCCAGCACCAACGCCCTTTCGGTGACCATCACGCCTTCGATTCTTACGGAAGACCAGACTTCGCTGGCTTTGTCAGGATCGGCGCCTGTTGTGCCTAACGGCAACATTACTTATACGGCAAAGGCTATAGGAGCAAATGGTGTAACTGCCACCACCACTACGACTGTAGGATTGCTGGGCGTTACGCTAACGGCGACACCTGCCAGAGTTGGTCCGGGACAGAGCACAACTCTCAGTTGGACAAGCACAAACGCGGCGTCCGTCAGCATTGATCAAGGTGTAGGACCGGTAGCCAGTGGCGCCAATGGCAGCGGCAGCATCACAGTTTCACCCAGTGCTACTACCACCTACACGATTACTGCAACCAATGGGACTTCTACGGCCACAGCGACTGCTATAGTCACTGCCCCGCTGGGCGTTACCATGACAGCGAATCCGGTAAACATTGCCCCGGGCGGACAGTCAACATTGACATGGGTTTCAACCGGCGCCAGTTCTCTAAGTATCGACAATGGAGTTGGAATCGTAACGGGCGCCACCAGTCACGTGGTCACGCCCACGCAAAATACCACATATACCATCACCGCTTCAGATGCTTCCGGAGCCACCACGACGGCGTCTGCCACGATCAATGTCGTAACCAACGCCGGACTCCAGGGCATCAAGCACGTGATCGTGATGCTCCAGGAAAATCGCTCATTTGACAATTACTTCAGCAAACTGGGCGATTACGTAACGGCAAAGCACCCCGAGATTGCCAACTATCAAATCAACGCCGGCTACAATCCTAATATCATGGTGCCGCTGCTGGACGGCACGCTGGCGCATCCTTTCCATGCGCAGACCACGCGTACGGAAAACCTCTCCCCCGCCTGGGATGAGAGCCATTTTGATATGCACCAGCAGAGCGACGGTACTTTCCTGATGGACCGTTTCGCGCTTACCACAAATTCCGTGAGCCATGCCTTTGATACCAACAAGGGACTCAGGGCCCTTGGCTATTATGACGACACGGACCTTCCTTACTACTACGAGTTGGCAACCCAGTTTGCCACCAGCGATTCATTCCATTCAGGCCTGCTCGCGAATACGCAGCCAAACCGGCAGTATGCGTTTTGTGCCACCACGCAAGGCCGCATTTTCCCATCGCCGGGCGGCCATGATCCGTGGACCTGTCCAACCATTTTCTCCAGCCTGCAGAATGCCGGAGTGAATTGGATCTACTACAATAAAGACGGAATTGTTTTGGCGAATTTTGCCGACTACGTCAACAACCCGGCGATTCAAGGCCGTGCCAACCATAACATCTCAGAGTATTTTGCTACGCTGGCCAGCCCCACCGCTGATCAGGATCTTCCCTCATTTGTATGGATTGATTCAGGTTCTGGCGGCAGCGGACTGGATGAGCACCCTGACAATAATGTGCAGAAAGGTGCGGCTGACGTAAAGACGATCATCGATGCTCTGATGAAGAGTCCGGCCTGGGCCGATTCAATCTTCATTCTGGCCTATGACGAAGGCGGCGGACTCTATGATCACGTGCCTCCGTTCACCGTCGTCGCTCCGGACGATATTCCGCCGCAACTTGGCCCCAGCGATCTGCCTGGCGACTTCACCCTCAGCGGCTTCCGTGTGCCGATCATTGTGGTTTCACCATTTGTAAAGCCCCACTTTGTTTCGCACACCAACCGCGAAATCACTTCTATCCTGAAGTTGATTGAAACGCGTTTCAGCCTGCCTGCGCTCACGCGTCGCGATGCAGCAGCCGATGACATGACGGAGTTCTTTGACTTTGTGAATCCGCCGGCCTTCCTTACGCCCCCAGTTTTGCCGGCCCAACCGGTTACGGGCGTCGATGATCCATCGCAAGAAGCGCCGCCACAGTAGAAGGGCTCAATCTTTAACCAAAGGCCGCGATGACTAAGATCGCGGCCTTTTTTTGCGCATTGAAAATGCTAGGGCACCACCTGGAACGGACGCATCATGTCATTATCTTCATGCTCCAGCATGTGGCAGTGGAAGACATATTTTCCTGTGAATCCATGGAACGGCACAATAATTGAGACCACTTCGTTGGGATTCACGCGCACCGTGTCTTTCCATCCGGTCTCGTATTTCTCCGGCGGGCGGGCCTTGCCGGAAAACTCGATCACGCCGGTATCCAGATATTTCTGCAGCAGAAAAGACCTTCTTTCAAGGATCTGAAATTGCACCAGATGAATATGCATCGGATGCGTGTCGTCCGTGGTGTTGATAAACCGCCATATCTCCGTGGTATTCAGCTTGGGCGACTCCGTCACCGGATCGTCATAGCCCACTTTGTTGATCTTCACGCCCAACGAATTATTTTGCGCGTCCAGAAATTCGTAGAGCACCAGGTCTCTGGTCTTTACCGCGCTTTCTATCGGCAGCCGCTCAAAAGGTAATGACCATGCGGGTTTGGTGCTTGTGTCTTTGCCGTGCAGTGGAGCAGTAACGCCCACTTCCATGAGTTGCTGCAGCGGTGGGGCCTTCATGGGCGATTCGTCCATGCCTGTGCCGGGGAACGGCGCAGAGGCATAGTTGGCCACGATAAACTTCTTGCCCTCATGCCCGGTAAAATCCACGACTAAATCAGCGCGTTCGCCCGGCGCCAGCATGGTGGAAGTGATTTCAACCGGCTGCGGTAGCAGTCCGCCGTCCGTGCCAATCTGAAAAAACTTCATCGCCACGGTGGAAAAGGGAATTGCCGGATCGGAAAAAAACAGGCCGAAGAACCGCGAGTTGGAGGCATTGACCACCCGAAAACGGTAGCGGCGCGGCTCAACCGCCAGGTAAGGGAAAATGGCTCCGTTGATTACCGGAACGTTGCCGAAGAATTCAGGCCCCCACACACCTTTCGGCAGCTTCTCCACTACCATGCTGGATGCCTGATAAATCAAGTGGCCTTCATCATTCAGCAGCCGGTCCTGCAAAATCAGCGGAATTTCATACGGCCCAGCCGGCAGGTTGAGGCTCTTTTCTTCCTCGCCGCGCAGCAGATACAAGCCGGATAAACCCGCGTAATTATTGAGCCGCGTGATGCCCAGCGCGTGATCGTGGTACCAGAGCGTGGCCGCCCGCTGCTTGTTGGGATAGTGATACGTAG
>DASXZE010000326.1:0-4050 GCA_036502105.1 Candidatus Angelobacter sp. | reverse complement strand
ATTGCAATGGCTGACGGCGAGACCGTTGAGACCGTGTGGATGCCCGACGGCGACAACGGCGAAAGCGGCGACGGTACTGAAGCCGGCGAAGCTACCTGGAGTCGCGCGACGATCTGTGTTTCCAGTCAGGTTGGCTGCGCGGTGAATTGCCAATTCTGCCTCACAGCTCTGCTCGGCGTAAAGCGCAACCTTACCGCCGGAGAAATCGTGGGCCAGGTGATTGCCGTGCTGAATGATCGCCATGTGGACATGAAGCGCCAGCGCGTCAACATCGTCTTTATGGGGATGGGCGAACCGTTTCTCAACTATCCGCATTTCATGAAATCCGTAAGGCTGCTGGTGGAAGGCGTGGGCTTTCCGGAATCACGCATGACGGTTTCAACCTCCGGAATTATTCCGCGCATACATGACTTTGGCGCCGAGCCCGTCCGGCCTAAGCTGGCCATCTCGCTCAATGCTTCCAATGACGAAGTCCGCAGCGCCATCATGCCCATCAACAAAAAGTGGAACCTGGAAATGCTGATGCAGGCAGCGCGCGACTTCCCTCTGCGCAATCGTGAGCGCATCACCTTTGAATATGTACTGCTCGATGGAGTGAACGACAGCGCTGACCACGCCCGCGAAGTGATTGAGCTGCTGCGCGGCGTCCGCTGCAAGGTAAATCTCATCGCGCTCAATCCGGGGCCGGGCATACAGTTCGGTACGCCTTCAGATGAGCGCGTCAAGATTTTCAAAGACCTGTTGATGAAAGCTGGGGTAGCGGCGTTCCTCCGCTGGCCGCGCGGCAGAGATATTTATGCCGCATGCGGCCAGTTAAAGCGAACGGTAGCTTAGAAACTAGCGCGCATAAAAATAATAGTCCGCCGTATAGCGGCTTTTAAACTCAGTTTCCACGCTATCTTCCTTGCAGCCTGAGCCCGGCGGCATTCCGCCTACGGTATTCACGCGCTGAATCGTTGTAACGCCGCTCAACACGCCGCTGCCGGTGCTCCCGGTTACAGCCACTAACAGCCACGGGATCGTGCCCGGAGAAGGAGGATCTGCCTTGGCGGCCATCTTGCCAGTAATCTGGCTGCCATCGTTGTGCTTCCACGTAGGGCCGCCGAAGTGTGTGCCAATGGCATTGTTCTGCTCGTCAAAAAGCTCAGCTTCTGGGGCTTTCAGTGTCCATGTGGGTTTGCCGCTGTCATCTTTGCGGCAGACGTAAATCTGGAAGCCTGTGGCACGGGCCATCAGAACAAGTGTTTCGCCCGCGGGCGCTTTGATTGCATCGGGAACAGTTGGAGTTTGCATGCGAAGCTGATTTTAGCATTCAACTTTAAAACAGTCTTTTTCTGACCCGTGCAAATCCCCGCAATCCGTGTTCATCCGTGGTAAGGTTTGTCTTTATGCCGATGAAAAAGAAAGCTGCAAAGAAAACCAAGCAAAGCAGCAGCGAAGAACATCTAGCGCTTGTCCGCCAGATATGCCTGGCACTTCCCGAAACCACGGAAAAGATTTCGCATGGCGCGCCGACATTCTTCGTGCACAAGCGTGTGTTCTGCATGTTCGTCAACAATCACCACAATGACGGGCACATTGCCGTCTGGCTTCCCGCCGAACCGGGGCTCCAGTGAGCGTTGCTGAAGGAATCTCCGGAGAAATATTTTTATCCGCCCTACGTTGGCAAAGGCGGATGGATTGGGATTGAGCTGCCCCGCATCAGCGATGATGAGCTAGGCGCGCACATATCGGACGCGTGGCGGATGATTGAAGCGAAACAGAAAAAACCTAAGCGCAAAGAGAAGTCAGGCTAGACACGACTGCCTGGAACAAATCAGTCTTGCAGGAAATAGAAAAAGCAAAGGTAGAAGACGCAGCATTGCTGCGTCTCTACCTCAGCAGTAAGAACTTGAATTATGAAATGGTATCGCCCGGCTTCATGGTGAACACTTCTGTCGTCACGCCACGCGATTTCAGCTCTTTCTCAAATGCTTCTGGCGTTCCGGTAAGTGCGGGAAAAGTTCCATAGTGCATGGGAATCACGGCCTTGGGTTTAAGCAAGCCGCAGGCATAAGCAGCTTCGCGGGGGCCCATGGTGAAGAGGTCGCCGATAGGCAGCATGCACAGGTCAGGCGCATACAATTCGCGGATGATGGCCATGTCGCCAAAGACGCAGGTATCGCCAGCGTGATAAATCTTTAGGCCGTTGGCAAACTCAATCACAAAGCCGCAGGGCTCGCCACCGGGGACGGACTGTCCGCCGTCATCAATGGTATTGGAGTGGAAAGCGTTGACCAGCGTGACTTTTATGTCGTCCACCTGCACTGAGCCGCCTTTGTTCATGGGGACGATCTGCCTGGCGCCTTTTTTCTGCAGGAACGAACAGAGCTCATACATGCCGGCGACTTTGGGCTGATGTTTATTGGCCAGGTCTACGGCGTCACCAAAATGGTCACTGTGGCCGTGGGTGATGAGCATGTAGTCCAGTTTGTCGATGGTCTTTTTATTAGCAGGCGTGGCAGGATTGCCGGTGATCCACGGATCAATGATGATATTTTTGCCGCCAGGGGTGGCGACGAGGAAGGTTGCGTGTCCGAGCCAGGTAATTTTGATTCCGTTAAGTTGCATGGGTGATTGCTTTCCTTTATATGAAGTCAGATTTATGGAGCGTGTTGCGGTAATTTGGAAAAGAGCTTTGGGCTCTTGGCTCTTGGCAAAACAACCCTGATTTTCGGTTACTGGAGAAAATGATTCAAAATCGGCTATTGGTGTTGTCTAAGAAGCAAAATGCATTTGTTATTGGGCGAACGAAATGGTGGATTCACAAAACAAAGCCAAGAGCTAAGAGCGAAAGGCCAAGAGCTAACGGCTAAGAGCCGCTCTCTTTCCACCCTTTATATCCGCCGGCCAGCGACATCACATTTTTATAGCCCATCTTCTTGAGCGACTGCGCGGCCAGGGCGGAGCGTCCACCGCCGCCGCAGTAGCAGACGATTGGCTGGTCCTTGTCGGTGGTGATGGTATCGATTTTGTATTCCAGCATGCCGCGTGGCAGCGGTTCAGCGCCGGCGATAACGCCCTGGGCCACTTCGTCGGGCTCGCGAACGTCAATGAGCGTAAAGTTTTCTTTCTTCTCCTGCATGCTTTTGAGATCGTTTGGCTGGATCTCTTTGATCTCGCGCTTGGCTTCATCGACGATCTGTTTGTATTCCGGCAGCGGCATGGTAGTAGCTCCTAAAGGAATACAAATTTTAGAACAATGTCTGGCGTATTTGAAACTGACGCCGCCACTTAAAAGGAGCTCACCTCATTTTTCTTCACCCATACGCGCTTTGTTGCCTGAGCGCGGCTTGGTTATTGTTCAGCAGATTTTATTGTCCGGTGCTCTCTGCGGTGGATGGGCCGGGGCCACAGCATCCGCGCATGCCCTGGCGGAAGCGCTCACGCTCTTCCGGCGTCATGTGCTCCCAGCGTTCTCTCATGCGATTGCGGAAATGGGAGCGATGGCCGCGAAAGCCGTGGCTGCCAAACAGGATGCGGCAGAGCGCCAGCAGTCCGAAGGCTTGCCAGAAGGTAAGCATCCGCCAGCCGAACAGCATGGGCATGAGCCAGTTCCACAGGCGCATGACGGCTTCACCGCCGATAAAGACAAAAAGCACAATGCAAACAGGAGCGGCCACGAATATCCATTTTTTTCTTCTCATAGAATGTTCCTCACTTCTTCATAAATTCGTTGTAAACGTTTTGCAGCCGCTCGCGCAGATGCAGCACCGCATAGTGCTTGCGTGAGAGCAGCGTATTCACGCTTACGCCGGTCTCAGCGGCAATTTCCTTAAAGCTCTGGCCCTCCAGTTCATGCGCGATAAATACGTCGCGCTGGTCGGGGGGCAGTTCTTCGAGCGCTAGTTCCAGTTCGTCCAGAAGCAGGTTGCGCGCATAAAGCGCGTCAGGGCCTGCGTCCGGCGAAGGCAACAGGTCTTCAATCTGCAACAGTTCGCCGCCTTCGTCTTCCACCGTTGCGTCGCTGAAAGCTTCCGGTTTCTTCTTGCGGAAGAGATCGGTGATGCG
>DASXZE010000325.1:0-11635 GCA_036502105.1 Candidatus Angelobacter sp. | reverse complement strand
TCCAGGCCAAAGTTAAAAATTCAATTTACCGCGAATTTACGCGGATAATCGCAGATCAAAAATCAAAAACTGATTACGTCCAATCCCCGTTGATCTGCGTTTATCCGCGGTAAGTTTTATATTCGTACTCATTCCATGTTGCGAGCCTCGGCAGCTTTATTCTTTTGCCTCCTTTGGTGCGGGCAGAGGATCGCCGCGCAGGACTTTCATCTTGTGGACAATTTCATCGGCGATCAGGCCATAGACGGTCCCTGCCAGGGAGTCGACTTTGCCGGCCATCACGATGGTTGCGGTTTCGCGGTCTGTAACGGTATAGGTGAAGTGATTGGAAAAAGGAATGCGATGGACCCTGACAGCATATCCGCCAGGTCTCGCCTGCCGGTGATTTGCAGATTCCAGGCCTTGAATTCTGCCCGGCCCAGCAGCGAACTTTGCAGCGCTTCAGGCTTCATGTAAAACGTGTCGGAATCCACGTAAAAGCTTTGCGCCTTGGAGACCAGTTCCTTGTTATTAGGAAGCTTTGTGTTGTCCTGCGCGAAAGCCGCGCTGGAAATAAGAACAAGAGCGAGAAATAGAAAGCGTTTCATTTTGTTGTCCGTCCAAAAAAGTTTGTGACCACGAGTTGAATAACCACGAGTTGAATCTTGGCATGGCGATGAAGTGGCTGCCAGCGGCAAAGAGCGGCACGCCACGGCGACAGGCGGCAGTGTTTTAGCTGTCAAGATGCGGTGGCTAGCTGGTATCGGCGGCGAGAGGTCGCGCATTGCGGTAATATCAAGATTCGAAATGAAACCGCATAAGAAATCGCAGGAATTGCATGCTCGCGCCAGCCGGGTGATTCCGGGCGGCGTGGATTCGCCGGTACGGGCGTTTAAGTCTGTGGGGGGCGAGCCACCTTACATTGTTCGCGGCAAGGGTTCGCGCATATGGGATGCCGACGGCAACGAATATATCGATTATGTTGGCTCGTGGGGGCCTCTGATTTTGGGGCATACGTTCCCCAGCGTGGTTGAAGCCGTGGAGAAGGCAAATCGCGATGGCGCCAGCTTTGGCGCATGCACTCCCGCAGAAGCTGAGCTGGCTGAGGCGGTGATTGAAGCGTTCCCGGCGATGGATAAAGTGCGTTTTGTCAGCTCAGGCACGGAAGCTACGATGTCCGCTATACGGCTGGCGCGGGCTTTTACCGGACGCAAATACATTGTGAAGTTTGAAGGCTGCTACCACGGCCATGCGGATTCCCTACTGGTAAAAGCCGGCTCGGGCGTGGCGACGATGGGCATTCCTGGCTCGGCCGGCGTGCTGGATGAGCAGGCAAAGTTCACCCTGGCGCTGCCATTTAATAGCCAGCAAGCGGTGCAGGAAGCTTTTGAAAAATTCAAAGACCAGATTGCCTGTGTGATTGTGGAGCCGGTGGTTGGGAACATGGGTTGCGTGCCGCCGGGCAAAGGTTATCTGGAGTTTTTGCGGTCGATTACCCAGCAGCACGGCGCAGTGTTGATCTTTGATGAAGTGATGACTGGCTTCCGGCTGAGTTTTGGCGGAGCGCAAGAGCTTTACCAGATCAAGCCTGATCTGACCACGCTGGGAAAGATTATTGGCGGCGGGCTGCCGGTGGGCGCTTATGGCGGACGCGCTGAATTGATGGATATGATTGCGCCGTTGGGGCCGGTGTATCAGGCAGGGACGCTTTCTGGAAATCCGCTGGCCATGGCTGCGGGCCTGGCTACGTTGCGCGAGTTAAACCATCCGCAGATTTATCAGCAACTGGAGCAGCGCAGTGCTGCGCTGGTGGATGGTGTACTTGCGGCGGCCAAGAAAAAAGGTGTGGCCTTGACGGCAAATCGCGTGGGATCAATGTTTACGTGGTTTTTCCAGCCGGGCGTAGTGCATGACTGGGATACGGCCGCTAAGTCAGATACGGCGGCGTTTGGAAAATTTCATGGCGCAATGCTGGAGCGCGGCGTTTATCTGCCGCCGTCACAGTATGAAGCCATGTTTATGAGTGCGGCGCATTCAGATGGGGACATTCAGCAGACGATTGCAGCAGCGGAGCAGTCTATTTAAAACCAATTTTCACCACGGAGGCACGGAGGCGCGGAGAAAACCAAAGAGCCATTGCTTGATTTGGTAATTGAGTAAATTGGTAATTTGGTAAATGAAAACTGAATTATCGCCAAACATTCTTACAAAGCTTCAGCTGTTTTTTCAATTACCCAATCAGATTCTGCAAGCATTCGTGGCCGCAGTTTGTCAGGAGAGATCAATTATGACGCTCGATTCATTTTCACCGGAACATCTAGCAGACGAGGCTAAAAAGAGTGGGTTTTTCCATTGCCGAAAATGCGGGTTGGTGTGGTTCGGGCCGCCGCGAGGATGGCCAAACACTCCACGATGTCCAGAGGGGCCTCATCATGGTAAGCCAGTTCACGTCTCCGTTTATTGCACTGTATGCGATGAGCCCATTTCTATCGAACGTTTTGCGGAACATCTTACCAGTGAAAACCATGTGAGTGCTCAAAGGCGACATTCCGGCTAAAACCGCCTCCCTTGCGTAAAGTACATACTTCCGTTACGAAATTACCCACTCACCAAATTGCCTAAATTCCCACAGCTCCATAATCCGTGCCAGTCTCCGTATCTCTGCCGCGATCTTTTTCATAGGCACGATATGGATTGCGCACTACTCCCAAGCGGCGTTTGCGGAGTTCAAAGCCGGCATAGAGACCTCCGGCGAGAACGGCTGCGGTGAGAGCGGCGATGGACATCACGCGGCCGGGATTATCCAATAGCGGCTGAGCAAAATGTGAAGCAGTCAGCGCTACGCGAGCAGGTAAGCCCAGGGCCTGACGGAAATCGCTGAGAGATTGTTTGCCGCCGCGCTCCAGAGCGCGATAAGCCGACAAAGAGCTGTACGGCACGGGCATGGTCAGGTCCTGGCCACCGCTTACGATTACGTGGTCAACGCCGCGCTCGGCTTGCAGGTGCTGGAGTTCTTTGATGGCCTGGCCTAGGCCTTCTGGTTTGGACCACAGAGAGAGAAAAGCCACTCGGCCGGCACGGTCAATGAGAAACGCGGGGTTTGGCAGCTGGGAATATTTGCGATGAATTGTGCCGCCCAGGTCGTCCACTATGATTGGCATGTGCATGTCTTCTTCATCGCGAAGAAGGCGTGCTGCCTCAGTTTTTTCCCGTGTCGTACGATGGGCCGGAATGATCTCACCGGGATGCGCTTCACGCACGTAAATGAAAAGAAATTCAATGTCATCGCCGCGAAAGCGGTCATACAGCTCATTGATTCCGGCGATGGAAGCCGCCGTCATGGGGCAGGTAGCGGAGCCAAAAATTAACAGAACATTCTTCTTCTTGGCGAAATCGCTGAGGCGAATGGTCTCGCCATCCAGCGTTAAAGCTTTGAAATCAGGCGCGCGTTCGCCGGGTTCAGGGCCAGAAAACTTGGTCTGTGCCAGATCGTGAAAAAGCTCGCGAGAGAAGTGCCCGTAGTTGTAGCCACTGAAACCCAACATTTCCGCTCCTAAGTTCTTGCCTTGCCTGCCGTGTGGACATCTCACCCAAATTCTTGTGCCTGGGGTCAACGGGATTCGATGCCAGCTATGCTCCCGCTGTTTTCTTTAAGCTACCCTGTCTTAAATTATTTGACCACGATAAAATTAATGCAGCAACGGCTGGCCTGAACTTAAAAGACAAGAATCCTTGATTTGGGCCAGATTACCCCTGGAGGAACGAATGGCAGCTTTGCAAGCCGGAGAGATGGCGCCTGAGATTGAATTGCCCGGAGTGACGGGCAAACAGCGGCACAAGTTCAAGCTCAGTGACTTACGCGGGAAGAAAAACGTGATTGTGGCGTTTTATCCCCTGGACTGGAGTCCCACTTGAACCAATGAAATGTCGGCGTACGGCAGGTATCTGCCCAAGTTCGCCGAACATGATGCCCAGGTCGTGGGTATCAGCCCGGATTCAGTGTATAGCCACCTGGCGTGGCAGGAAAAATCGATTGGCTGGCAGGAATATCCGCTATTGAGTGATTATTGGCCGCATGCCGGAGTGGCGCAGAAGTATGGCATTTTGCGTCTGGGCGAACCGGTGCCCGGAATCAATGATCGCGCGATTTTTATCGTGGATAAAGAAGGCAAAATCGTATTTGCCAAGACATATGAACTAGGCCAGGAGCCAGACTATGAAGAACTGGTGACTGAGCTGGGAAAGATCAAAAAAGCGGCATAACAGCGTGATTACATAATGGAGCAATAAAAACGCCCTCAGCGATGAGGGCGTTTTTGTTTTGGCGAAAATAACTGGCGCTATTTATTTGCGGTCTTTTTTGTGGCTGCCTTTTTGGAAGCAGCTTTGGGTGCAGCGGCCGCGGCTTTCTTTTGCATATCTTCAATGGTCTGGCCTAGCGTGGAGCGGTCTTCAACTTCAACCGCCGGAGTGGCCGCGCCCGCATTGCCGATCACAAAAATAGTGGGCGTATGCTGCAAACCAATCTGCGTTCCCATGTCGCGGTCAGCAATGATCTTGTCTTTGAGTTTGCCGTCAGGATCGACGACGAACGGCAGAGGCGATTTGTTGTCGCTGGCAAATTTATCAGCAAACTGGCGCAGGTTTTGCTTGGTGATGGAAGGCTGGTTCTTGTAGATGTAGCCGCGAAAATCATTGCCCAGGGTGGTTGATTTGGTGTCAAAGTAGCGGGCAATCACGGCTGCCTCAAATGACCACGCATGGCTGGCGATAGGGAAATCATGCAGCATGACGGGAACGTTGTATTTTTTTGAGAGGTCCCAAACCTCTGGATAAGTTACGGCGCAAGTTGGGCACTCAAGATCTTCAAACACAACAATGGCCACGCGCGCGCCCGGAGGCGGCTTGAGCGACGAGCCATCAGCGGCAAAAGAGGTAGCTGTGGGCAGCACTAGGGCAAACAAAACAGCAGTACGGATAAAGAGCGTTAGAAATCGATTCATGACCTGGTTCATCGTTCATCCTGCTTTCCTGGTATTTTTGGCCAGACTCTTTTTGGGAGCCGCGCCTTTAATATTTTTTGTCGAGGCCGATTGCGCCTTCTTGAGCATATCTTCAATCAGCTGGTCCAGCTGCGCACGGTCTTTTATTTCTTCGACCAGCGGCTGGGAAACTCCGCTATTACTCACAACCCAGAGCGTGAGCGAATGTTCTATGCCAATGCGCTGTCCCAGGGCAAAGTCAGACTTTACCTGTTCGGCCAGCCTGCCATCCGGATCATTGGGCAGAGTTACCGGCGCTTTATTATCGTCACCAAATTTCTGTACCCACTGCTGCAGGCTCTCGCGGGTGATCTGCGACTGGTTAGCGTAAATAAATTTGCGGAAGGCATTGCCGAGATCGGTGGATGTTTGATCGAAATAGCGGGCCCAGACTGCGGCTTCAAATCCCCAGTTATGCCGGGGCAAAGGAAAATCATGCAGCACGACAGGAATTTTGTGCGCGCTGGCCGCGTTCCAGATCAGGGGATAAGCGTGGGCACATTCCGGGCATTCGAGGTCGGCAAACATCACAATGGCTACTTTGGCGCCAGCGGGCGGCTTCAGCGCGGACGCGTCCACGGCGGCTGAAGGCAGAGAAGCTGCCAGCAGGCACGTGAGCGCAAGCGACCTAAGCGGCTGAAGCATACATAGAATTTTACTAAAAATGCTCGTACTGGTAATAAGAACAAGTTTTGCAAGGGTTTGATTCGAGTTACGAAAGAGATACCAAGGACGATGTAAGCACCTTGGGAAATCAGCGGGTCAGGTCTGAGATGGATACAAACCTTTTGCCTGCATAGAGTTGCAGCAGTCGCTGGGTAGCTGCCACGGTGTGGGTGCGGTCGAAGCCAAAGCCTCTGTGGCCGCCATCATGCAGCAGGATGATTTCAGACTGAGGCTTGCTGCGCGAGCCTGCCTGCGTCGTCACTTTTTCGATAATGTCATCAGGCGATTTGGCACTCCAGTCATAGGCCGTTACTGACCACATGATGGGCTGCATGCCCATGGCGCGGACGGTGCGCAAAACGTTGGGCCGCTTGCCCCCAAAGGGTGGTCGAAATAAAGATGGTTTCGCGCCAAGTGCGTCTTCCAGCGCTTTGTTGCAGTCTTCCAGCTCCTGCCGCAGTTTGACCGCAGAGAGAAAAATCAAATTGGGATGGCTGAATGTATGGTTGCCAATCTCATGCCCGGCGGTTTGGATGGCGCGGGCAATCTCCGGACGCTGGCGCACATATGTGCCCATGAGAAAAAACGTGGCGCGGGCACCATGCCTGGCGAGCACGTCCAGAAGGTGGAGAGTGTGCGGATCATTGGGGCCATCGTCATAGGTAAGCGCCATCTGCGTGGGATCACTGCCGTGCGTGAGCGTGCGGCCGTAAAGTTGAGTGCCGGGAGACATGGCTGCGTATCCGGCATAGCTGGCAGCAGCGGCTGAGACAAGAGCGGTGATGGCGGGAACTAGCATTGTTTGTGAATGGTAGAACAAAACCTATGACGGAGACACGGAGAAAAACTTCGGGCAAGGAAATCAATTTTCGAGAGAGAGAACACGTTTCTACAACACGGAAATTATGATCGTGTTGGCCGATGGTACAGCGGCTGATTGCTTGATTCAGGAAGCAGATCGGACTAGACGCTCAATAGCAGGTGTGAGTTTAATAGCGATAAAGTGATCTTCAGGATAAAGATAATCTTCACCTGATTCATCAATTACCCGTAGCATTCCGAGCTTAGTCGCCGCCGAATCACGCATGACCTGGTAAATTTTCCGGGATTCAAGTGAAGCAGGGTAGTCGCGGTTCTTAACGCAAACGGCATGCTGCGAGCCAGTCGAATTCTTTCTTTTGGACATTATCATCTTTAAGTGCAACTACTTTAACGGCCTGCTGGCGCCCTCAAAAAGCTTGGTTGCGGTGCTGCGGCCGATGCTGTAGATGACGAAGCCGGTGTCGTCATAACCATATTCGCGGAAGAGCAATTCGGCGATGCCGTCGCCATCCACGTCTACGGCGTCAATTAATTCCAGGCGCGGAGAGACATCTTGCCGCGACGAGTCGGTCACGCTGGCCAGGATTTTTTGCGGCTCGCCTTCAAAGTCCACGCGCGCTACGAGGGTGATATAGCGCGAGATGAATTTTGCGTCGCTCTCTTTGGTGCTGGGCACGGTGGCGGGAATTTCTGCGCTCAGGACAATGACTGCATCGTTACTCAAATCAAGGTCAAAGGAGCGGATAACGACATTCCTGAGTTGTACCTCTGCCTTGGTCTGCTGTGGTCCCAGTTGTTTTGGAACCTGCGCCAGCGCCAGCTTGCGCATTTTGAGCTCCATGGGAGCTACTTCATCCATCTTCCATTTGAAATCAAAAGAGCGGACATCGGTTGACTGCGTATCAGAAACTGCCACGTAAGTCTTGGTGACGCCCGGAGGCCCGGCCCGCTTTTTAGCGACTGGAGCCGGAGCAGCCGTAGTACCAGGGGCATTTTCAACCTGGGTGGGCTGCGTGCGTTCCTGTGGAGCAGAGTCGTGCTTTCTCAACGTGGGGCGGTCAGGATCTTCAGGGGCTGAAGAACTCTGCGGCGTACTCTGGCTGGCAGAGGGAGTTGGTGCAGGAGCAGAGGCGGTAATGCTGCCGTTGGGGCGATGGAGAGTTGGTCGATCGTCTTGAACGCTGGAGGTGGTGGAAGTGCTGGAAGAATTGCCGGACGGCGTTGGACTCGGAGTGCTTGAAGGTGCTGGCGTGCTGGAAGCCGGGGGCGTTCCGCTATCACTGGGGCGATGAAGAACTGGACGATCATCATTTGGGCTGGACGAGCCTGTGCCAGATGAACCTGTACTAGATGAACCTGGAGCAGGCGTGGCGGATGGAGAAGGCGCACTGGAATCAGACGCGCTGCCGGCGGCGCGATGAAGAACTGGTCGGCCATCATTATTGTTGGGCTCGCTCACCGTGACAGGAGCATCAGGCTTTTTTATTGGAGCGGTGATGATCTTCCAACTGCCCATAGCTATCCATCCGTCGCTGCTGGAGCCATTTGAGATAGTGGCCGTCGCAACCGGTATGCCGGATGTCTGCGCTTCATAGACAATGCCATCGTCAATCGCCATGGGACGCGGGCGGGCTTTATAAATGCTGGCGTCCTGAAACTGACCTTCATCAAGAACGGTAACGGGGATGATCCGCGTGGTGACTTTGCCCGATGCGTCAGTTGTGGCTTCCACAATGGCGGTGGCGCGCAGCTTGTGGGCTGTGCGACGCTGGGCCACGGCGGTGGTGAAAAGGCCAGCACATGCCAGCACAAGTGCGGCGCTGGCCAGAAACTTTTTTCTGCTATATAAATTCATTGACTTTATAAACACGGAAAAACCATGCAAGTTAATGATAAAGCCCCGGAGTTCTCTCTTGCTAATGAAGAGGGAAAAACAATTGCGCTGAAGGACTATCGCGGCAAAAACGTGGTCTTGTTCTTCTATCCCAAGGCCAACACGCCCGGTTGAACGATTGAGGCGTGCGGGTTCCGCGACGCATTCAAAAAGATACAAAAAGCCGGGGCCGTGGTGTTTGGCATTTCCGCCGATAAACCCTCTGCCCAGAAGAAGTTCAAAGAAAAATATGATCTCCCCTATTCTCTGCTGGCCGATGTGGACAAAACTGTCTGCAACCAATACGACGTAATGAAAGAAAAAAGCATGTACGGCAAGAAATATATGGGGATAGACCGGACTACGTTTGTGATCAGCCCTGAGGGCAAGATCAGCGCGATCCTGAATGGCTTGAAGCCCGACGAGCATGCTGGAGCTGTGATTGAGGCGCTGAAATAAGCATTCAGCACTCAGTAGTGAGCATTCAGCCGAGACGAATTTTTCAGCGGACATGCGCGCGCGGCCTTTCGTGTTTTTGCTTCTGGCATTTGCTCTAGCGGTTTGAGAGCTGAATGGGATTACCGTCTGGATCTTTGCCGTCACACAGGCAAAATACTTCTCCCTGGCGGACTTTGCCAAAGCTTGCTCCCTTGGCTACCAGCTTTTCGCGCAGAGCAGCAACATCTTTGGCGTGGAAGACAATCTTTGGTCCCTTGCGTCCCGGCGATGAAGGGCCGGAATGCAGTGCGATGCGCGCGCCGCCTGCGGCAAATTCCTGCCAGCCCTTTTCAATGCCGACTTGCCGAAGGCCCAGAATTTTTCCGTAAAAGTTGCTCATGGCATCCATCTGGCTGGTAAAGAGAATCACGCGCGCCATTTTCATTGCGGGGCACCTCTGACTTTTTGTCGTCTGCTCACGCTGATTTCTCGGGCAGAAACAAAGTTATCAGAGATGCCCGTATATTTTCGGCAAGAAAGTCCGCTTGCTGTCGAGTTTTATTTTGAGCCGGTAATGGTGAAGGTGAGAACGCTTTCTGAGGGAATTGAGACTTCGTCTTTCCCTGTGGCAGCGGCAACGCCGGTTCCAACGCCTGCGCCGGCAACTGTGCCGATAGCAGCGCCTTTGCCTCCGCCCGCCAGTGCGCCAATCACAGCGCCAGCAGCGGCGCCGCCACCAATCTTGGTTGCGTTGCTCTTGGTGTGGCTCTTGCCTTCACGCGTGACCCGCGAGCTGTAAACGCGCACGCCTTTGATAGACGTAAGACGCAGAGAGAGTTGGCCGGGTTTGTGCAGGCGTCCACTACGGTTTACAAAGGTGACGATTCCTTTAACGGGTTCGCCCGCCTTGGCACGTACTTTGCCGTTGGCGACAATATCTCTGGTCAGGGTGCCGTGCCAGGGCTGGCCTTTTTCCGCCGTGGCAGAGCTGAGTGAGGTATTTAGTCGAACGGTGGCATGGCTGCCGGCTGGAATTGTGGCTGCATTCGCCGCCAGCGCGCTGGCAATCAACAGCACTCCTAACGCAATAGACTTATATTTAAGTGATCTAAAAAATCGCATGTGTCTTTCCCCTTAAGACAATTGCCAGAGCACTTGAGTGCGCTGGTTTTGACTGCTGACTTCTTGCTCACGATTTTAATGCCGTGAGCATCTGCTATACACTTTCCGCTGGAATCGGAGGAACAATGCGCGTGTGGCCTTTCGTGTTTTTGCTTCTGGCATTTGCCGTGAGTGGGCGGACACTTCCGCGTCAAGAGGGATCAAAAGCATTGCACGATCTCTTTGCCGCGGCCTGGGACCGAGATATGCAGGACCGTCCGGAAGATGCCTCTGAAATGGGCGACCGCCGCTGGAATGACCGGTGGACGGACATGAGCCTGGAAGCCTATGCGCGCCGCGACCAGCACAATAAAGAAGTGCTGGCGCAATTGGCCAAGATTGACCGCAAGACGCTGAATAAAACTGACCAGTTGAACTACGATCTTTTTCAAAAACGTTTTCAGGACCGCGTGGAGCAATACAAGCTGCATTGGTTTCTGATGAGTTTTAATCAACGCGAAGGGCCACAAACCAGTGACGAACTGGGCGACTCGCTGCGATTTGACACGCTTAAAGATTATTCTGACTGGCTGGCCCGCATGCGCGCATTTCCCGCACATATGGACCAGGTGATTGCCCTGCTGCAACAGGGAATCCGTGAGCGCATGGTGCATCCGCGGGTAATTATGGAGCGGATTCCCGGGCAGATTGACAAGCAAATTGTGAGCGATCCCACGCAGAGCGGTTACTACAAACCGTTCCTCCATTTTCCAAAAACCATCAGTCTGGAAGATCAGCAGCGGCTGCAGAAAGCAGCGCGAGACGCCGTGGAGCAGCAGGTGGTGCCGGCGTTTACCAAGTTCAAACATTTTTTTACTACTGAATATTTGCCCGCCTGCTATGACAAAGTGGGAGCGTGGCAGCTTCCGCATGGCGCTGAGCTGTATGCCTATTTTGTTCGCAGCTATACCACGACGAAAGAGACGCCGGAAGAGGTCCACCAGATTGGGTTGAAGGAAGTGGCGCGCATTAACGCCGAGATGGACCGCATCATGCAGCAGACCGGCTTCAAAGGGACGCGCGCCGAGTTCTTTCAGTTTCTGCGGACCGATCCGCAATTTTTTTATAAGACGCCGGAAGATCTGTTTGAGGCTTACAAGGCGCTGGCCAAGACGGTTGATCCGAATCTGGTGAAGGTTTTTGGCAAGCTGCCGCGCGAGCCTTACGGAGTGGAAGCGATTCCTGATGCGGTAGCGCCGGACACCACTGCGGCTTATTACCGGCCTGGGGCTGCTGATGGAAGCCGTGCAGGTACCTACTTCGTTAATCTTTATAAGCCTGATGCCCGGCCCAAGTGGGAGATGACAGCGCTTACGCTCCATGAATCCGTCCCCGGACACCATTTGCAGATCGCTTTGGCCCACGAATTGGGGGAAATGCCCAACTTCCGCCGGTACGGCGAGTACACGGTTTATGTTGAGGGGTGGGGGCTCTACGCCGAATCGCTGGGCGACGACATGGGGCTTTACAGTGATCCGTATGCCAAATTCGGCCAACTGAGTTATGAAATGTGGCGCGCGGTGCGGCTGGTTGTGGATACGGGTATCCATGAGAAACACTGGACGCGCGAACAGGCGATCAAATACTTCATGGATAATTGCCCGAAACACGAACTGGATATTACGAATGAAATTGATCGCTACATTGCGTGGCC
>DASXZE010000324.1:0-11405 GCA_036502105.1 Candidatus Angelobacter sp. | reverse complement strand
AGCCCCAGCGCTGTAGTCACAAGCGCCTCAGAGATGCCGCCGGAAACTGCGCCAATGCCGGTTGCTCCCTGGCGTTCCTGTATCTGGCGGAAGGCGTCAATAATTCCGATGACCGTGCCCAGCAATCCCACAAACGGCGCTGTTGAGCCGATGGTGGCCAGCCCGCTGAGTCCGCGTTCTAGCTCGGCGTGGACGATGGCCGTGGCCCGTTCCAGTGCGCGCTTGCTGGCTTCAATCTTTTCGCCGGAGATTTCTTCCGACTGCTCATGCGCGCGAAACTCCTGCAGGCCTGAAGTCACAACTTTAGCCAGATGGCTTTTCTTGTTGCGCTCGGCTACGCGGATGGCTTCATCCAATTTGCCTTCGCGTAGAGCGCCGGCCACCATGGGAGCGAACTGGCGCGACTGCTTGCGCGCAGCGGTGAAGGCGAGCCAGCGGTCCATCATCACGCCAATGGACCATGCAGACATACCGAGCAGAATAATGGCAACCGTGCGTGCGGGCCATCCCATGTGAAGCCACATGGTCCACAGATCAAAGCGTGAGGCTTCTTCACTGGACTGGAAAAAATAAGCAGCCAATATGTGTGTCTTTATAAATAGATGACCAATAAAATTTGCGCCATGCATAAGTTAGCATTCCTCCACGGAAAGTTTTTAGAGCTTTGTTTTATCTCTATCTATGGAGTGCGCAGCTCCAGTGTCTATCAGGCCGTAAGATGTTTTGACACCGTGGGTGCGGGGGTGGTTCCAGGAATTAGGACATGGAAAGTCATTTTGATCTCGGGAGACGCGAAGAACTTCTCACCGCGGAGGGCGCCAAATTGTGCTTGAATGAAACTATATGGAACCTGATCACGCACTACAGGCAGCAGTCGACAATCTATACTTGTTCTTTGAGGCGTATCCTTTGCACCCGGATACAGGCGCCTGTTCTTGTTGCCACAATCCAATTGAAGAACAGCGGCTACATCAGAAACCACTGCGCAAACTCACGGCAAAAGATCTGGAAAAATACGCATTCGATGCGCTTTTGACCTGGGGCGATGTTGAGGACTTCAAGCATTTCCTGCCGCGAATTTTCGAGTTGGCGGTTTTACATCACGATACATTTATTGATCCTCAGGTAATTTGCGCCAAATTGCGTTATGGAGATTGGCGCAGCTGGCCCCTAGCCGAGCAACAAAGCATAGAGAGCTTTTTGCAGGTATTGTGGAACTTTCTATTGGAAACCGAGCCTCAACCTGCTACTTCCGGCTGGCTTATTGAGGATTGGCTCTGCGGCTTTGCTCAAGCTGGCAATTCGCCTGCTTCTTATTTGCACAGGCTGCTTAGGGCGGAGACAGATAACGCACGGCTAAATCTAGCTGCTTTCATCGCTGAAACTGATTTTACGAATCCAATTCCTTCTGATGGCTATTGGGGCGAGGTAAAAGACTTTTATGGTGAAGTTGTCGAATGGGTTCGCAGCGATGCAGTAAAGACAAAAGTGAGAAAAATCGCAGATGACTTTCCTCAGCATGGTTTTGTTGAGCAGGCATATATCTCATTGCCGTGAGGAAATTCATAAGGGAGCAAATATCCAAAATCTTTTCGGGCTGAAGTTTGTGGTATGGCTAGTGGAAGCTAATGACGAAGAAAAATTGAGAATGCAGCATGCTGCGTCTCTACGTTGAAGATCTGTTAGACCTTTAAATAATCGCAAGTATGGAGAAGCGCAGTGATTCCATGGCAACCAGCCACGGTGGAGCAAGTGAAGCAAATCGTTAACCGAGATCTGACAGCGTGTGATGCCGAAACAAGTAGCGGCGTTTCAGCGATACGCCGTGGAGTTTTACGTTGCACCCATTTTCCGTTACGAGAAAAAAGAAAACGTGGTTGTGGTTGCCGGAAAAGAAAATGAGGCCATTTACTGGGAAGATGTTGAAGAAGGATTCAACGTTTCACCCGTCGATTCCGACGGACAAATTCTTGAACACTGGTGCAATCAGGATGAACTTGGGCTGGCTCTCAATGCATGGATTGAAGGCAGAGGGTTGGCTACCCGAGTGCGTCCGGCTGGCTCATCGTAATTAAAGTCTTGCCCCATAGTTTATTCTGGCTATAGGGATCCCTCACGCCGTGAGGGATTTCAGAAAAAACAAATGCTCATTCTTGCCATTGACACATCGGGACAGTCCGGGGGCCTTACGCTGGCCGAAGCAGACGCGACTGGCTTCCGCGTGATTGAATCGGCGGTGATTGCCGGCGGCACTTTTTCTGCGCAGCTTATTCCTACGCTGGCCGAGTTGTTGAAGAAGCATGGCTATCGCGCGATGGATATTGGCGGGTTTGCTGCTGCGTCCGGGCCCGGGACATTCACGGGACTGCGCGTGGGCTTGAGCGCGATTAAAGGGCTGGCGGAGGCGCTGCATCAGCCGATTGTTACCGTGTCAGTGCTGGAGGCGATGGCCTCACTGGCTGACCACCAGGGGACCATTGCCGCGGCGATGGATGCGGGACGGAAAGAAATCTTTCTTGGCGTGTTTGAAAAGTCAGAGCTGGCATTGATCAAGCAGAGCGAGGAGTTGCTGAGCCAGGCGAGTTTTCTGGCCCGGCTGAAAAATCAGGAGCCGGTCTGGTTTGTGACCAGTGATGCGCCGCTGGCTGAATTGGCGGCGGAGTCGAACAGTGCGGTGACAGTGGTGGCGCGTCCGGGGAGCGATGTGATTGCGCGGATCGGCGCGGGGAAATTGCTGGCTGGTGAGACTGTTCTGGTGGAAGAGCTGGATGCCAATTATCTGCGGCGGTCCGATGCGGAGATAGCTTTCAAAGGGAAGCTCTGAAAACCAGAATCCCGGCCTCCAAATAAATCTACATAAACTATTGTAATAATTTATATAAAATATATACTTTACCCTGGAGGTAAACGCATGTCACAAGAGGCGATCATTGTTTTCACGGCTAGGAGTGTCGAACGCATTCTTAATGAAGGAGGCTCGGCCTCGTGGAGATTAGACCGAAATCACGCGCGGCGCTGCGCTTATGCTGTATGCACCCGGAATACACTTGCCGATTGGACTGAGGGACAGGAAGAACACCGCTCGGCGTTCTTAGTTGGAAAAATCAGCAATGTAATACCTTGTGCACCCACGCCGGAAAATCACGAAGCCCCGAATAATCGCTATTTAATTCAGTTCAGTGAGTTCGCCCGCGTAAATGTTTTGGATACGTGGAAGGGCGACCGCAACCCCGTGAAATACACAACTCTCGAAGAACTTGGAATAAACTTTTCAAAATTGAAGTGGGAAGCGATGCCGAAGTTAAATGATAATTCCGCCCCAATCACACATCTCAAAACCAGTGGTATCCAGCCCCTTACAATGGCGCAGGCAAAACAAGGATTAGCTCTTACATTCAATGTCGCACCAGAAGCTATTGAGATCACTATCCGAGGGTAATAGGACGCACCAGCTTTTACGACACAGATGAAGCTGTGTATTTTCAATCATTTTTTTTAAGTTAGTTTTCAAGGTTTTCGTTAAACCAAAATTTATGACAGACTCCAACCTTTTACAGTTTCCACAAGCGGCCAAGCCGAACGTGCGTGCGGCAGTGCTGGCTGATCTGCCGAAGTTGAAGGAGATTGCTGCTCAGTCGGCAACGGCGGCGCAGTGGAATACGGCGGCGTATCAAAAGCTTTTTGCCGACGAGTCACCACAGAATCGAACTGCGCTGGTGATTGAGGGAAACGGCGGCGTGGCCGGGTTCGTGGTTGGAAACCATGTGGGCGACGACTGGGAGATTGAGAACCTGGCTATTACAGAGTCAGCGCAGCGGACGGGGCTGGGCACACATTTGTTGGCTGAGTTTCTGAAGCTGGTGCATGGGCGCGGCGGGCGGGCGATTTTTCTTGAAGTCCGCGAGTCAAACCTAGCCGCCAGAGCACTTTACGGAAAATGGACGTTCCTGGAGACCGGGCGCAGGAAAGATTACTATGAAAATCCGCCCGAGGATGCCCTGATTTTAAGATTTAATTTTCCATAATGGAACGCATTTCGATTGAACCAGCACTGGCCGTATGTTAACGTTCGATGAAAGAACAGCAGGAGGTTCTTCAAGAATGGTAGATTCCGTTCGTGAACAGCTTCTTGCCAGTCACGAAGAGTTTCGTAGACTGGCGCAGGAACATAACCAATATTGCCAACAGCTTCACTCTCTGATTGAGAAGCGATACCTGACAGAGGACGAAAAGCTGGAAGAAGTGCGCCTTAAAAAGGTAAAACTCCGATTAAAAGACCAGATGCAGTCGATTGAGCAGGAATATCTGCGTTCACACGCGCAGGTAGCTTAATCGCCCTGGTCCTTAACCCAGGTTTTTGCAACGAGGCCCTGATACCTCAACCTCTCTTTGCGCGGGTCTTGCACCTGCCGGGAGAGGTTTGTTTTTGGAGATCGGGTGATCGCGCGTGATCGGGTCATCGGGTAATTGGAAAACTAATTTACCGCGGATTGACGCGGATCAATAGCTTTGGCTTCCGGTGACTGCTGGGCTGTGGTTGATAGATTCACTACGTCGGGACAATTGTAAGTGATTGATTTAAATAGGCAGGCAGCGGGATTGCGGTCGGAGATCACCCCCAAAAAGTTAAAGGGACACGGCTTCCGGACCGTATCCCTTTAATATTTTCAGCAGTTCTTACGGATGAACTTGCCTCTAACTAGTAGAGTCAGACATGCCCCCAAAAATATACGGGAGATGAAAAAATCTTTAAAAATTTTCCCGGCACCGCAACTTGCTGCATGGAAACAAGATACCTTCGCTGGCCGGAACCAACAGGGTTGATAGCGCGGCGGAGAACTCCACTCGCGCACGGGCGCTGAATCGTTATAATCAGCCTTACATGGTTCGTGACGGCATCTATTACGCCCTGGGAATGCTGTTGGTGGCCGCGGTGCTGGGCTGGCTGACGCACTCACTCTTTCTTGCCGCAATACCCGGGTTGCTGGCAATTTTTTTCCTGTGGTTTTTCCGTGACCCGGAACGCGTGGTCCCGGCTGGCGCGGGGCTGGTAATTTCACCGGCAGACGGCAAAATTACTGACGTCTCAAGCACACAGCTTAACGGCGTCCCGTGCACGCGGATCAGTATTTTTCTGAACGTGTTTGACGTTCACGTAAATCGCGCGCCGATCAGCGGCGTGATCAAAAGCGCGGTGTATAAAAAAGGCCAGTTTAAAAACGCCATGGACGAAGCCTCTGCGGACGACAACGAGCAGAACATTGTGACCATGGAAGGCGAAGGCATGACCGTGGTGTTCAAGCAGATTGCCGGATTGCTGGCGCGTCGGATTGTGTTCAATCACAAGCCCGGTGAGACAGTCGCCCGCGGACAGCGCGTGGGCCTGATTAAATTTGGCTCCCGCACAGACGTAATTTTTCCGCAGCCGGCGGAGATCAAAGTGAAGCTGGGTGATCGGGTAAAAGGCGGATCAAGCGTGCTGGCGAAGACAACGGTGCCGAAAAATATCCCGCAGAATTCAACTCGTGAAAATACAGGGGCCATGCGATGAAGATGCCGCTACCCATGCGCAGATGGGAAGACCAGTTACCGGCTCCGCACCGGCGGCGCATGCGCAAAGGCATGTATATATTGCCGTCATTATTTACGGCGGCGAATATTGGCGCGGGTTATTACGCGCTAAGCCAGACGATGATGGGCACGCGCCAAGACTTTTGGCACTTTGACCACGCAGCTTTGGCGATTGGTATTGCCGTGGTGGCTGACGGGCTGGACGGCCGCATTGCGCGCATGACCAACACCACCAGCGATTTTGGCCGCGAATTTGATTCGCTGGCAGACGTGATTACGTTTGGCGTTGCTCCGGCCTTGCTGGCGTTTATGTGGGGCTTTAGTTTGCTGCCGGACCGCGGCTTCCCTGCCGTGCATGACAAGATGGTGCAGTTGGGGCTGATTGCCACGTTTATTTTTCTCGTCGCCGGAGCGAGCCGGCTGGCGCGATTCAATATTCAGCTGAATCCGCAACCATCGAACCCGGGGCGGCCAGGCAGAAAATATTTTGTGGGCTTGCCGATCCCTGCGGGTGCAGGCGTGGTTGCCGCGACGATCCATTTAGTAAAAGGCGCGCCGATTCTCTGGCCACAGCTGGCGCCGCTCTGGCTGGCAGTGATGATCATCGTAAGTTTTCTGATGGTCAGCACGTGGCGCTTTTATAGTTTCAAAGATTTGAACCTGCGCAGCCGGCATCCGTTCCAGATCTTTATTCTTATATGCGGGTTCTTTGGATTGCTGGTGGCGTTCCACCACTACATGCTGTTTATTATTGCAGTGACTTATGCAGGCAGCGGAATATTTACGCGCCTGTCTTACGGCTTCCGTCGCAAGCCCACGGAACCGGCACCGCAGCCTATAATTGAAGCTCCAGAATCCAGATGAAAACTGAGACACAGAACCTCTTCCGAGTGGCCATTGTGGGCGGAGCCACGCTCAAAGGCAAAGAACTAAAAGACGTACTGGAAGAACGCAACTTCCCTTCCGCAAAAATTCAACTGCTGGATGACGAAGAGTCATTGGGGCAGCTGGATGTGGTGCAGGAAGAAGTGCAAGTGGTGCTGCCCGTGGGCCGGGACCAGCTATCGCAAACGGACTTTACGTTTTTTGCCACTGACGAAGAATTTACGCGCAAAAAATGGAAGCTGGCACGCGAGGCCGGCAGCGCGATTGTAGATATGTCATACGCGCTGGAAGGCGAACCGAATGTGCCTGTCTGCGCGCCCTGGGTGGAACGCGAACTGGGCGAGCCAACGCACTTTACGCTGGAATCGAGCTCGGTGGTAACGGCGCATCCGGCGGCGATTGTGCTGGCGTTGTTGCTGCTCCGCGCGAGGAAAGCAGGTGAGGTCCGCAGCACTGTGGCCACGGTGTTTGAGCCTGTGTCTGAAAAAGGCCGCCGTGGAATGGATGAGCTCCACGAGCAAACTATCAATTTATTATCGTTCCAAAATATGCCCACGGCGACATTTGGCGCGCAAGTTGCCTTCAATATGCTGGACCGCTACGGCGCTGGCACGGCACGCCCGCTGGACGTCACCGAGAACCGCATCGCCAATCATCTGCGTAAATTGCTGGGCACACATGCGGCCATGCCGGCACTCACGCTATTGCAGGCCCCAGTGTTCCACGCGCATACGTTTTCTATTTATATAGAGCTGGCGCAGAGCGTTTCTGCCGGAGACTTCGCCCGCCACCTGGCTGGTGAGCATGTACAGATTGCGCGCGCGCCAGAGGATTCTCCCAGCAACGTGAACGTCGCGGGCAAGGACGAAATCATGGTCGCCGTGCGGCGTGACACGGTGCATGAAAACGGTTTCTGGCTCTGGGTTGCTGTTGACAATCTCCGGCTCGCAGCGCTCACTGCCGCTGATTGCGCCACTGCGCTGGCTGCTGTCCGGCCGCATGGAAAGGTGCAGTGAAACGCGGCCTCCCATTTTTGCTGGCGACGATTTTGCTGATGACGATCGCGCTCACTCTCGCGGGTTGCGGCTATCACACAGCGGGCCACAATACGCGACTGCCTGCCAGCATCCGCACCATCGCGGTGCCAGTGTTCATCAACCAGACGCAGACGTACCGCATCGAGCAGCTGCTCACGCGTGCTGTTGTCCGCGAATTGATTGCGCGCTCAAAATTTCACGTGATCAATGAAGCCAGCGAGTCAGCCGACGCCACGTTGAAATGCACTGTCATCTCCGCGCAAACCTCGCCGCTCACATACGACGCGCAAACCGGACGCATCTCCAGCGCCATCGTTACCGTGGCCATGAAAGTTTCTCTCACTGAGCACAGCGGACGCGTGCTGTTTGAAAATCAGAATTATGTTTTCCGGCAGCAGTATCAGGTGTCGCGCGAAGTCACCAGTTTTTTTGAAGAAGAGACACCCGCGCTGCAGCGCATGTCGCAGGACTTTGCCCGCACCTTGATCAGCGACATTACGGAGGCCTTCTAGTGCCGGGCCGCAGCTTTGCTCCTGCAGAAAAGTTCACCGCAGAAGTTGCGGGACGCAAACTCCGCCCCGGCTACGTCCTCATTGGCGATGAAGTTTTCTTTCGCGACCAATGCCGCCAGGCGCTTCTGCAGCACCTTGTCCCCGCTGATCTGCGCGACTTCAGCCTGCACGATCTTGATCTCAGCCAAGTCAGCATTGCAGAAGTGCTGGACCGCGCACAGACTCCGTCACTCATGGCGCCGTTTCAAGTGCTCTTTGTGCGCGGCGTAAAAGAGCTGTACGGACGCGGCTCGCACGCGGAAGAATTCGCCGCCATTGAAGCCTACATGAAGGACCCAAATCCCGCTGCGGTAATCATCTTCGTCGCCGACCACATCAGCATTCCCGCCGACGTTCGCCGCATGGAGATGCAGGATAAAGATCGCTATGAGCGCATCCGGGAAACGCTGGGAGATTTTTGCGGCATCGTCGAGCTCGCGCGCGTGGAAGAAGCAGACGGCATCCGCTGGATCATCGACCATGCGCTGAAAGAAAATGTAAAAGTAGATCAGGACGCCGCCCGCGAACTCATTGACGCACTGGGCGCGGACATGATGCTCGTAAGCCATGAGCTGGAAAAACTCATCCTCTATGTGGGCGAGAAAAAACACATCACGCTGGGCGACGTGGAAACCATGGTGCTCGCCGCCAAACAGCGCTCGCTCTATGAACTGACTGACGCTATCTCCGCGCGCGACAAAACCCGCGCGCTCGCCGTAATGGACGCGCTGCTTTCCACCAGTGAAGGCGATGACGCCGCCATCGGCCACCTGTATATGCTGGCCCGCACCTTCCGCCAGATGCTGGTGATCCTGGAAAAAAATGTGCGCGATACCCGCGCCATCTGGCAAGCCCTGTGGCAGGGCTTCCGCCTCCCACCTTTCGCAGCCGACGACGTAATCCGCCAGGCCCGCCGCTATAAATCCCGCAAAGACCTGACCCGCGCTATCAAGCTCATAGCCCGCGCCGATCTCGCTCTGCGCTCCAACGCCCCCAGCAAACGCCTGGTGCTGGAAAATCTGGTGATCCAACTTTGTGAAGAGCCCAAGGTCGTAACGTCGGCATGGCAGCAGGATGAGCTGCTCTCTCTTTAATCCCGAAGCGGCAGCGAGGGATCCCTATAACTACGACACTTTAAAGGACCAATCTTTTTCACCGCAGAGGACGCAGAGGAAATTTTTTGTAATCCCTCGCGGAGTGAGGGGATTATGGTTTCTTGCCGGAAGGTGCGTGCTGCGCGGCCAGCTCTTCTGAAAGTTTGTGTGCATTCATTGAGTGCTCGTGCGCCTGTTTGCTAAGTTCGTGAGCGGTTAGATATTCCCCTTTACCGTGCGCGACCGCAGCGGCGTTGTGGGCGTGGGCGGCAAGGTTGTGGAACTCAGCAACTCTTTCGTGCGATGACTGTGGCATGCTATCTCCTCTGACATTGTATGCCTTTGGGATGGAACATGAAGGTCTTTATGTTCTCTGCACCGAAAAGTCACGACAAAGCGACCACGGGCTCACGTTTTTAGTTCCTGTCCCATACCGTGGGTATCCCATCCTTTGCGTTATACAATCGCACGTTCACCCCGACCCATCGTAGTTGAATTGTGAGGGCATCATTCTCCCAGCTCATGCGGTTCGTTGCTTCGCACAAAATGCCATCAATGCTTGTCTGGCGCATCCGCTGTCCCGTCTGACCATTTGGTCACCGGGATCATAAATATGGTCAGCCGGTCCTGAGGATCGTCCGCCGCCAGAATGGGAGAGCCCTGCAGATTTGCGCCCCAGGTCTTGGCTTCGCTTTGCGGAACAAAAAACATCAGGTGCGGACGCCAGTGCCCATTTTGATCGCCCAGGTATGCTTGCTTTGACAGCATGTAGCACATCGCGCCAGCTTCCTGCGTGGGCAATTCTTTTTTGTCGAAGGCGGCTTTAAGGCTGTCGAACATCTGCGTTCTGGATTGTCCAGCCAGTACCCACTCAGTTTTTTTGATGGTGAGCGGCAGATAGGTCCGTGTGGCTGCCGCGTTGAAGCAGATGGGGCCGCGCAGCTTTGGGTTCCAAAAATCCGGATCGTCAATTCCCGCTGTCCATGAGCGCTCCACCATGCATAGGAAATCGTTTTTGCCTTTGACTGCCGTTTCGTAGCCATGCCGTCCCAGCACCATCACTTCTGCATCACCTGAGATTGATTCCGGGGCCGCGCTCCGCGCCATGGCGATCTCGGCATTACGGTCCGCAATCAGATATTGTTCAAGCGGGGCCATTGCTGGATACGATGATTTAGCAGCCTGTGCCTGCCCTTGGAATGCCGTGCCCAGCATGAGGGCCAGAGCGAAGCTCGCTGTAGCCATGGTGAGAACTTTTCGCTTCTTCCGCATCGTCTGCTTCATGGGATTTCTCCTGCAATATATATTGAGCAAAATACGTTGATATCAATATAATTTATCTATGTCAATGGATATGAAGTTAAATCCACCATTTGAGGCGACTTTGCTGGTTCGCGACACGTGCCTCTGCCTGCATGTCCAGCGGGCGGCAAGAGCACTGGCACGTCGCTTTGATGATGCGCTTGGTACGCTCGGCGTGACGAACGGTCAGTTTTCGCTGATGATGTCACTCAATCGCCCCAAGCCACCGGGCATGGCGGTGGTGGCGGAATTGCTCGCGATGGATCGAACCACTCTCACAGCTGCTCTCAAACCATTGCAGCGCCGTGGCCTGGTCAAAGTTACGGTGGATCCGAATGACCGCCGCAGCCGTGTGATGACCCTCACGGCCAAAGGACGCAGCTTGCTCGTCCGCGCTGTCCCCGTCTGGCAGAGTGAACACGCGAAGGTTGAGGCACTACTAAAAGACGGTGATTCAAATCGCCTGAGAAAAAATTTAGGCGCTTTTTAGTTGAGCTCTTGTTATCGCTAGCAGGATGAGTTATCGATGTAGATAAGTCCAAAATGAAGCATAGCGCGGAGAAACCAAAAGGCAAAAAGAACATTTCTAGGGTTCTTTTTGCCTTTGATGTTTTATTTAGGACATTCAGGGAGAGCTAGCAGGTTATCAGGCTGTTCCCCGTCTGCTTCTGTTTTAAGGTATTCGTTCCCGTATTGGCTTTTTGCAATGATTACACGTACTTTGTGCCCAACAGGACGTTCCACATAAAAGGACCATTTACCTTGTTTTATATCTGCGATTGCTTGTGTTTCTGAGAGCTTCCAGCGCGATCCGTCCCCATTTATACCTCCAATGTTGAGGATTCGTTCATGTGGGTTATATCTGTCTGATTTGTTGATACATGAAACTTTCACTTCTGCGGGCATAAGATCTCCTGGCCTAAAAGGCGGTTGGGCCTGACGAGATAGGTTTGAATCCCGGTCGG
>DASXZE010000323.1:0-2391 GCA_036502105.1 Candidatus Angelobacter sp. | reverse complement strand
CGTTGTCGCCATGGCTGGCGATGGAGTGAATGACGCCCCAGCATTAGCGCAGGCAGATGTTGGCATCGCAATGGGTACAGGCACTGACGTAGCCATGGAAAGCGGCGATATCACGCTGATCAAAGGCGATCTGCAAGCCCTGGTGCGGGCGCGCAATCTGAGCCGCGCCACCATGCGCAACATTCGGCAGAATCTTTTCTTTGCGTTCATCTACAACTTGCTCGGTGTGCCCATTGCTGCCGGCGTGTTGTACCCGTTTACAGGATTGCTGCTGCAGCCTATCTTTGCCGCCGCTGCCATGAGCTTTAGCTCCGTATCTGTGATAGCCAACGCTTTGCGGCTGCGCAGCGCCAAGCTGTAAGCCTGCACTGTTCTATAATCCTGCGCGAGAGGATCCCGCCGATGAAAACTGGTTTGGCTGTGCTGCTGTTGTCTGCTGCGGCGTTTGCGCAAAGTTCTGAAGAAGGCAAAGTTGTCCGCTATGAGCTGAAGCCCAGCGAGCTCAAATACACTTACGCTGCGTCGTACAATCCGGTGGCTCATCTCAAGTCCGGTAATATTCTGGAAACCAACACAGTTGATTGCTTTGGCAACGCCATCAAGAAACCAGGAGACACGCTGGACATGGCTCCTGGCGACAATCCGCTCACTGGCCCCTTTTACATTGACGGCGCCGAACCCGGCGACACGCTCGCCGTGAAATTTCTGGAAATTAAAGTGGACAGCAATCAGGGCATTGGCGCGCTGGCGCCGGGATTTGGCGCGATCAACTCCACCAATTACACGCCCATGCTCAACCCGCCCATCAAAGAGAAAATATGGTTTTATCCCATTGATCACGCCACCAACACCGCGACATTCCAGGCGCTGGATTCCAAGTTCACGGTGAAGTTTCCCTTGCATCCGTTTTATGGCTGCATAGGAGTTGCTCCGGCCGGCGGTGAAGCTCGCACCTCAGTAGTGCCAGAGGCTTTCGGCGGCAACATGGATTCTCCTGAAGCCAGCGTGGGCAACACGGTTTATTTCCCAGTGAACGTTTCCGGAGCCATGCTCTTTCTGGGTGATGGTCACGCCGCTATGGGAGACGGCGAAATTGCCGGCACCGCGCTGGAAGTGCCGTTGCGCGGACGCGTCCAGGTGCACGTGATCAAAGGCCAGAAAATCAGCTGGCCGCGTTTTGAAAATGACGAATACATAATGACGGTCGGCGCGTACCGTCCGTTGGATGACGCCCTGCGCATTGCCTTCACCGAGTTGGTCGGATGGATACACAACGACTATGGTCTCTCAGAAATGGACGCCTACGAGTTGCTCTCAAAGGTCGGAGAGATTCATTTGAATGAGATGGTCGATCCAAATTACGTGATTGTGGCCAAGGTGAAGAAGAGCTTCTTGCCGAAACATAAATAAAAATTTTAACCACAGAGGGCACAAAGGAACACAGAGAAAACTTATTCTGATTCGCCTCTGTGGTGACACCTATAACTTCTGCAAATAATCCACAATATCCGTGCTGGTCCAATTTACAGGGCCAATAAACTTGCGGCGCACCACTCCTGACGGATCAATGATAAAAGTCTCCGGCTGGGCGGTGGTGCCGTAAAGATCGCTGCTTTTCTTTTGTGGATCGTTTACCGTCAGGAACTGGATATCGTATTTCTTCAGAAATTTGTGGTACGCATCGTTGTCGTCGTCGGTGCTCACAGCCAGGACAGTTACAGTCGATCCCATCTGCTTCTGCAGACGTGAGAGTGACGGCATTTCTTCTATGCAGGGTGGGCACCACGTCGTCCAGAAATTCAGGATTACGATTTTGCCCCGCAGGTCCTGTAACCTGACGGTGCGGTCTGAATCTTTCACGGTAAAATCCGGCGCGGATGAGCCAATCAGACGCACATGAGGCTGATCGTTACAGCCAATACATCCCGCCAAAATGAGGGTGAGTAAAACCGGAATCGAGACACGAAGGTACTTCACGCCCTTATAATAACCCGATTCTTATGGAGACGGCCCAACCTAAAGTAACGGTACATGTGATTATTCCGGCCCGGAATGAAGAAGACTGCATTGGCCGGTGCCTGGAGTCTCTGGTCGCCCAGGAAGGGGTTTCGTTCCAAATCACAGTCGTAGATGACGGATCGAAAGACCGGACACGCGCCATTGCGGAGTCATTTCCTCAGATACAAGTTATTTCAGCTACTGAACCGCCGACGGGCGTGATGGGGAAGTGCAATGCCTTGATCACAGGTGCCTCTGGGAGCACGGCAAAATGGCTGCTCTTTACTGATGCCGATACTGTCCATTACCCCGGATCGCTGGCTGCGGCCGTGAAGGAAGCGGAAGAACGGGATGTTGACCTGCTCTCTTATTCTCCTGAGCAGGAAACAAAAA
>DASXZE010000322.1:0-5180 GCA_036502105.1 Candidatus Angelobacter sp. | reverse complement strand
GCTTTGTCGGCAAACAAAACAGCCAAGATGCCGCGCTACTACTGGGACTGGCCAGAGATGCTGAAGCCGAACCGTGCAGGATTTTTTCCATATACTCCCGCGACGAACCTTTTGTGGGGCCTGAAAGAAGCCATTGCCATGCTGCATGAAGAAGGGCTAGACAATGTGTTTCATCGGCATGATCGCCATGCTGAGGCAACGCGCGCAGCCGTGCAAGCCTGGGGGCTAGAAGTGTGGTGCGAGGAGCCGAAAGAATATTCCAGCTCGCTCACGGCAGTACTCATGCCCAAAGGCCACGATGCCGACAAGTTTCGGGAAACGATTCTGGAAGCCTTTGATATGTCATTGGGTACCGGCCTTGCAAAATTAGCTACCAAGGTTTTTCGCATCGGCCACCTGGGGCACTTTAATGATCTGACACTGGCGGGCACATTGAGCGGCGTGGAGATGGGGATGCAACTGGCGGAGGTTCCGCACAAAGCTGGCGGTGTTATGGCGGCGTTGAATTCTCTGGCGAAAAGCGCTCAATCCAAGAACACACATGCTACTGAGACGGCAGGCGCAGCGCGATAGGCTGGCGTCGATTCGTAAGCTAGCGTTGATCGTCTTTTAAGTTGCGGAAGTTTGCGCGGTGATCACGGATAAGGCGTTCGAGACGAGATTGCAGTAGCGTAACAGAATCGAACAACGTCTGTATGCCGCCAGATTCCCAGTTGACGGATTGATGCTCAAGGTCAACGGAGAGATCGCGCAGCATCTGCGAGTAGCGGCGAATTCTCTCCGCCGCTAGAAAAGAAGCCAGCAGTTCTTTGCGTCCGGGCTTGGCGTTGTGGAGTTCACTAGCCGTCCAGGCCGTCATGCGGCTTTCATCAATGGCCTGACGAAAATCCTGCAGCACTGCAATATCAGAAATAGCGCCGGTCTTTAAATCGCGTTCCAGTGCACGCAGCTCTTCAGTAAGACTGTGCAATCGTGACTCGATTTGGAAGCCCTTGTCTGCCATGCTTCTCTCGCAACCTATTTTGATGCTGAAGAGCTCTGAAATGCAGCATGTTTTTGCAGAAACATGGCCACTGGCTGGGCCTGTTTGAGACCGCGAACGGATTGTCCTAAAGTAATTAGAAACGGCGCAAAGCCGCATAAACACTAGCGAGATCTGGCTGTGCGCTTGTGTGATTTGATGGCGTTCTTTTTTGGAACTGCTGCGGACCGTGCGCTCGTTTTCCTGGAAACCTTCTTTTTCGATGTTTCTGCGGCGCGGGACTGGATTGCGAGTTCGGGCGCAGTTTGCTCAACCGTTCCAAGCGCTGGCAGCTTTTGCTTGAGTGTGAGCACTGGAGCGAAAAGGTCTCCTAGTTTTTCTGCGCGTCTTAAAACCTGGTCTGAGGTGAAGACCAGTTGCTCTGAATCATCTTTTGCCAGGCATTGCTCTACTTCTTTCCACGCGACGGGGGTAGAGACCGTTGGCTGATCTTTGGCACGTAGAGAATAGACGTTGACTGTCGTCTTGTGATCATCGTTCTGGCTCCAGTCGACGAAGACTTTATTCACGCGCAGAGCCTTCTTCATGTCAGAAACCACCTGGTCGGGATGGCGGTCTTCGAGAACGCGCGCAATCGCGTGAGCGAAAGATTTAGTTTGATCGAACGTGATGGCAGTATTTAAAGGAATATAAATTTGCAGTCCTTTGGAACCGGAGGTCTTGGCAAAAGACTGCAAGCCGAGTTGTTCAAAGATGTCGCGAATCCAGAGCCCGACCTGGCAGCACTGAACAATGTTGGCGGGTGCGCCGGGATCGAGATCGAAAGCAATGACCGTGGGACGTTTTACGTCAGCGGCGCGGGCCAGCGAGGTATGGAGTTCGATATCGGCAAGATTGGCCAGCCAGACAAGTGTGGGCAGATCGGCGGCCACGCAGTAGTCCATGAAACGATTGTTGCCTTCACTCCAGACTTTTACGGTCTTCATCCACTCAGGGCGATACTTGGGACAATTCTTCTCATAGAAAAACATCCCGTCCACGCCGTTGGGATAGCGCTTGAGCGTGAGCGCGCGTTCGGCCAGATGTGGCAGGAGCACCGGAGAGATGCGGGTGTAATAATCGATGAGCTGGCCTTTCGTGAAGCCGGCCTTGGGATAGAGGACTTTCTCCAGGTTGGACAGCTTTATCTCGTGGCCTTCCACCTCAAGCACGGATTCTTTTTTGGCCATAATTGGCTCCTGCTTTTTAGATGCGCTGCCCAGCAACTCACATCAGCACAGGCAGGGTTGCTGGCTGCGCATTTCTCAGTGTAGTTCTTTTTCCATGTAGATCAACAACGTGGCGGCGGGATTTGCCATCTAATTCGGGATGTCGGACGGACAGGAAAAAGCGCTGCCGGTGAGTTCATCAGAACCTCCGGCGTTTTGCCAACAGCAGGAATCGCTGTTTCGTGAAGTCATACAGTTGCTGGAAAACAACCATGTGCCCTTTGTGATTTCAGGAGCTTTTGCACTGCATGAGCACACCGGCATATGGCGCGACACAAAAGACCTGGACCTGTTTCTGCCGGCGCAGGAAGTGGGACACGCGCTGCATCTGCTGGAGAAACATGGTTTTGAGACTGAAGTGCTGGATTCGGTCTGGCTGGCCAAGGCCAAGCGTGATGGCTTTTTTGTGGACATGATTACAGGCATGAGCAATGCCGTGTTGCGCGTGGACTATTCATGGATCCGGCACGCGAGCCGGTCTGAGGTGTTTGGCATGTCTGTGCGGGTGCTGGCGCCGGAAGAATTGATTGCTTCCAAAGTTTTTGTAACGCGGCGCGAGCGCTTTGACGGTGCGGACATCTGCCATGTGATCTATGGCACAAAGGGCAAGTTTGACTGGCACAGGCTGATGAACCTGATTGGCGACCACTGGGAGATGCTGTTCTGGAGCCTGGTGCTTTACCACTATGTTTATCCGGCGAATTCAGAATATGTTCCGGCGGAAATATGGGCGGAGCTGCTGCAGCGGTTCAACGTGGAACTGGCGCATCCAAATAAAGGCGCGGATTTCAGAGGCAGCCTGATTGACGACAAAATGTTTGCTATTGACGTGGCTGAGTGGGGCAAGCGGAATATTCTGGAAGAGTGCCGCGAGCGAGCAGAATTGATTAATCGCGATACGGAAGAGGCGGCTTAGATAGCTCGATGAGAATTGCGGCCACATCTGATTTGCATTTTACGCCGCAGGGGTATGATCGCATCCGCGAGCCGCTGTCGCATGTGAAAGACGAAGCCGATGTGCTGGTGATTGCCGGCGATCTCACCAACTACGGCAAGCCGGAAGAGATGCATTCCCTGCTGAACGCGTTGGTGCGGCTACGCATTCCGATTGTGTCGGTGCTGGGCAATCATGACTATGAAAGTGGACAGGAAGACGAGCTCATCAAAATGATGACCGCCGAGGGCATCAAGGTGCTGGATGGCAGCAGCTATGAGCGCGATGGCGTGGGCTTTGCCGGAGCCAAAGGCTTTCCGGGCGGCTTTGGCCGCGGCATGCTGACTGCGTTTGGTGAAAAAGAGATCAAAGCTTTTGTGCAGGCTGGACTGGATGAAACGCTTAAACTAGAACGCGCTTTGACCATGCTGCGAACGCCGAAGATCGTAATCGTTACGCACTATGCGCCGATCTGTGAAACCGTGGAAGGCGAGCGGCTGGAGATTTTTCCATTTCTGGGTAGCTCGCGTCTGGCTGAGGTGATTGACCGCCATCAAGCTGTGATCGCATTTCACGGGCATGCACATCACGGCAAGCCTGATGGAAAAACGATTGGCGGGGTGCCGGTGCATAATGTGGCATTGTCGATACTTATGGCACAGGAACCGGCGTGCCCTTATAGAGTATTTGACGTTTAATTTTGCCGCAGATTTCCGCAGATAAACGCAGATCAGAATTTAGCCGCGAATTTACGCGAATGAACACAATTTCTTTAAATTCAGTGTGTGCAACTGCATGGTAGTCAGTCCAGTATTTATTTCGTCACTTTTCTCCCCAAAACATTCTTGATCTGCGACCATCAGCGTATTATCTGCGGCAAATTGCTTCTCTGCTACTATTATTCTCGAGTGAAATCCACTGGATCTAAAGTTGTCCGCATTGAAGCGGAGGCGTTGCGCGAACTGGCCGATCGCATTGATGGGCCTATGGCGCAGGACTTTGAACGCGCGGTGGAATGCCTGGATTCATGCGGCGGGCGCGTGGTGGTTACGGGCATGGGCAAAAGCGGAATTATCGCGCGCAAAATTGCCGCAACGCTTAGCTCTACCGGCACGCCGGCGCTCTATCTGCATCCGGCTGAGGCTGTGCATGGCGACCTGGGCATGCTGGTGCGCGGTGATGTGGCGCTGGCGCTTTCTTCCAGCGGCGAGACGGAAGAGATTCTGCAATTGCTGGTGACGATTCGACGCATCGGCTGCAAGCTGATTACGATTACCGGCGACACGCTTTATCCCGCTGATTCGCAGAAACGGTCCACGCTGGCCCAGGCGGCGGACGTTGCACTGGATTGTTCTATCGATCAAGAAGCGTGTTCATTGGGGCTGGCTCCGACGGCTTCAACCACGGCAATGCTCGCGCTGGGTGATGCGCTGGCGGTGGCGCTCTCTGAAAAACGCGGCTTTAAGGAAGAAGACTTTGCACATCTGCATCCGGGCGGAAAGCTGGGCAAGAAGCTGGCAAGGGTTTCACAGTTGATGCACAGCGGCGATGCGGTGCCGCGCGTGCTGCGGACGACCACAATGGCGGATGTTATTTATGAGATGTCCCGCAAGGGGCTGGGCATTACGACCGTGGTGGAAAACGACAAATTGCTGGGCGTGATCAGCGACGGCGATCTGCGCCGCCTGCTGGAAAAGCGCAAAGACGTGCTAAGCCTGACGGCGGGCGATTGCGTGGTGGCGAATCCCAAGACGATTCATCCGGACGAATTTGCCATGACCGCGCTGAGCATTATGGAGCAAAAGAAAATTACATCGCTCGTTGTAACCGCCACAGACGGCACAGTGGAAGGGGTTATCCATCTGCATGATTTGTGGGGAACGCAAATGGTTTGAGGGCAGTATGCAGTATTTAGTAATTAGTATTTAGTACTTGGCTTTGTGTCTTGGAGTTTGCGGAATGGGTAGAGGAAACCAGATTACAAAAACAATTGAAC
>DASXZE010000321.1:0-25064 GCA_036502105.1 Candidatus Angelobacter sp. | reverse complement strand
TCGCCTCTTTGGAAACGAAGCCATCCCAGACCTTCTCCGCAGGTGCGGCTATGTAATAAGTAAAAATCAGCGGTGCTTTTGCCATAGAAACTCTCCAGGCACTCCAGCAGATCACTCGAGCGCAATCTCTGATTGCCCTGTTAGATCAGTAACAACTAGCTTACTTCCCTTTCACTCTTAGCCCGGCACGCTCTTCCAGCAGCATAATCGTCGCTGCGTAGTCCAGATCGCCATGGCCGTCTTTGGTGGCTTCTTCGTAGATTTCGTCGATCTTGGTGAGGCCGGGCAGTTCCACGCCGTTTTCCTTGGCTGCGTCCATCATCAGGTGCATGTCTTTGTGCATGAGCTTGAGCGGAAAGTTAGGCGTGTAATCCTGGTTGAGAATGAACGGCTTTTTGTATTCGGCCACGCCGGATTTGATCATGGACGATTCAATCAGCTCAAACATCTTCTCTACCGGCACACCGAGCTTTTTGGCCAGCGTAAGGCTTTCGCACAGGCCTTCATAGATAAAGACGATGTTCATGTTCTGGGCCAGCTTGGCGGAGAGCCCTTTGCCGTTGTCACCCATGTGGATGACCTTTTTCGCCAGCGCGCGCAGCAGCGGTTCAACGCGTTCAATGTTGTGCGCCTGGCCGCCGATCATAAAGATCAGCTGGCCGCTTTCGGCGGCAATCTTTGATCCGGTCACGGGAGCGTCAAGAAATTCGCAGCCTTTTTCCTGCAGGTTTTCCATGAAGAGCAGGCTGGCGGAAGGCGAGATGGTGCTGGAGTCGACGACTACCGTGCCGCTGGAAAGGCCTTCAATAGCGCCTCCGGGGCCAAACAAGACGGACTGCACAGCTTTTGTATCGGAGACGCAGACCCAGACCGCTTCTTTATATTTGGCAGCTTCAGCGGGCGTGGCTGCGGTTTTGGCCCCTTCGACTTCGCGGGGCGTACGGTTCCAAACGGTGACTTCGTGACCGGCTTTGACCAGATTCGCGGCCATGGGCCGTCCCATGATTCCAAGACCTAAGAAGGCTACACGCATGCTTGGCATTAAAATTGGTAAAGGTAGAGTGCGTCAAGTGGTTTGCTCAGGAGCAGTCAGCAAGCAGCTCTCAGTGGTCAGCAATTGGCAATTGGCGGATGGTCGCCAGACGAACCAATTATCTAAAGCATCAGGAAACAAAGACTACGGTTACGCAATTTCACCGAGCTGGCTCACCCATGCAAACTCTCTACTAAAGAGTACTGATTGCTTTGCACGAGCCGCTGAATGCTGCTTCCGGGTGATAAAATCTTGGGTTCGCCCAATCAGCACCAGAAGGACTCTTGCAATGTCTAATACCGCCATGCAGACCGCACCTCCGCCGCAACCGCTGGTCGCCCTTACCGACGACGAAAATTTGTTTCGCGATAACATTCGCCAATTTGCCGACCAGGCACTGCGTCCCAAGGTCCGCGAGATGGACGAAAAAGGCGTCTTTGAGCGCGCGCTGATTGACCAGTTTTTTTCTCTCGGACTCATGGGGATTGAAGTGCCGGAACAATACGGCGGCGCGGGCGGAAGTTTTTTTGAGGCGATCCTGGCCGTGGAAGAAATTTCGCGCGTCGACCCTTCTGCCGGCGTGATTGTGGACGTGCAAAACACGCTGGTCAATAACGCGCTGATGCACTGGACCACTGAAGAACAGAAGCGCCGCTTTCTGCCCAAGATGGCCAGTGACACCGTGGGCGCGTATGCGTTGAGCGAGGCTTCGTCTGGCTCGGATGCATTTGCCATGCAGACGCGTGCCACGCTCAAGGGCAGTGACTACGTCATTAACGGCCGCAAGCTATGGATCACCAACAGCAAAGAGGCTGGCGTGTTTATTTTATTTGCCACGCTTGATCCGGCCGCAGGATACAAGGGCATTACGGCATTCATTATTGAAAAAGATTTTCCCGGATTCACGGTCGGCAAGAAAGAAGACAAGCTGGGCATCCGCGCCTCCAGCACCTGCGAGCTGATCCTGGAAGATTGCAAGGTACCCAAAGAAAACGTTCTGGGCGAAGTTGGCAAAGGCTACAAGATTGCCATTGAAACGCTGAATGAAGGCCGCATTGGCATTGGCGCGCAGATGCTTGGCCTGGCGCGCGGCGCATGGGAAAGCGCGCTCAAATATTCCCAGGAGCGCAAACAATTCGGCAAAAGTATTTCTGACTTCCAGGGCGTCCAGTTTCAGCTGGCGCAGATGGCCACGGAGATTGAAGCCGTAAAGATGATGGTCTATAACGCGGCGCGCATGAAAGACGCCAAGATGAATTTTGTGAAAGAAGCGGCCATGACCAAGCTGTTTGCGTCACAGGTGGCGGAGCGCGTGGCCTCACTGGCGGTGGAGATTTACGGCGGCAACGGATTTACCAAGGAATATCCGGTGGAAAAGTATTACCGGGACGCCAAAATCGGCAAGATCTATGAAGGTACATCGAATATGCAACTGCAAACCATTGCAAAAATGCTGCTGGGAGGCAAATAAGGGAGCTGGAAACAAGCGAACTGTGTTAAAGTAAGTCGCATAGAATCAGTGTTTTGTAGTGGGGTTACCTTTTCTATAAGGGAGTTCCCGATTGTTTCTGAAGATTAAGGTGGTTTAAACTACTGTGAATTTCCGGGCTGCTCACCCCACATTTTTAGAACTTGAAACTCGTTAAGGGCAGGAGTAAAAGTTGGGCCAGGATCCCCAGAAGGAACTGCTAGACCTAAAGACCGTTCACACTTTTTACCTTGGGCTTCTTGAAAAGAACCTTGGTCATGGTGTGCCTGTTCCTGCTGAAATCACATCTGACTCACCTGAGAACGCCGAACTCAACCACAACTTTAAGATGTGGCTGGACCTCCTGGATCTTGCGCTCACGCCGCCACTCGTCCGCGATGCACTAAAAACAATTCCCGGCTTTGAAACCGCGCATGCCCTGCTGCGCTACTTCACCAGCAAGTCATCGCAACGCGCCGGTGATCGCGACAAAACGGACTGCATCATCACTTATCTTTTCCGCACGCCTTCGCAAAATGAGCAGAAGGTGGGCTGGCAGCGCCCTGAGGTGGATAGCTCCTACGCATTGATCTCACAATCCGCGTTGGCCTTTGAAGCTGAGCTCTATCGCGCGCTGGACGATGTACCCACGGGCACCATGCCTCCGGAACATGTAACGCTGCTGCAGGAGTTTGAATACCTTTACCAGGAGCTGGATGAGTTCAGGCACTTTGACCAGATCATTGATGCCGGAATTGTGCAGCGCGTGCGCGAACTAAAGCAGTCTCTGGGCAAATCTTTCTATCACCCGGATTCGCTGGCCAACCTGGCTGTGTGGAACGATATTTTTGGCCGCAAATTTGACGAGCTGTTCCATGATGCCGCGGTCCAGATCAAAGCCTTTGCCGACACCGTGCAGCGAGACGGTGGAAGCATTCTGTCACGGGTGGAAGGCGATATTACAGTCAAAAACCTGAGCGAAGTTGAGACTACGCAGATTCTGGCCGAGGATTACCAGTCCGCGCAGGACGAATTCCGCAAGGTATCCAAATATAAAAAAGTCGTGGACAGTAAACGTCCTGTGAGACTTTCACCGGGCGGGCAAAGGCAGCAAGCGCCGCCTGTTGCGCCACCGGCGCCACGGCCCAGTATTCCGGCGCAAAACGCAGCGCCTGGAGCTACAACCAATGTACCTCCGCCGCCGCGCCCGCCAGGAGCGCCCAGGCAGCAGGGGATTTCTTCCCAGGCGCTGAACGCTGAAGTGCTGGCCGTAGCGCCTTCACAGGCCGTGCAAAATGCAGTGCAGGAAGGAAAAATTCACAGCGCTCGACTGGCCATTAAAGAACACGTTCGCACTACAGATCCAAAGCTGGCTTATATTTTTCCGGTCAAAAATTCCAAGATCGCCCTTTCGCCGGCCGAAGTGGAAGCGTTCAAGGTGGATTATCCGAGTGAGAAAAGTTTCCGCGCGGATTATGCCAGCATCATGATGACGATTGTGGCTTACCTTTCGCGCATGGTGATTGAAGTGGATGAATATAACCAGAAGGCCAGCTCCGCCTATCTATGGAAGCCGCATGCAGACGCGCTGGGCTATCTGGTGAGCACGCTGGAACGGCTCAGCATGGAAGCTGACCAGGTCATGGCCGTGGCCCGCGCCCGTGGACTGGCCGAGAAAGCTGCTGCGCTGTCTGTATCGCTGGAAAAGCTGCGTGAATACGCCAGGACTGTATCGTTGACCTTGCAGTCAGCCAACCATCCAAAAGCCTGAATTTATTTTTCTGCCTGAAGCTGCGTTACTTGGCGGAATCTTTTTCTGGGTTGTAATTCATCCCAGAGTAGGGCTCGGTTTTAGATGTCTGGTGCGCGCTGGCCGCTGACAGCCGTTTTTTCTTAGGCACTGATTTCTTCACACCAAGCGCAATATCCGCCAGTTCCAGAAAGCGGCTGCTATTGGGCGCGCCACCAGGACGGTTCTCCCATGCGCGTTCACCCGCCGGACCTTTCAGGCTGTAACGCGGGGCAATCCACAGGTCTTTGTCTTTGGAAACCTCAGACGGTTTTTCCGGCTTCTTAGGCATGTTTCTGCTCAATTATCCCTGTTTGGCGCGGTCTTTTCAACCAGAACCGCTGATTTTTTCCTGGCCCAGGAACACGCAGATTCAGCAAGCGCAAGATGCTCGTCAATGGTATCCTTGCACGTTCTTCGTCAGCCCCCTTGGAGGCCCCGCCACTCCCATGCGCAGACCATTGTTGCTCGTCCTTCTGCCCACGCTAATTCTTGCCACGCTCGCCCAGGCACAACCCCAATCTCAACCAGCATTGATGGATGGCAAAAGCGCGAAAGCGAGCGATGGAGCCGCAGGCCCATCTACGAAGGAAACACATTTTGACGGCAAGGTCTGGTGGGATTACGTAAAGATTCTGGCTGCGGACAACATGGAAGGCCGTGAAACCGGCAGCCCTGGTCTGCGCAAAGCGCAGGAATATGTGGTGGAACAATTCAAGCATGCAGGACTGGAGCCGGCTGGTTCCAAATCTTTTTACCAGCCCGTGCAGCTTGTGTCGCGGCAGATTGTGGAGAAGGATTCCAGCCTGGACCTGGTGCACAACGGCCAGGTAGAACCGCTCATACTGGGCGATGACGCAATCTTCAGTACGCGCGTGGACCTTGCGCCTTCTCTAGATGCCCCTCTGGTCTTTGCCGGCTACGGGCTCACCATACCAGAGATGAATTACAACGATCTTGCGGGCCTGGACCTGCGCGACAAAGTGGTGGTGATCTTCCCCGGAGCCCCGGCTGAGATTCCCGGCGCTCTGGCATCGCATTATCAATCGGCAGGTGAAAGATGGAAGGCGCTGCGTAAAGCCGGTGCAGTTGGGGTGATCACCATCTTGAACCCGGCAGCCATGGATATTCCATGGTCGCGCATCTCGGCCAACCGCGCGCATCCCAGCATGGCGATAAAAGACGCCGAGTTCGATGAGACTGCGGGCGAGGAACTGGCCGTCGCCTTCAATCCGGAAAAAGCCGACACGCTCTTTGAAGGCTCAGGACACACTCTGCAGGAACTGGTTGACCTGGTAAAAGGTCGCAAGCCGTTGCCGCGTTTCCCTTTGACTATGTCTGTACGGGCCAGGGCGTCAGTCAACAAAAAGATGATTGAGTCCGCCAATCTGGTGGCGCAGTTTCCCGGCAGCGATCCCAAATTAAAAAACGAATACGTGGTGCTCTCCGCGCATCTTGACCATCTGGGCATTGGCGAGCCAATCAATGGCGACCGCATTTATAACGGCGCCATGGATAACGCTGCTGGCAGCGCCGTGCTGCTGGATCTGATTGGAGCATTGAAGAAAGCGGCCAAGAAGCCGCGGCGTTCCCTGCTCTTTGTTTTTGTTACCGGCGAGGAGAAAGGCCTGCTGGGCTCGCGCTACTTCACTTCGCATCCCACGGTGAAACCAGGATCGATGATCGCCAATATCAACATTGATATGTTTCTGCCCATTGTGCCGCTGAAAATTCTCACCGTGTATGGGCTGGCTGAATCCGACATGGGCGATATGGCGCGGGCAGTCGCGCAGTCACTGGGCGTGCAGGTGCAGCCCGATCCAGAGCCGCAGAGGAACGGCTTTATCCGCAGTGACCAGTACAACTTTATCCGCCATGGTGTTCCGGCCCTGGCCATGGGCGTGGGCTTTGAAAAAGGATCGCCCGAACAGGCAATCTTCAAAAGCTGGCTCACGCAGCGTTACCATGCGCCGTCTGACGATCTTGACCAGCCTGTGGACCTGGCGGCAGCCGGCAAGTATGAAGACATTATCCAGGCACTCATGCTGCGCGCGGCTGACGATTCACGCCGACCGCAATGGAAGCCCAACAGCTTCTTCCGTCGCTATGCGCCCATGGCTTCAGGGAGCTATTGAGCAGTTGAAAAACAATCCCGCCAAAAAGGGAAAACTGACTCGTCTGCGTCTTTAGAAAAGAACGCAGATTCAGTTTCCATGAACAGCCGAACCACAAGGCTTGCCAGACACAACCGTGTCCAGGGCAAGACACAGATCTGCGCGCCCGTGACCCATCTGCGGAACAGAAATGGCACGGGAAACTGCATTCGCAACATCGCTGCTCTTGAAGCCGGGCTTCGCCTGCAGAATCAGGGCCGCCTCTCCCGCAATCAGCGGAGTGCTAAAGGACGTTCCCCACGCCGCAGCATAGTTTCCGCCCGGATACGTGGTAATTACGCCTTCCCCGGGAGCCGAAACAAAAACGCCGTTGGTGCCGAAATTGGTGAAAGTGCTCTTTGCGTCCTGGTTGTCAGTTGAGCCAACGCCAATCACCGTGTTGTAACCGGCCGGATAGACCAGCATCTGCTTGCCGTCATTGCCGGAAGCCGCGACAACCGTTACGTTTTTGGTGATCGCATACTGAATAGCGTTTTGCAGTGCCGGCGAGGTTTGCGCGAGTTCAAAACTCATGCTGATAACATTTGCGCCGTGGTCAACCGCGTAATAAATAGCGCTGACGATATTAAATAGATCAGAGCTGCCGTCGCCGGCAAAAGCCTTGAGCGGCATAATGCTTGCGCCCGGAGCAATCAGGTGGACGATGCCGGCCGTCATGGTGCCGTGGCCAAAAGCGCTGGGAGGCCCATCGAGAATGCTGGTGCTCGACTGGCTAAGGATCGCGACCGTGGAAGAGTTCTGAATCACCAGGTTCTGGCCATCCAGAATGCTGGTGGAAGATTGAGTCAGAGCGGCGGCCATGGCAGGCGGCAGGTCGCCTAGTTCAGAAGCCCCGCTCGTCTGCGTAATGAAATTAAATCCGGGTACCAGAACGGATTGAAGCGCCGGGTGCGTCAAATCAACACCGGTATCTATCATTGCCACTGTAACGCCCTTGCCAATCAGGTTCGTTGCAGTCTGGGCTTCACTCTGGTGAATGAGCGTTGTGGCCGGCTGGCTCACATAGTTGCTGGCAACCGACGAGCCGAAATAAGTGACCACCGTGCGGCCCTGTACGCCATCCAGGATTGACGTGGAAGACTGGGTCAGATTGGCCATGGTGGCGCCGGAAAGCTCAGGCACGGCCAGCCCATGGTCAGGCTCAAAACTCAGCACGTCAGTATCTGTGGCGATGGTGGGATCCTGCGAAAACGCAGAAACAAGGAAAACACCATGTTTGGAAAGCTGGGTGACCTGGGTTAATCCGTGTCGACCACAAACATCCTGAACTTTACTAGCATTGGTCACCAGGACGTAGTTGTCCTGCGCCATGGCCGGAAGACTCATGACAAATAACAGACCGCTGCAGATTCTTACAAGCAACTTGGACTGACGCATCTCTTCTTTTTTAAGTCCCTCTTTGGCCCAGTTTTCTGGCCCGTGAGAGGCTCCCTTCGGGTTATCCGTCGAACTGAAGAAAGTATGCCAGACCAATCCGGAAGATTTGATGAAGAATTTTCACCTAGTCCAAGTCTCAAAGCTTTGGTGAGCGAATTTTACGCGCAAAATCCCTGAAAACCGGGCCTGTCGCGCACCCCAAATAATTCCTCTAAGCTATTGATTTAACAGACTAAATCGAGCATAAGGCATCAGCAAACAAAAGGCTTTATTGAGTACAACTGGAAATTTACATGAGCGAATACAAAACAAATCAAAAACCTCGACTAAGACTGAAAAAGCCCCCAAATCTATTAGACTTGCTAATAAATTCAGGGGCTTCTGAGGGTAATTTTTAAGGACTTAAGAGCCGAAGTGCAGTGCTTACTTTGCTGCACCACTATTGGGGCTGCTTGGGAGGCTATTTACCAGCGTTGTGAGCGCCTGGAAGAGATCAATGCGGCCATAGCCCATATCGTTTACGCGCTGGGTTTTAGAAAGCACGTTGTTGATGTCGCCAACCTTCGCGGCAGGCTTAGCTTGCAGAATCAGCGCCGCTGCGCCAGCCACCATCGGTGTGCTGAAAGAAGTCCCCCAGCCTGCGGCATAGCTGCTGCCCGGATAAGTGGTAACCACGCCTTCTCCCGGGGCAGCAAAGGTGACTACGCCGGACCCATAATTGGAGAACGAGCTTCTTACATCAGTATTGCTCGTTGAGCCAATGCCCTCCACGCCACCGTAACTGGCGGGATAAACCAGGGTCTTCAATCCATCATTGCCGGATGAAGCAACCAGGATCACATTTTTGCTCTGAGCATACAGTACAGCGGCCTGTAACCCTGGGGAGGGCTGGCTTAAACTGAAACTCATGCTCACAATGTTGGCGCCGTTATTGGCAGCGTAATAAATCGCACTGATTAAGTTTGAAAGCTTTGACGAGCCGTCTGCACTGAAGGCTTTCAGCGGCATGATCCTGGCCGTAGGAGCAACCAGATGAACGATGCCGGCCGTCATGGTGCCGTGCCCAAATTCTGCCAGTGTGCTATCAAGAATCGAAGTGCTGGACTGGTCCAGAATGGAGGTGCTCGATTGATTCAGGATCGCAAGCGCTGATGTGTTCAACAGCAGTGTATTCTGCGCATCCAGGATGCTGGTAGAACTCTGCTGCAGCTGCGCGGCCATTGCCGGATCAAGATCTGCGAGTTCGGAAAAACCAGGAATACCACGGGTAAAATCGAAGCCAGCCACCAGCGCATTGGCTAATGCCGGATGGTTTGGATCGGCTCCCGTATCGATAATCGCCACCACAGCATTGCCGGTCAAATGCGTCGCGTTGCGCGCATCATCCAGGCGAATAATACTGGTGGCAGTCTGGGAAATATAGTTGCTTGGAACCGTGCTGCCAAAGAATGTGACCAGCGTGCGTCCTGGCAGACCATCAAGAATGCTGGTGCTGGACTGCGTGAGCGTAGTCTGCGTGAGATTGCTCATCTCCGGCAGCTTGGCGCGCTGTTCCGGCTCAAAGCTCACAACTGAAAGATCGGACTCTACTTCTGTTTCAGTGCCGGAAACATTGGCTGAAGGTGAAGTCACCAGCATCACGCAATTGCTGGTGCCATCAAAAAGTTCTTTTACAACGGTTAATCCGTGGCGTGTTACTACGCTCTGCATGTTCTGGGGAGAGGCAGTGAGGATATAGGTGGTCTGCGCGACAAGCGGAGTCGCCATGGCCAGTGCTAGGGTCAATACACTCAGTTTCCTCATGAGGGTGCTCTCAAATACCTTGCATTTTCAGAATTTTAAAACTGTGGGGCCGGACCCAACTGCACTTCTAGCTCCTGGCCTCGGGATTCCAGAGGTACCAGCAAACGTAGATCGCTTTCAGGAACATATTCCAATTGAAATTCGCCAAAGGTGTTGCTGATGGAGCGCGTTAATTCGCGATTACCAGCCACCAGAATCACCGGCAGATTAGCCAGCGTTTCGTCCGGCGTTTTCTGGTTGGCAATCTGGCCCACCAGCACCATGCTGGCAGATCCCTTTTCGTGCTCAAAGCGAAGATCAACGGAATAATCGCCGGCGTGGAAAAGTACCTGGCGGTTAATCTGGTGGGTTCCACGCACGCCCACGGGCTGGGGATCGTTCAAACTGTCATAAATCAAGCTGCCCCAGATGCGTTGAAACGTGGAGGGACGCGGCGCTTTGGCCAGTCCCATGAGTGCCTTTACCTGCTGCTCGGCATAGCGGGGAATTTCAAGAGCTGCTTCCCGCCTGCAAATGGCAGCAAATTTCTGCAACACACCCTTAACTCGTTCGCACCTGGAACATCCCAACTGGAGATGGGCGAGCATACGCTCTTGCCGTTCGTTAGAGACCGTGTCTCTGACAAAGTCAGCCCACTCAGTAATATCGAAATGGCTTGCAGTTTCGGTCATAAGTGACTTTTCTTAAACCTTTAACGAAAGGGATACGGCTTCCGGGTCCGTATCCCCCTCTTAGCAGTCGACGGATGAGCCTGCTTCTAGTCATAAGAGTCTCATCTAAGGTCAAAAATATAGGCCTGGAAAGATTTTTCATAATTTATGAGAATTTCCCTACCAGCGCAAAAGCCGCCCAATAATAAGGATGGCGATGTTTTTGTTTGAGTTTCAGCACTGCGTTTCGCAAGGCATTCGCTTTATTCGCTGAAATCTTATAATCCTGATAAAAATCACGCATGAATTCAGCCGTACTTTGATCATGCACTTCCCACAAGCTCACCATCAGGGTCTGTGCGCCGGCATAGAGCAGGCCTCGCACCAGCCCAATCAGCTCGTCGCCGCCAATTACCACGTTCATTCCCGTGCCGCAGCCGCTGAGCGTTACCAGTTCGGCGTCAAACCGCAACTGATACAAATCAAACAAACTCAATAAAGAATTGCCCAGCCGGATCGACGAAAACATCGGATTGTCCTGCCGGAAATAGCCGTGCGTGGCGATGTGTATAAACTGGCTTTCTGGCCCATATGTACGCAGACGCTCCTCAGTGGCTTCAGCACCCAGGAAAAACCGGGCGTTCCCCATGGTTGCCGCCACAAAACGCGCTTCCTCTTCTATATAAGGTGCGCGGGCATCCGGCACCGCCATCACCAGCGTTTCTCCGTCGCTCTCTGGTTGGGCTTTTTCCTGGCATACGGCAAAAATGCTGCTGCTGGGCGCATAAGAAACCGAAAAATCGTCGATCACATACCGCTCGCCATCAGAAAGCGCATGGAAAGGCAAATAGTGCAGAAACGCATGCGGGACAATAATCAGGTGCTCAGCCGTAAGCTGGTCGCGAATCGGCGCGATCAACAGCGTGTAAAGCTCTTCCAAGTGGGCCTGCGTGGCCTGCAGCAGCGGCTTTTCCAGCCGCCGTATATAGTCGGCGCCCAGGCGAAACTTTGCCAGCTGCAATTGCAGCAGACGCAGCTTCTCCCGCACCGCCATCACATCGCCCAGCGGGACAATCTTGAACTCCTTGCGTGAAACCAGGCAAACGTAGAAACGATTGCGGGCCGTGTAGTACTCCAGCAGCAAAGCGTTCTCCGGCAAAATCTTCTGCAGTGCCTCCACCGATACCGTTTTGGCATTTTGCAGGCTGGCAAATTCGCGGTCCACATTCTGCACCTGGGAAAACGCCTTCACCAGCGCATCTTCATAGCGGCGGCTCAGCTGCCGCAGCTGTTGAATGCGGTCACGAGAGCTTCCAGTAGGGTTCAGCTCTTCCAGCTCAATCTGGTGGTACGTCCAGTTCAGCTTCTGCCGCAGGTCGCGAAATTCTCCCATGGCCGGCGACAGCGTCTCTGGTTCCCTTGAGCTAATGGACGAAGCCCGGAATGCGATCAGGTCCGCCAAACTGCGCGACTTTGCCTGCTCAATGTAGCCAAACGCTTCCCTTTGCGCGCGCGAGCCAAAACTCACCGCCAGCGACGTAACCACCAGCCCTTCATACACCGCGAGTTTGTTCTTGAGAAACGCAATCTTCAGCTCTTCTTTACCCAGATGGCTGCGCAGATCTTCCAGCTTCCTGAATGCCTGCTCGTATGCCTGCCGCGCCAGTTCGATATTCCCACTCGCCTCTTCTGACTGGCCAAGCATGAAATACGCCTGATAGGTTGCCGGTGAATCAATGTGCGCCAGACGCGAGAGTGCCGCGCTGCAATAACGGCGTGCCTCTTCCGGATCAGACGCGCGCAGCTCGATTGCCGCCAGCAGCAGCTCACACAGCGCTGCCTTTGAGGGCAACACTGACTGGCCGAAATAATCGAGCGCCTTGGTCGCCAGGTCTTCGGCCCGGTCATTGTCGCCGGCTTCATACAGCACCAGCGCCTTGTACAGATCAATCAGCGGAGGCCACAGCGGATTGCCTTCTATGATGAAGAGGTCCTGCGCGCGATCAAAACTCTCCAGCGCCTGCTTGTACCGCCCCTGCTGGCTAATGGCGATGGCCGAGAACGTCGCTGCCTTGGCCGCTTCATACTTCATGCCCAGTTCGGTGAACGCGACAAACGCGTCCTGCGCCAGCTCTGTGCCACCTTCCGTCAGGTTCAATTCCAGATAGATCTCGGATTCGTCCAGATCGCACAGCGCCTGATGATATCGGTCGCCCAGTTCGGCGCAGAGTTTACGCGTCTGGTCATACAGTTCGATGGCCCGCAGATATTCGCCGCGCAGGTAATGAAGATATGCCACGTTGTAATCTGCCTCAGCCACCAGCAGAGAGAAACCATGTTCCAGGCAATGCTGACGCGCCAGCCGGTAAGTCTCTTCCGCGCGATCAAAATCATTCAAGCTGTAATAGCAGACCGCAAGATTCCTGAGCACTGCGGCAATATCCAGCGGTTCGCCATATTCCAGAAATTCCTGGTAGGCATTCTCATAAGCCTCTACTGCCTCCTGAAAACGGTCTTGCCGGAAATAGATATTGGCAATATTGCTATTGAGCCGGGAGAGCCGCAGACGGTCTTTGTGTTTGTGAAAGATGGCGCGCGCTTCCTCGCCCAGGCGGAAGGCGCGTTCATACTGGCCGTCATAGATCAGGCTTTGCAGCGCTCCACTGATGGTGCGGGCGTAATCCACGTCATGCCCAATCTGCTGGAAGATCAACAGCGCCTTCTCATATTCCAGGATGGCTTTTTGATATTTGCTGGTCAGGTAGAAGACATGGCCCACCGCCCGTGCGCTCTGCGCCAGAGCATAAGGATCATTGATCTGCTGCGCGATCCACGTAGCGGCGCCGGCCATGCGATCTGCTTTCTGCAGATCCACGCGGGCATAAATGACCACGGCATCATAGAGCGCTTCCACCTCGCTTCTGCTGCGCGCGCCATTTTGCGCGGCAAGAAAAGCGCGACGCGCTTTTTCATCAGCGATGCCGGCCAGGTCGATGATCCACTGTTCGATCCCGAAGTTCGGTTGCTGGACCATCTAGAATCCCAATTCCGCAAGAATCTTTTGCAGGCGATTCAGGCAGCGTCCGCGGATAAAACCAATCGATCCCGTTGCCAGACCCAGCTTCTGCGCCACATCTGTATATGGCATGGGCGGCTGCTCATAGAACAACAGCTTCACCAGCTCCGCGCAGCGCGGCGTGAGCCGCTGAATCGCGTCACGCACGGCCTGTTCTTCCTGGATTTCCTGCATTACGATCGGGGCCGCGACAATCTCCTCCGCCACCTCCTGCTCCATGGCGTCCAGCTCCACATCATTCTTTTTCTGCTTCTTCGTATGGAAACACTTGTGCGTTGCCACGGTGATCAACCATGAGCGCAGCGATTCAATCTTCCTCAGTTTGGAAAGATTGGTGAACAGGTCAATGCAGACATTCTGGAAAATGTCTCCGGCTTCATCCGGACTGAATCCGTATTTGACCGGCACGGAATAAATCAGGCGCTTGTATTTATCAATGAGCGTGTTCCATGCCCGCTCATCGCCGCTCAAGCATTCCTGTACCAGTCGTTCGTCTTCAGCCGCTATTTCCCTGTTCGCTAGTAAAGCTAGTTCGTTGGCGTTGTCATCCATTCATATTTTTCCGGTTAATGTTTTCCGGCGGGGGTGTGCCAAAAAAGTTCTTCTGCGTTCCAAAAAGTATACTGTTCAATCACGGCCGGGTGGAAGTTACCCAGGTCTTCCTGCGCTCCCGTCAAAATACTGGGACTGGCCAGATACACCACAGGCAACTGCTGCGCCAGGATTTCCTGTACCCGGTCATAAATCTTTTTGCGTTTCTGATAATCGAGCGTGACCAGCTGTTTCTCCATGAGCTGATCTATTTCCGCCTCCCACGGCGTTGCTGGCGCTTTCTCATTGAGATGCCATAAATGCGTCTGCCCATTCGACATCAGCACATTCATATCTGGCGTGGGATCAGCATCGCCACTCACCAGCCCCATCACAATCGCCTCATAATCATGCGAATTCAACACACGATCATTGGCTGACCGGCTTTCCAGCGGCGCTACGTGCACGGCCATTCCAAGGGCTTTCAGGTCTTCCTGGATCAGTGTTGCCATTTGCCCGCGCTGCGCGTTGCTGGAACTCACCAGAATCGTGAACTCCACCGGCTGTCCGCTGGGATCGATAAGAGTGTTGTCAGGCTTCCACGAGAATCCTGCCGTCTTGAGCAGCTCACGCGCTTTGGGCAGAGAGCGCACCGGCGCGGGAATGGACGCATTGAACCATGATTTATTGCCCGGGCTCACATGCGTGGCCAGCGCCGTAGCGCGATTGCGATACACCAGCCGCACAATGGCAGCCCGATCAATGGCCGCCGACACGGCCTGTCGAAAACGCACATCGCGAAACCACTTCTGCCTGCGCGCCACTTCCGGCAGACGGCCGTCCGTGTCATCGTTCAGGTTGAACATCAGGAAGTTATATTCCAGCCCCGGCCCGGCGTCATATAGCCTGAAGTGCCGCGCTTTCTGCTCTGGCTCCAGTACGGCGTAATTGTCTGCGCTTAATCCGCTGATGATCTGCGAGTCGCCGGCCTGGAAACGAATCACCTGCGCGTCCTGCGTTGGGACAACAACAAACGTTAGCTCGTCGAGGTAAGGCAGCCGCTGCCCCTTGGCGTCGATCTTCCAGTAGTTAGGATTGCGTTCCAGCACCACGCGGTCGCCGGGGATGACCTGCTTCAGGCGAAATGCTCCCAGCCCGGCGATCTTCTCCGGCGGCGTATTCAGCCCCCAGGCCTGATTGATCTTTCCCTCCTGATAATCTTTTTCCAGCAGGTGCCGCGGCAGAATGGCCAGGCCATCAAACACGCGCTCCGCTGCCGAGTAGGGCGCGGGAAATGTGAAGCGGACGGTGAAGCTATCGACTTTCTGCACAGTAACCGGCTTGCCGGAGATGATCAGCAAATCGCGCTGCGAAGAATGTACATTTTCATCTAGATAAACTTTGAAGGAAAAGATGACGTCATCGGCGTCAAAAGGCGCGCCGTCAGAAAATTTGAGCCCTTGCCGCAGTTTGACCGTGAACTGCGTGCCATCTTTTGAAACTGTCCATGATTTCGCCAGCGCCGGCTCAGTCTTCTGTGTTGCGCGATTGATGTGGATCAGGTCCGCCTGCAGGCGTGCGTTTACGCCGAAAGAATTCTGGTCAATGGCTACCGCCGGATTGAAAGTCCGCGGCTCTGAGCGCTGCGCGATCACCAGCTTTCCGCCGCGAGTTCCGGGCTCAGAAGTCGTGCGCAAAAGGTCTTCCTGGGCAACAGCCTGCACGGCCGCCAGCAAAGGCAGCAACGCGGAGACATACCACAGCATGGAGCGCACTGTACGCACCAGGGCCCTCTTTCTGGTTGGGATTAGATAGTTGATTTTATCCGCTCCTGTAGCGTCTCCGCCAATGAGTGATACGCCAGAAATATTGGAATGGGCGCCAGTCCGGGCAGCAGCATCCACCAGTAAGAAACCAAAACGTTGTATTGCTGCGCCTGCGCCAGCATGTTGCCCCAGCTCGGAAACGGCTCGCCGATTCCCAACCCGAGAAAAGACAAAATCACTTCCGCCAGAATGAACTGCGGAATCAAGACAGCCATCTGCGTGAGCAGCACGCGGAACGTGAGCGGCATGAGATGGCGGCGCAGCAAGTAGGCATTGGATGCACCAAAGCCGCGCGCGGCTAAAACAAAATTACGTTCGCGCGCGCTCAACACCACACCCCGCACCAGCCGCGCGGGACGTCCCCAGCCCACCATGCCAATCACAGAAACCACCAGCAGAAACGCCACCACCGGACTGATCTGCAATGGCAGAAAGGCGCGCACGGCAATCAAGAGATAAAACCAAGGCACAGCAATAAAAATTTCCGCCACGCGCATGGCGACGTCGTCCACACGGCCGCCATACATTCCCGCAATGCTGCCCAGCAACAAGCCGACCACCACCGAAAATGAAGCCGCCACAAATCCGGCAAAGAGTGAAACCTGCCCGCCATACAGCAGACGGGAAAACTGGTCGCGGCCAAAGCCGTCTGTTCCCATCAGGAACAGGCGGGCGGGCTCTTGTACGCCGATCAAATGCCGCGTGGCGTGAAACATTCCCAAAATGCTGTATTCATCTCCCTGCGTAAAGAATTGGACCCGCGCCGGCTGCGCGCAGTCCGGCGTATATTCCATTAGATTGAGCTCATCGCTTTTGGTGGCATAAACAAACGGCCGCAGGTGAAATTTTCCGGCGCAGTCAATGAAATGCACTCTGGTCGGCGGCGCATATGCGTGCTCGCGGTCCTGCGTCTCATAGTTGTAAGGCGCGCTAAATCCCGCCAGCGCTACCACGGCGTGAATCGCCAGCAGGAACCAGATGGCCCAGGTGAATTTGAATGGCCGCTTCATGCCTGCCTCCTGATCGCCTGTCTTCTGATTCCCTGTCTTCTAATTCCCTGCCTTCTGATTCTTGGATCAAAGGCATAGAGCAGCACGTCTCCCAGCAGATTGCCGGCGACCAGAAAGAGCGTGGAGAGCATAACTGCGCCGATCACAACAAATAGATCGCGGGCAAGAATCGCCTCCAGCAGCAGCGGGCCGATGCCCGGCCAGCTCATCACCACCTCAATCAACAAAGAAACGCTGAGCAGCAACGCCACAGATAGTCCAAAAAGCGAGATCAGCGGATTGGCCGCCGCGGGCAGTGCATGGCCAAAAAGTAATTTTAAACGGGATAACCCGTGGCCTTCCGCAGCGCGCATGTAAGTGGATTCCAACACCTCATTTACGCTGGCGCGCACGTGGCGCAAAATAATCGTTACCGACCCAATCACCAACGCCGCAACGGGCAGCACCATATGCCAGGCGAGATCGCGCAGCCACGCCCATGTGCCCTGGTCTTGCGCATTGATGGAGGTCATTCCTCCCACGGGAAACATTCCGGTCTTGAGCGCAATCAGCAGCGCCAGCAAAGCAATCAAGACATCGGGCAGCGCCAGCAAAACTGACGTTCCGCCGGAAAACAAACGGTCGGCCCAGCCGCCTTTCCATCCCGCGGCAAACACGCCCAGCGGAACGGCGATGAGCCAGGAAATCACGACAGCAGGTATGCTCAGCAATAAAGTATTACGCGCGCGCGGCCACAACAGTTCCGCAGCCGGCGTGTTATAGGCAAATGAATATCCGAATTCGCCCCGGGCGGATGACTTCACCCATTTCCAATAGCGGACAGGCAGTGGCTGGTCCAGCCCGTATTGCGCGCGCAACTGGGCCACGGTTTCCGGCGAGATTTGCGAATTCAACCGGATCTCACTCAGGAAATCTCCCGGCGCAGCCTGCAGCAGGAGAAACAACAAAATGGAAACGCCAAACAAAAGCAAAAAAGCATGACCAACGCGGCGCGCGACGTAGCCGATCATACGGCCACCTCCACGCCGGGAGCATGCAGCCGCTCACTGGCTTCTACTAATTCCCGCGTGGCCAACTGAACGCTCTGACCTAATTCGCCAGGGACAATGTGGTCCACAATGCGCCCGGCTTCCATCACCACAACTTCCTGCGCAAACAGCGAGATGAAATTGAGGTCGTGCGAAATATATAGATAGGTAAGCCCATGCCGCGATTGCAGGTCCATGAGCAGGCGCACCATCTGTGCCTGCAACGGCAGGTCGAGACCGGAGAGCGCTTCGTCCATAATGAGCAGTTTGGGCTCAGCCGCCAGCGCACGCGCCAGCGCCAGACGCTGCCGTTGTCCGCCACTGAACTCCGCCGCCAGCCGCAATGCCCATGCCGGATCGAGTCCGACTTCCTCCATCAACTGCAACGCGCGCGCCGTGCGCTCGGCTTCCGTTTTCCAGCGCGCAATCTCCATGGGCTCCGCGACTATCTGCCGCGCGGTAAATCTGGGATTGATCGAGGTGGCAGCATCTTGAAAGATCATCTGCACCTGGCGCTGCGGAAAATCTTTCTTCCCTTCCAGAAATATCTCGCCTGAATCCGCAGTCTCAAAGCCGGCAATGCAGCGCGCCAATGTTGACTTCCCTGACCCGGAGCGCCCCAGCACAGCCGTCGTCGAACCTTCACGCAATTTAAGATCGATGTCTTCCAGTGACTGCACCGCAAACTTTTTGCGTGACAACATTCTCTGTTGAACAAATCGTTTGCCCAGGTTGCGGACTTCCAGCAGCGCTTTGCCGCTGCCATCCACTTTCCCTGCTTGATGTGGAGCTGCGATCAGGTTCTTTTCCGGAAACAAAATACTTTGCACGTAATCGTCAGAGCTGTTTCGCAGCTGATGCATGCTGCCACGCGCTGCCACTTCGCCATCGCGCATCACCAGAATGTTGTCCGCCAGCGCGGAAAGCACTCCGGCATTGTGGGTGATAAACATCATGGCCAGGCCCATCTCCTGCTTTAACCGCTGGAGCAGGTCCAGGATTTCCGCCTGCGTGGCTGCATCCAGCGCGCTCAAGGGCTCGTCGGCAATCAACAGTTTGGGCCTGCAGATAAGCGCCTGTGCAATCGCCACACGCTGGCGCTGGCCTCCGCTGAGTTCATGGGGATACGCGCGCATAATGCGCTCTGAGTCCTCAAAGCCAACCTCGCGCAGCATTTTATTGCAACGCGCTGATACTTCATCACGCGGTAAATTGTTGTGCGCCAGCAGCACGTCTGCAAGCTGGCGTCCCAGCGGCAATACAGGGTTCAAAGCCAGCGCCGGCTCTTGCGATATCAGTGAGACTTCACTGCCGCGCATCTCTCTTAATTGTTTTGGGCTTAATTGATTGGGAGAAAATTCCGTCAGTCCCTGGCCAAGATATTCAATGCTGCCTGAGACTACTTGTGCATTTCGGGGCAAGAGCTGTAGCAGTGCTAAAGCCAGCGAACTTTTGCCGGAGCCGGATTCACCCAGTACGCCCAGGCTCTCTGCCGCGCCAATATCAAATTCTACATTGCGCAGAGCATGCACCACGTCTCCGCTGGCAGCGTGGTAGTCAACGCGCAGAGCGGCAACGCGCAGAAATGCCTCAGTTTTTGACAAACCCAGATTGCCGGAAGTCAATCTCTGGTTGCTCCCTTTGAATTTGGTGAGCCTTGTAAACACTCATTATGCAGCATGGGTTCCTGTCACCGATATCCGCTGTTTACCCGTACTGAAAAACCAAACTTTATGATTGCGCTGGTAAGCTCCAGAGCCTCTGGTCAACCCCTCTGGTTTTTGCCATGAAACCAGCTTTAATTCTGGCAAAACGATTGAGAATAAACAAGTTACCTTCGATTAGAAAATACTTGTTCCGCCCCCAAAAGTGCCGCTTGATCTGTTTCGCCAACTACCAATAAATCAATAGAGCACTAAGGTTCATGCAACACGCACCAAACGTGCACTCCCTAAGGTAGTTGCTCTCTCAGGTCTTCCACGTAATCCAAAATAACCCACCGGTTAGTACATTGCGTTTGCGAACAATGTAAGCCCTTGTGCTTACCCCAAAGACCAGATTTTAGGAGGGGACGCCATGCGACCCAGGAGAATCATTCAATCTTGCCTATGTATCGTCGCCTTGACGTTTACTCTAGTAGCTTGCGGCGGAAAGATGGCTTCATCTTCTTCCGCCACATCGCCGACAACAACAGCCGGAGTTTCACCCAGTCCAACACCTGCGCCTTCACCAACGCCATCGGGCACAAGCAGCGCCGGTACGGTGATTTCTCGCGTGGAGGAAAATCCGTGGCTGACTTGCGGCAACTGCGGCAACAACGGCGCAGCGGGTGCCGTTGCCAGCTACTCTGACACGCTGGGCATCGCCACTCCCAGTGAAGACGGATCCGCCACTCAGTTCAGCATTGCAGCAACAGTTCCCTTCACCAACGGATATTTCTACCAGCAGCACACGCCCGTTACTACACCCATGGCTGCGCTGACGTATACGTTTGACCTTTACATTCCGCAGGGCTCGCAAAATCTGCCACAGGCGATCGAGTTTGAGTGCCAGCAAATTCTGGGCGGATACGTTTATAACTTCAGCTGGCAGGCACTGTATACCGGCAACACCTGGCGCATCTTTGACTACGGCACAAAACAATGGAACGCCACTGGCATTCCCCTTACACGCTTCACGCCCGGGACCTGGCATCACATTGTGGCTGAATACCATAATGACACCACGGCGCATACCGTGATCCACGATGCTCTTACCGTTGACGGTGTGCGGACGCCTGTGAACATTACGCACAACGCGTTTTTCTCCGGGGCCGCGAACAACCAGTTCACAAACGGCTTCCAATTGGATAGCAACAGCGCCGCCGCGCCTTACAGTGTTTACGTTGACCAGATGAGCATTACGTATCGCTAAAACAGTCAGCGGTTATTCATAACGGAGCGCCACCATGGGATCAACCCTGGCGGCGCGTCGCGCTGGAATATAACTGGCAAACACGCCGACCCCCGCCAGCACCAGCGCCATGGCCAGAAATGCCAGCGGTGAGTTGGTGTTGACGCCATACAAAAAAGTTACAATCAGCCGCGCCAGCAGAAATGCTGCAACCAGGCCCGCAACAAGTCCGGCAGCCATAATCAGCACGCTCTTTTTCAGGACCATCAGCAGCACGTCCTGGGGCTGCGCGCCCAGCGCCAGGCGAATGCCAAATTCACGTATGCGCTGGCCCACGGAATATCCCACAACGCCGTAAATTCCCACCGCGCAAAGCGTCATGGCAATCACGGCAAACACAGTCAGCAGGCTCGCTCCAAAACTTGACGCCCACAACGACTGCGAAATGACCTCGCCAATCGGCCAGACATTGGTGATAGGCAAATTGCGGTCCATGGCCTGCACCTGCATACGCACCGTGCTCAAAACCGTGCGCGGATCGCCCTGCGTTCTGAAGAAAATAGTCACGGACGCATCAGGGTTCTGCACCAGCGGCATGTAGGTATAGGGCCGGCCCTCTTCGCCCAGAGCGTTGTATTTGGAATCACGCACCACGCCAATCACCTGCGTGAAATCGGTATCGCGGAAAAACTTAAAGCGTTTGCCAATGGGATCTTCATTGGGCCATATCTGGCGCGCCGCAGTTTCATTAATCACAACCACGCGCGGGCTATCTTCCCGCACGCTGCTATCAAAGCCCTGCCCGCGCACCATGGGAATGCCCATGGTCTTCAGGTACTCATCAGAGATGGCGGAAATCTGCGTGATGGAGCCGCTCTGCCCATTGTTCGTTTCCTGCCCTTCCCGAAACAGCGTCCTGCCGAATCCGCCGTTGAACAACGGAATCGTGTTGGAAAGCGCCGCACTGCGCACGCCCGGAGTATTTTGCACTGCTTCCAGAGCGCGGCGTTCAAACTCGCGCGCGCGCGCCTTGTCATATTTCAAAGCGCCCAGATCAAACGAAAGCATGGCGAGATTCGTGGTGTCAAAACCCAGGTCCATTTCATGGGCATTGCGCAGGCTGATGAGAAACAGCCCGGCAATCACCAGCGCAATCAGGCACACTGCCACCTGCAACGCAATCAGAACGTCGCGCACATTGAATCCCCACGCGCGAACACGGCCATTGCGTCTCTTGCTCAGATCGCCTCCGGCACGCTCCTTTAACTCCGTAACCAGGTCTGGTCGCGAAGCTTGCAACGCCGGCGCCAAACCAAAAATCAGCCCCGTTCCAATCGCGATGAGAAAGGTAAACGCCATCACATGCCAGTCAAGCGCAAGGTCCATGCCGTCAGCCGGAAGCTGTGGCGGACGGAAGCGCCACATCACATCGCGCCCGGCGAATGCCAGCGCCAGGCCTAGCGTGCCTCCGGCAATCGCCAGCACCATGGCCTCTGAAAGCAGTTGCGTGATAATGCGGCTGCGCGATGCGCCAATCGCCACGCGGATAGAAATCTCGCGCTTTCTTCCCGCGGCTCGCGCCAGCAACAGGTTGGCAATATTGAAGCATGCGATCAGAAGCACAATACCCACAACGCTCATCATCATTACGCCGGCAAGTTCGAACTGCCCGCGCTGATTGGCGTTCACACTCGATTCCAGCAGCGGCTGCGTGGTAAAGCTGCGGCCTTTATTGGCCAGCGGAAACGCCTGTTCCAGATCGGCCGCAATTGCCTGTAACTCAGCGTTGGCCTGCTCCTTCCGCACGCCGGGTTTCAATCTGGCCACCGAACTAAACCCGAGAAAGCGCCGCTCATTGAACCAGACTTTAAGAAAGCTGCTGACAATCTGGTCATGCATTGACATGGGAATCCACATGTCCGGCCCGCCAATCACAGTGGTTCCCTGAAAGCCCTTTGGCGCCACGCCAATAATGGTGAATCCCTGGCCATTGATCAGAACGCTTTCACCAATCACATGCGGATTCGCGCCCAGTGTGCGCTCCCAGAATCCATAGTTCAACACCGCCACGGGCCCCGCACCGGCTTCACGATCTTCGTCCGCGCGAAACGTCCGGCCAAGCAGCGCATGAACTCCCAGAACATCAAAGAAGTTTCCTGAACAGAGCTGGGCAAAATACTGGTTCGGCTGGCCATTCACGGTCATGCTGACCGACGCGCCGCCAAACTGGCAGATCGCCATTCCGTCAAAGGACTGCGCGCGCCTTTGAATATCTTCACTGTTCGGATAAGAACTGGGAGAGAAACTATTGGATGCGCCAAAGATCTTGCGCTGGTCCACGGTGAATATTTCCACCAGCCGCGCCGGATCTTTCACCGGAAGAGCATGAAAAAAGACCGCGTTGACCACGGTAAAAATCGCGGTGTTCGCGCCAATGCCCAGCGCCAGCGTAAGGATGGCAATGGCGGCAAAGCCCGGAGACTTGCGCAATCCCCGCAACGCGTAATGGATGTCCTGGCCGATATTGTTCATGGCTTCACCTGAACGTTTTCTCTTAAATTGTATTAAAAACGAATTAATTAAGAGATAGTGATGATGAGACGTGTCTGGACTGTGGTTGGTTAGCCGGGTTAGCTTGTAAATGAGTCGCTATGACTGAGCCACGATAAAGCAGAGAGCAAGACAGTAGTTGAGTTTGCCCCTTGCTAAAAAATCGTCATCCCGGCTTCCGTAAATGAGGACGCGCCTTCTTCAGCGGCCGAAACAGGAAGGGGGGACCTTGTGCTCGCATCAAAAGCATCCTCCTCAGAGCGCTCTCCGCAGAATAGCCGGATGACTCTGCCATGCATCGTGATTTGCCCACGACTTTTGTTTACTACTTAATCAATTTTTTTGAACACCCCACCCGGCTATGGCACTTTTGTTGCAAACAAAAGGCCAACCGCCATTTCGATAAGGCTGTGACAAGGCTGTCGAAGCTCTTTTTTCGCCTCGTTCCGTCCTCGAATCGCTACTCCAATTTTCGTTCTCGCTAATCTCGTTTTTTACTCTTTAGTTAATACCTGCGGGCCCAATCATTCAGCGCCCCAAAACAAGTGTATTCGGTTTTCAAAGAACTGGTTCCCTTCGGGCGTTCTGCCCACTCCCATAATATCGTTTTTTGTTCGCTTTTGTCAACCTTTAAATTGCTTATTGTTTGCTTGCCGCAGCCGTAATAATCTCGCCGATTTTTTCAGAATCTATTAATTGGTCAATCCTCGCCTCGTCCATGCCCGCGATCCTTCCAAGCAGAACTCTATACATGCGTGCCTGGCCCGCCTCCTTCCACCTTGCCATCTCAACCAGCGAATCCATGGCCTGCGTCCGCAGCAAACCAAGCAATTGCGGATTGCGCGAACCACTTAGCCCATCAGCACTAGTCCACTCTTGTTGCGGTCAACCCATGTGCCGGAATTAAGCATTGCTACGAGCTTGAGAATTTTCACCTCTCACCTTGACATTCTACCGGAGCACACCTATTCTCACCTAGAATGTCTACTAAAGAACAAAAAGAGCGCGTGGACTTGCTTCAGGGCACTTTAGACCTGTTGATTCTGCAAACGCTGCTTCTGGGTCCGGCGCATGGCCACGCCATTGCCAAAGCCATCGAATTCAAATCGGATGAAGTGTTGCAAGTCGAGCAAGGATCGCTTTACCCGGCCCTGCACCGGCTCATTCGCCGGCAATGGATTTCAGTGGAAGAAGGCGTCTCGGAAAACAATCGCCGAGCCAAATTTTACCGGCTCACCGCCAGAGGCAGACGGCAACTGGTGGTTGAAACCAGCAAATGGGAAAAACTGGCAGGAGCCATCGCGCGGATTCTCCGTCCAGCAGGGCAGGAAGGCGAATCATGAGGTTCTTTCGCAAGCGCATGCTGTCTGATCTTGAGCAAGGCATGCGTGACCACATCGAGATAGAAACTCAGGACAATATCGAACGCGGCATGTCGCCTGCGGACGCGCGTTATGCCGCCTTGCGTAAATTCGGCAATGTGGGCCGTGTCAAAGAAGAGTCGCGGGAAGCCTGGGGGTTCATCTGGCTTGAGCAGTTCATGCAAGACATCCGCTACGGTATTCGCGGGTTGCGCAAATCTCCCGGCTTCACCATCGTCGCCGTCTTAACGCTGGCTCTGGGCATCGGCGCAAATACTGCCATCTTCAGTGTGGTTCAGGGCGTAATGCTGGCTCCATTGCCTTACCGCGAGCCGGATAAGTTAGTGATGGTCTGGCAAAGCAATCGCAACGCTCCTCACATATCCGTGTCATTGCCTGATTTTCGCGATTGGCAACGCGATACGCATGCCTTCGAGCAGATCGCAGCTTTGCGCTGGTTTGAATTCAACCTGACCCGTCCGGGACTTCCGGAACA
>DASXZE010000320.1:0-8743 GCA_036502105.1 Candidatus Angelobacter sp. | reverse complement strand
CGTGGCGAAGTAATTATGCCGATGCGGCGAGGCAGCGCGGGAATGAGCTTGCGGCGTGTAGCGTCAAACAAGCCTTCTTTCGCCAGCCGGGCTTTGAGCTGTTCAAAAGCAAGCTGCAGGGCTCCTGCGCCTACCGGCTCCAGAAATTCAGCAGAGAGCTGTAACTCGCCGCGCGCGTCATAGATTGTCACGCGGCCACGGGCAATGATCTGCAAACCGTTCTCCGGACGGAAGCGCAGCAGACGCACCTGGCTGCGGAACATCACAATACGCAGCTGTGCGTCACCATCTTTCAGCGTGAAATAAAGATGTCCCGACTCTGACGGCCGAAAATTAGAAATCTCGCCTTCTATCCAGACATCGGTATAGCCGCGCTCCACCGTGGTGCGCACCGCGCCCACCAGATCAGCCACGCGCCATATCCGGCGCGTTGGGGCTTGATCAAAGGTAAAGCCAAGCTGGTCAGGAAAAGGCATTCAAAGGCAGTTTAGCAGGAATGAGAACCACGCACTTATGCTTCACTGTGCTTCTCCCCAGCCCAATAAAGCACTCATCCATAAAAGAACCATGAGCACCAGAGCCAGGCTGCTAAGTATTTTTAACCATTTTGGCGAAGGCGGCTTTCTTGAGGTAAATCTCAGACAACATAAGAAGACAATAATGCAGAGTGAGGAAACAAGGCTTGCTATCTGGATCGCATGCCCTTCATTGGACAACAGGGCGAATGAAGCAGCTAGTGCAGCTATTCCGAATAGCCAGGTAAAAATCTCAGATCTTGTAGTCTGTGACCTGATTTTCATTATCGATGCCGTCCGAATAGCCAGAAGATCAATGACAGAACCATGCTAATTAAAATGCACGTAGTAATAGGAAAATAAAAGGCAGTGTTCTTGCCGTGATAAGCAATGTCTCCGGGCAGGCGGCCCAGCGGCAGGTTGAAGCGTCCCGCAAGCAGGAGCACCGCGCCAACCAGAAAGATCACGCCGCCAAGCATCAGCAACATTTTTCCCAGATCAGTCATTTGGATAGGCGCGGTGTCACCAGCAACTTATGCAGCTTTCTCGGCTTTACCATCGGCCAGTTTTGAGGCCAGCACGTCACATTTTTCAATCGATGGAGGCTGTGAAAGCAGCTCTCCGGCTTTTGCCATCAGAGCGGCGGCAACGCGTCCGGTGAGATGCGCCTGGCGGCCTGCTTCGTCAGGAAATGCGTCAAAAATCCCAAACGTTGTGGGACCAAGCCGTATGCCGAACCAGGCAATCGTGGCCGGTTCCTGCTCCACAAGCGCCAGACCGCTTTTCAAAAAGCTGGCTACCTCTTCTTCTTTACCGGGCTTTGCTTCTAGACGAACAAAAAGTGCTGTTGAAACCATGTGTTGCTCCTTTCGCGAGCTTTGCTGTCTCTTGATGAAGACCGCAGACGCCATCTTGTCTGATGCGCCAACACACTCAATGTTACGCCGATGGCGGCGAATCGGTGTGAAATCTCGTTTATTTAAAAATGAAACTTATCTTGCGGCAGAGCTCCTCAGTGGATACGCGCCCGCTCCTGGCAGATATCCACCGACGCGCAAGACCTTTACATCAGCGTGGAGATCGCCGGTTGAGACCAGTGCGATGCCGCCAGCTTCTTTGCTCACGGTTGCCACCTGCATGCCGTTGGAGACCACTACGATTGGCGCGCGGCCAGGTTTCTTGCTCCAGTAATGCTGGAACTGTAGTTCACTCATGTGAACAATGCGGCGGAGCAGCACATCGCGTTCACGCGCGCTGGGCGCACGGACAATGGGGACTATCTGCGTACCGTCTTTCCAGAATTGCTGCGTGCCAAGAAAAATGTTGCGCAGCTCAGCCAGAGAAATCGACCGAATAGAATTTCCTGGATTCACAACTACAGCAATGCTGGTTTCGCGGGCGGAGAGCAGAGTAGACATGAGAGCGATAACAAGCACTGCGCCGATCATGACCAATTTTCGCAAGCTCAACATTTTTACCTCCAAAAGAAAACGGAGCCGAGAGGCAGAACGCCCCGCGGCTCCGCTCAGATTTGCTATTTCCAGTATTGGTCGCGCAGTTCGGTCTGTCTATTTACCAGCGGAATTTCCTGGCCTTGAATAAAGACATGCTTCACGTCTGTCTTTACGTCCAGCGGATCTCCGTTGGCAACGGCTATGTTGGCCATTTTGCCAACCTCAAGCGAGCCCAGGTCTTTGTCCACGCCCCAGATCTGTGCGGGGTTAATGGTCAGGGCCTTGAGCGCCTCTTCCGGTGACAAGCCAAAGCCGACGGCGTATCCAGCGGCGTAAGGCAGGTTGCGGGAGTTATGCGCGTCATAGGAGGCAAATGCTATCTTCACGCCACGCTTGGCCAGTTGCGCTGGCATGCTGAAGACTGCGTCATAGCGCTCATCATCTTTTGGCTGCTCGTAGATTGGCCCCACTATCACTGGCAATCCTGTGGCGGCAATCTTATCCAGCAAGGATGCGGAGTGCGTTACGTGGTTGAGAATCACTTTCAGGTGAAACTCATTGGCCAGGTCCAGCGCAGTAAGAAGATCGTTGGGCTGTTCCACGGCCAGCACCACCGGCTTCTTGCCATGCAGATAAGGCAGCAGAGCTTCCAGTTTCAGGTCGCGCTTGGGTGGAGTGCCGGGGCCTTTTTCTTTTTCCTTGCCATCTTTATCTTTAGCGTCTTTGTCTTTCTCGTCTCCACCGGCCGATTTTTTCTTGTCATAGGCAATCAGCTTCTGGTCGTAATCCTGTGCGTCAATAAATGCCTGGCGCAGCTGTGTGGCCATGCCCATGCGGGTAAAAGGATATTTGGCTGACTCAAAGCTTTGGTTGCGGCGTTGTGCGCCGGTAAAGTTGAGCGGCATGGCAATATCGCGGACCGTCAACATCTCCGTGGCTGAAGCGCCGGCCAGTTGGATAAAAGAATCCTGGCCGGGCAGAGTGTCACCGCCGCCGGGAGCAACAATGGCATTGGTCACGCCGTTAATGCGCGTGACGGGAATCAGAGCAGTCTCGGCGTGAAACGCGTCATAGACGTGCATGTGGGGCATGATTTCATCGCTGGCTTCCAACTCGTCATTGGTCATGCGGTCAGCGGAAATTTCCGTCAGTCCCAAGTGTGTTTCAGAATCAATCAGGCCGGGATAGACCGTCATCCCAGTTACATCAATCACTTTTGCGTTGGAGGGAATGGCCGTTCCCGCGCCGCCGATGGCGGTGATTCGCCCGTTCTGCATTACCACTACGCCGTTTTCAATCACGCCATGGGTAATGGTCAGCAGCTTGCCGCCTTTAAGGGCAATGGTTTCATTCATCGCCACTGCGATATTCATTTTGTGATCGCCGGCAGCAGGTGCTGGTTTTGGTTTTTTGGTTTGTGCGGCTACTGTGGCTACAAGGGCTAGAGCGATAATAAATTTCTTCAACATGATTACTGGACCTCCTTGTAGTGTGTGAGACCGAGCCTGGGCAGCGAGCGGTCAAAGTAAACGTCGCCGTCAATCAAAACTTTGTCCACCAGCGCCGCGGAAGAAAGCGGATAGCTGTTCCAGATGGAAATATCTGCGTCTTTGCCCACATCAATCGAGCCCACGCGATTGTCCACGCCGATGATCCATGCCGGATTCAGCGTAATGGCTTTCAGCGCCTCTTCTTCCGTCAGGCCATAGTGCATAATCTTGCCGGCTTCCTGGTTCAGGCGGCGGGTCACATCTTCTGAATCGCTCTTGAGCGCAACGCGCACGCCGTTGTGCAAGGAGATGGCCGCGTTCCACGGAATGCCGTCCCAGCCCTCATACTTAAAGCCCCACCAGTCTGGCCATGTAGCAATGGCAATGCCTTCAGCCGCAATCTTGTCTGCGACTTTATAGGCTTCCAGCGCGTGATGGAAGGCGCGGATCTTGTAGCCGAATTCGTGGGCCAACGCAATCTCAGTCAGGAACTCATCCGCGCGATAGCAGTGGATCTGCACCAGCAACTTGCCACGCAGAATATCGGCCAGCGCTTCCAGCTTCAGGTCTTTCTTGGGTGCGGTGGCATCTTTGTCGCCTTTCTTTACCTTGGCATCATATTCGTCCCAGGTGTGCATGTATTCGCGCGCTTCAATAAAGGCGGCGCGCATCACTTCAAAGTTGCCCATGCGGGTGGAAGGCAGTCCGCCTTTGCTGCCATAAACGCGCTTGGGATTCTCACCGCTGGCAAACTTAATGGACTGCGGCGCTCCGGGGAAGATCATCTCTTCTTTCCCTAACCCGTACTTGTGCTTGATGACCACGGCCTGGCCGCCAATCATATTGGCTGAGCCATGCAGCAAGAGCGACGTGGTTACGCCGCCGGCCAGCGCGCGATAGATGGCTTTGTCATTGTAGTCAAAAGCGTCACGCATCATCATGTGCGGCGTGATCGGGCTGGTGGCCTCATTCACGTCGTCATCCAGTGCAATGTGCGAGTGCGAATCAATGATCCCCGGCATCACGAACTTGCCGGTGGCATCAATCACCGTGGCATTCGCGGGCGCGTTTACGGTTTGCCCCACGGCGGCAATTTTGCCGTCGTGAATGTATATGCTGCCATTTTCAATCTTGCCGTGGGTCACGGTCAAGATGGTCCCGCCTTTAATGACCACATCATTGTGAAAGGCCGGTGTCTGCTGCGTGTTTGAAGGCTGCGCGATGGCTAAATTGCTCAGCGCCAGAAACAAGGTCAGCAGCATCACCCGGTACAGATAAGAGCGACGCGCCATATTTGAACTCCTGGAGAGGAATGAGAGAACCCGCGATTCTATGAGAGCAGATTACAATTGGCAAATAACAAATCACTGAATGCATTTCGTCCCACACGAGCTACAGGCTGGCCGCAAAAGATTGCGAGATGGCTGAAAAGCGGTTTTTGCTAAAGTAAGCGCATGCGAGCCGTCGTCCAGAAAGTGAAACGTTGCCGCGTTACCGTGGACGGAAATCCCACGGGCGAGATTGGCCCCGGCCTCCTTGTGCTGCTGGGTGTAAGCAAAACCGACACTGAAGCCGCAGCGAATTATCTGGTAGAAAAAATCATTGGCCTGCGGATTTTTGAAGACACAGAAGAGAAGATGAACCTTTCCGTGCAGAACGCTGGCGGCGCGGTGCTGGTGGTTTCACAGTTCACCTTGTACGGCGACGTGCGCCGCGGCAAGCGCCCATCCTTTGACGCAGCCGCCAGACCCGAGGAAGCCAGGCGGCTTTACGAATATTTTGTTGCTCGTGTGCGGGCCGCCGGGTTGCGCTGCGAGATCGGGCAATTTCAGGCCATGATGGAAGTTGAATTGGTGAACTCTGGTCCGGTAACGATACTGCTGGATTCGGAGAAGCTGTTTTGAATGGCGATAATTCTTTGGCCTGTGTACCATTCACGGCTATGAAACTGCGTCTCATCTTTGCCTTCTTCACATGCGCGCTTTTCTCCGCGACCTCCTTCTCCCAGACACATACGCCTTCCGCTGGCGACGAAATACAGCAACTGCTGCAAGCGCTGGCGGATGCTCCTGGCCCTTCCGGCTTTGAAGAGCCGGTGCGCAAAATCATGGTGGACCACATGAAGCCGCTCAGTGACAAGCTGAGTTATGACGGCCTGGGATCGGTGATTGCCGTGCAGGGCGCAAGCGGCCCGCGCATTATGGTGGACGCGCACATGGACGAACTTGGGGGAGTTGTTCGCCGTGTGACGAATGACGGCTATCTCACCATGCAGATGCTGGGCGGCTGGCTCGATCAGGCATTAGTGGATCAGCGCTGGGTTATCATTGGATCGAAGGGGCCGATCCATGCCATTACCGGCATTCGCGATATTCATATTGTTCCGCAAGAAGAGCGCACCAAGGTTTATCCGCGCGAGTGGGTCTTTCTAGATGTAGGAGCAAAGAACGCCGCTGAAGCCGCGGCCATGGGGCTGGAGCCCGGCGATCCTGTGGTACCGGACGCGCCGTTTACCGTGCTGAACGGCACACAAAATTATCTGGGCAAAGGTTGGGACGACCGTGTGGGTTGCGCCGTGGTGCTTGAGGCCATGAAACGGCTGGCGCACATGCCGCATGCGAACCAGATTTTCTGGGTGGCGACGGTGCAGGAGGAAATTGGCCTGCGCGGCGCACATACTTCCAGCGACATTGTGAAACCGGAGATCGGCGTTGCGATTGAAGGCGGCGTCACACGCGACGCTCCAAAAGTGGGGCCAGAAGAAGCGCAAGAGCTGCTCGGTGGGGGACCAGCGCTTTTTCTATATGATTCCAGCGCGCTGCCCAACGTGAAATTTGTGGCGTTGATGAAGCAAACGGCCAAAGAAAAATCTATCCCGCTGCAGATGGACGTGATCCAGGGCTACGGCGACGACTCAGCAGAAATGCAAAAAGCCAACGGCGGCGCGCCCACGGTGAACCTTGTCGTCCCGGTGCGTTATACGCATTCGCACAATGGAATCATGAACCGCGGCGACTTCGACAAGATGGTGGACCTGCTGGTGGCTGTGCTGCAGAAGCTGGATGCCAAGACGGTGGGGAATTTGCGGGATTTTACTCCGGAGTGATGTTTCACCGCAGAGGACGCAAAGTACGCAGAGAAAAGATTTTGTGGCCGCGAATGAACGCGAAACACACGAATTTGATTCGTGTTTATTCGCGTGAATTCGCGGCTGATTTTAGAACTTCATCCGCAATCCTCACCGCATCCACCGCAGCTTTCACGTCATGCACGCGTACCACGTGAGCGCCTTTTAGAACAGAAGCTGTAGCGGCTGCCAACGATCCATATAAGCGCTGGTTAGAGGGCGCGTCTTTGCCGTCGCGCTCCAGTGTTCGCCCGATAAATGATTTTCTTGAAGTTCCCACTAGCAGCGGGAAGCCGAGTTCCTGCAACTCGTCCAGTCCGGCCAGCAGTGGATAATTCTGGTCAAACTTTTTGCCGAAACCGATGCCCACGTCGAGCATGATGCGATCTTTGACAATGCCATGGGTCAGCGCCGTATTGGCGTAGGCAGCCAGATCTTTTTTTACCTCAGCAACAATATCGTCTGATGGCGCCAAATTGCGCCACTCCTGCGGGCGTCCGCGGGTGTGCATGAGGATCACTCCGCAGGCTAGATCTGCGAGGGTGGGAGCCATTTGGGTGTCCCAGCGCAGGGCGCTAACGTCATTCACAATTTCGCAGCCGGCGTTCACTGCCGCGCGCGCGACTTCGGCTTTGTACGTATCGACTGAGAAAATTGTCCCTGGCCGCTCGCGCAGCACGGCTTCAATCACCGGCATAACGCGGCGGAGTTCTTCTTCGGCGGGAATGCCGCTTTCCGCCACGGGCGTTCCAGGGCGCGTGGATTCACCGCCGATATCGAGCAGGTCAGCGCCTTCATCCAGCATTTTCAGGGCGTGGGCGAGCGCAGGTTCGCGGGCCATGAATTTGCCGCCATCAGAAAATGAGTCGGGCGTTACGTTCAAGATGCCCATGACCAGAGTGCGTGGGCCGAGTTCCAAAGTGCGTGTGCGCAGGTGCCAGGTAAAAGGCGGCCTTTTAAATGGCTGGCGATTCGGCGGCGGGCTTCCCATGGCGGCGATTGTATAATTTCCGGCAATCGTATGCGCTATCTGCCATTACAAATAAACGGAGCTGCGGTAAAGAAAAGCTCTATAAAAATAAACGCCACGGCGCAAACCATCCTCGCGCTAGCTCTGGTCTTGTCACTTCAGCTTTCCGCTGTGGCGGCGAAAAAGTCTGCGCCTAAAAAAGACCTGGCCAAGGAGATCAGCGCCATCCTGGCGCAACCGCCGCTGGACCGTGCGCACTGGGGTATTGATGTCGTCGATATGGATAGCGGCAAGGTGCTTTATTCGCAGGACCCAGAGCAGCTTTTTCTTCCAGCGTCGAATGCCAAGCTGTTTACCACGGCGGCTGCATTGGCTGCGGCTGGGCCGGACTATCGCTTTCGCACCACCGTGGAAGCGGAAGGAAAGATGGACAGCCACGGACGGCTGCTGGGCGATCTGGTGATTGTGGGCCGGGGCGATCCAAATATTTCTGGGCGGGTCTTGCCGTATGCGCAAAAGACGCAGCGCACGCCACCGCACACGCAGATTCTTGAAGACATGGCAGACCAGGTAGCCAAGAGCGGATTGAAGACGGTGGATGGCGACGTGATTGGCGACGACACCTATTACGCCTTTGAGCGCTACGCCGAAGGCTGGGCGCTGGACGACCTGCAATGGAGCGATGGCGCGCCAGTTTCAGCTCTCACTTTTAATGACAATGTAGTTTTCATAAATATCCTGCCGGGCGATCTGGCCGGAGAAAAAGCGCTAATCGGCGTGGAGCCTGAGACCGGCTATTACGAACTGGACAATCGGATTGTCACCAGCGCTGCCGGGGTCACGCGAAGAATCGGCATCCATCGCGATCCGGGCGCGAAGAAGATTGTGCTCTGGGGCACAATTCCGCTGGGCGATGCGGGAACCAAAGAGACGCTGGCGATTGAAGATCCGGCAGAGTTTGTGGCGCAGCTTTTCCGCACGCTGCTGGAGCGGCGCGGAATAACCGTTCACGGCAAGATGCGCGCGCGGCATGGCGAAGGCGCGCAGTTCTTTCTGGCTTCGGCGGTCGCAAGCCCGCAAGCAAATGTTTCTGAAGCATCGGCACAGGATTCAGCCTTGGCCACAAACACGCCAGCAGCAGCGGGTGATAATTCCCTGCCGTCGAGCGCGCCGGTCCAAGGCACGCC
>DASXZE010000319.1:0-7479 GCA_036502105.1 Candidatus Angelobacter sp. | reverse complement strand
CATCTTTCCGCTGCTCACGGAAGAAGGGGTTTTCTCCATTATCCCGGCATATCTGCGGCTGGCCGCACAAGGCGAGAAGATCATGGCGTTCCGCGCCGACGGATATTACTGGCGCGATCTGGGTAAGCAAGAAAATATCCTGCAGGCTGAACAGGATATACGAGACAAGCTCGTGTCATAATCCCAGCCGCAGTAATTGGAGCCGCAACAACAGCGGCAGAGCCTAAACTCTCAGCTTAATTCCGCCGTCACCCACGCCACATCCGTTGGCTCGGCCAGAGGATAGCCAAGGTCTTTCCATCCTTGATAGCCGCCCTGAAGTGGTCTTACGTGCGTGATTCCCAGTTTTTGAAGTTTTTGTGCCACACGGGCACTGGTGGCTTCGTTGGGTCAAGTACAGTAGAGAATAATCTCTTCATCCTTGGGCAGCGTCTCGGCGCGGCTGGTCACCTCATCGGGCAACACGCGAACAGCGCCCGGCAGTGTTCTTGGGTCGGCCACTGAATCCAGCGGATGGCGCAGATCAAGAATCACTATCTTGTCGCCTGCATCAATCATCAGGCGCACTTCCTGCGGAGTAATACGTGACTTGTACAGCTCTTCAAGAAACTGGTGGCGCTGCCAGTACTTAACACCTGCGTTGGCGGCCAGCACAACCAGGCTGGCTTCAAACACAATCGGCCCCACGGCAGAAGCAATGTGCAGATGCTCCACCGGTAGATAGCCCACCAGCATCAGCGCCAGAATCCATACGGCTGATCCTGCGGCGTTCACCACAAAGAAATGCTGGCGTTCAACGCCAGAGAGGCCCGCCACCGCTGGCACCACGTGGGAAACTCCGGGTAGCCACTTGGAAAGAAACAGGGTGCGGTTCACGCCTTTTTCAAAAAATACTTTTGAGCGGCGCACGCATGTATCGCGCTCAAAGGAGATGCGGCACAATAATGAAAGAACTGAATCGCCTTTCTTGCGGCCCAGCTCGTACCATAGAGTGTCCCCGATCAGGCAGGTAGCCAGTGCGAGCCACACGGCGACGTCAAAGCGCAGCTGCCCGCCGGCCGCCAACGCGCCAGCCGCCACCAGAACGGGCGAGAGCAACAGCGGCGCGCCCACACGCTCCAGCAGTCCGGAGCCCAGCAGCACCATATAAGGATGTCCTACCAGCAAGTGCAAGATTGATTTCACTTTTGGAAACTGTCCTTTTGGGTCGTCCGCATTAAATCCCCGCGCTAAAACGTGAGTTCTTTCTGCATTTTAGATACTCTAATGGCTGCGGAGATTCCAGTTGCTGAAAATATTTGCTGTCATTCTCGGTATTTTGCTCATTCTACTGGTTCTGTGGGAGACCTTTGAGACCATTGTGCTCCCGCGCCGCGTCACGCGCCAGTTCCGGCTGACCCGGTACTTCTATCGCGCTACCTGGCCTCTGTGGGTAGCAGCGGCAGGCCTGCGCGGCACCAAAAAGAAACGCGACATCCTGCTCAGCTATTATGGCCCTCTTTCTCTGTTGCTGCTGCTGGCATTATGGGCCTTTGGACTGCTCATGGGCTTCGGCCTGCTCCATTACGGCCTGCAGGATAAGCTTTCCGGCGCGCTCTATGCCAGCGACTTTGGCAACGCACTCTACCTGAGCGGCACCACCCTGTTCACACTGGGCATGGGAGACGTTGTACCGGCCTCGCCGGTGGCGCGCTTTATCACCGTGCTGGAAGCAGGAATTGGTTTTGGATTCTTGGCGCTGGTGATTGGATATCTGCCGGTGCTGTATCAAGCGTTCTCACGGCGAGAAGTGACCATCTCCCTGCTGGACGCGCGTGCCGGATCGCCGCCCACAGCGTATGAAATTCTGCGCCGTCAAAGCGGCGTGGACGGCATGGAAGCGCTCACTGAGTTGCTGCGTGATTGGGAGCGGTGGTCGGCTGACCTCATGGAAAGCCATCTTTCGTATCCAGTGCTGGCGTACTTCCGGTCACAACATGACAATCAATCCTGGATCGCATCGCTCACGGCCATTCTCGATGTCTGCGCTTTGTCCATGGTAGGACTTGAAGGCATGTGCCAGTATCAGGCGCGCATGACGTTCGCCATCGCGCGGCATGCGCTGGTGGATCTGAGCCAGGTATTTCATGCTCCTCCGGATAAAGACGACGCCACGAATCGTCTGCCGCCGCATGCACTGGGAGAATTGCGCAAAGGTCTACATGCCGCCGGCTCAGCCCTGGCCGATGGTGATACCGCCGCAGAAGAGCTGCGCCGTTTGCAATCACTCTATGAACCGTACGCGCTATCGCTGTCAGCATTCCTGCGGCTGGATCTTCCTCCATGGATAAAAACCGTTACTATCGCCAAAGACAACTGGCAGACAACAGCTTGGCAGCTCAGCCAGGGACAGCCGGACCATGGGGTTATGTCGCATGATGACCACAGTTGATTTTTTTACACATCCCGAAGCAAAGCGAGGGATCCCTATCGCAACGAGGATGGTCGGGAAAAGAAGGTGAGGCACCATGAAAAAGCCATTGCGGCTAATACTGTTGACGCTTGTCGGATTGCTTTCATGTTCCGCACACAGAATCGCGCATGCCCAGACTCTCTCTATTTCTCACCCTGACGATCCATCTAAACAGGTTGAATATTTTCTAGAGAAGCCGGAAAGCAAAGGCCCGTGGCCTACCATCATTTTTTTGCACGGGCACCAAACCTGGCCCAGCGCGGGCGGCAAAGATTTCGTTCAATGGGGCGTGCTCAATCAATACGCTGGTCGTGGGTATCTGGCCGTATCAATTTCTCAGCCCGGCTATGGCGACTCCACCGGCCCAGCGGATTTCTGCGGCCCATTTACCCAGCATGCAGTGGCCGCTGTGATCTCGAAACTTCGCGCAGTAGGATATGTTAACGACAATCGAATCTTGCTCGAAGGCATCAGTCGCGGCGCTTTGGTCGCTGGCATGGTGGCAGCGCATGATCCCAGGATTCGCGGCTTGGTTTTGATCTCTGGTTTATATGACCTGCAGGAATATGCGCGCAATGCCAAATCGGCTATCGCAAGCTCCATTGTAGATTCCATGAATCAAGAAACCGGTGGCACAACAGATGCTCTGCGAGCGCGCTCTCTTCTTAATTACGCACAGGAAGTAAAAGCTTCAGCTTTGATTCTGAATGGCGCCAAGGATGACCGGACTGATCCAGATCAGGCACGGCGTTTAGCCGATGCAATCAATACCCACGGCGGACATGCGCGGGCAATCATCTATCCGGAATATGGTCACCAGATTCCAGTGGGCATCAGAAGCAAGGATGTCGATCCTTTCATTGAAGAGGTTTTGCGCCGATGAACGCCTAAAAAACTCTCGTGGCAAATAGGGATCCCTCGCTAACGCTCGGGATTTTAGAAAAAAGAGATGTACAATTTCCCCATGGTCACCGCATCCGTAGATACCGCCGCCTACTCTGAAGCTGCACGTAGAACGCTGCGCCCGGAAGATTGTGCGCTTGCCGTCATTGATATTCAGGAAAAATTATTACCGCCGATCTTTGAAAAAGAACGGCTGGTGCGCAACTCGCAGCTGCTGGTGCGTCTGGCGGATATTCTTTCCCTGCCCATCATTGTCAGCACGCAGTATGTAAAAGGCCTGGGCCCCACGATCTCTGAAATCAGCGACCTTCTGCCGCAAGTGGAGACCATCGACAAGCTGGAATTCGGCTGCTTTGGCAATAACTCCTACTGCACCGCCGTGAGCAAGCTGGCCAATCGCAACACGCTTTTACTCTGCGGCATGGAAGCGCACATCTGCGTGATGCAGACCGCGCTCGGTGCATTGAACCAGGGAATGAACGTACACGTAGCCGCGGACGCCGTAAGCTCACGCACCGAACTCAATTGGAAGCTGGGCCTGAACCGCATGCAGGCCGCCGGTGCGGTCATGTCATCCACGGAAATGATGATCTATGAACTGCTCGGCAAGTCCGGCACGCCGGCCTTCAAAGAGATGTTGAAGCACTTGAAGTAGAGCTTTAACGTTCACAAACATGCGCTCTTGCTCGTTTGCATGGAAAGCGGTCCGAAAGCCTCGGCGTCACCACTTCTCGCCGCTTTTTATGAATTTCCGCAAAGTGTGCTGTATTGCACAGCTTCCCTTGACTCAGAGATGTTTCAATAGTATAAATGGCCAAAACTGAGGATCCCGGCATGTGGATTAACCCCAAATCCAACATGCACAACAGCAGCCACCGCGCGGCTTATGGCGAAGGCCAAAACAGCCACAATTCTCGATATCTGGAACTTGCGGACGTTGCCCTGTCGCCCAAGAATCCCGAACAGAAAAAAGCGATTGCTGCCACCACTGGAACGACTCCAGCAAAGCGCTGATTGCCGCAACTGATACACTCAGTTGTATACCAATCCGTATAGACAACCTGTCCGTATAGACAACGCGATTTTTGAGAAGAGGCCTCCATGAAAGTGCACCTGGTCAATCCAAGCGACACTTCGTTCGGAACGGCTGTAATCACCCCCCGCTGGCTGTACGTTCTGGCCGCCGCCACGCCGGCTTCCTTTGGCGATCCTGTGATCTGCGATGAAACCCTTGACCCGCTTGATCCGCTGAGCATTGCCCCGGGCGACGTCGTCGGCATTGGCGCACATACCGGCAACGCGTTGCGCGCCTACCAGATTGGCCTGATTGCGCGCGAACGCGGCGCGACTGTGATTTATGGCGGCATTCATCCCACTCTTTATTCTGAGGAAGCATTTGAACGCGGCGGCGCACACGCCGTGGTAAAAGGCGATGGCGACCAGGCATGGCCCAGCGCCCTGGCCGATTCGGTGAACGGCACGCTCAGAAAAGTCTATGAAGGCGGACGCGTTGGTGCGGAGCAGTTTAAATCCGCGCGCTGGGACCTGCTGCCCAAAGGCCGATATATGTGGGCTTCCGTACAGACCGTCCGCGGCTGCCCCAAGCATTGCTCCTTCTGCTCCGTGTGGCGTACAGACGGACAGAAGCCACGCCAGCGCGCATCCGACTCCGTGATTCAAGAGATCGTTGATCTCCGCCGCCTTGGCTACCGCTACATTGCTTTGGCCGACGACAATTTTTATCCCGTTTCGCTGACGGACATCCGCTTGGCAGAAAAACAAAATAACCAGGCCCGAGTGGCGGAGCTGAAGGGAATTCGCGCCGAGCGATTTGAACTTATGTCACGCCTGGCGCAGCTGCCTAAAGACATGGTCTTTTTCACCCAGATCACCATGGAATCCGCTGAAGACCCGCAGTTTCTTGACGCCATGCATGCCGCCCATATCAAAGGCGCGCTGGTTGGCGTGGAAGCCGTGACCCCGGAAGGATTGAAAGATGTTTACAAAGATTTCAATTTTTCCGGAGAAGAGCTGGTCAACCGGTTGCAAGAGTTCAAGAAACATAAAATACATATTCTGGGCTCGTTTATTTTCGGTCTTCCTTCAGACCGGCAGGTCACTTTTGAAGCCACGCTCGATTTGGCCCAGCGCGCCGGCGTAACATTTGCGCAGTTCGTAATGCTCACTCCATTTCCCGGCACAGTGGATTTTGAGAAATGGGAAAAGGCGCAGCCCGATTCGGCGCGTGTGCAGAACATTCCGTTGAGCCGCTTCTGGCTGATCCCATCGGCAATTCGCCCCAAGATGTTCATGGAGCATCCGGTAATGAGCTGCGACGAAATTCGCACGCGCACACAGAGCGTGTGGGACCGTTTCTACAGCTTCAAATCCGTCTGGCAGAGATCAAGCTGCACGCCGACCTTCAAATCACGGCTGGCATTTGTTTTTATCTCCAAACTCTATCGGCAGATGTACGCCGGAACCGGCATATCCACTGACAGCGCACGCCGCAGCAAATCCAGTTCATGGGCGCGATGGCTCGCAATCCCGTGCCGCAGGCTCTTTAGCTCCAGCCCCATGCCTGAATTACAGGTTCCGCCGGTTGCGGTGACGTTGCCGAATATTTCGCCAGAAGCAACGGGAGCTTAAGAAGATTTATGTAGAAATTTTGCAGACTGAAGGGCCTTTGTTTGAGTCACAAAAATCGTTGCATGGTGAGTGATGAGCAAAGAAGCAAATGTTTGCCAGGATCCCTCGAGTTAACGAAGCAAAGCCAAGGGCTAAAAGCTAAGGGCCAAAAGCTGCTTTTTTCCTACCCAGCTTCTTCTTCACTCTCGTCGATCGTCCGTTGGCCCACCACGCGCGTCTCACCGCCAGTCAATTCCAGCTTGATAGGCGATTCGCCAGAATGTTTTTCCACCAGCTCAGCCAGCCGCTGCGAGTGTGTGACCACCCAGAGCTGTGAATATTTTCCGGCGTTGACCAGCTGTTTAGCCAGGGGCTCCAGCAGATCAGGATGCAGGCTGGTTTCCGGTTCATTCAGCGCCAGCAATGACGGCGGATGTGGACTCAGCAGCGCTGCCAGCAAACACAGGTAGCGCAGAGTGCCGTCAGAAAGTTCGCGTGCACGCAACGGACGCCGCAATCCCGGCATGCGCAGCAACACGGCAAACATTCCCGTATCTTCATCATGCTCAATCTCAAGAGACGCACCGGGAAAAGCCTGCCGGATGGCCTCATGCAAATCCTGCGATTGCCCTACTTCATTGATAGTCTGGAGCGCCGCGGCGAGGTCGCGTCCATCATGCGCCAGCACCGGCGTGCGCACACCAACTTGCGGATGCCTTAGCGGAGATTCCGCGTCCGTGCGGAAGTGATGATAGAAACGCCAGCGGCTGATTTCTGTCCGCAAAGAAGAAAGCTCAGGATAAAGATGCGGTTCGCGCAACTGCGAGAGCACAGACTCCGTAGGCAGAAGCTCACCGGAATAATCTGCCAGCCGCTCGTCATTGTCGAGTATCCACGCGCCTTTGGGAGAGCGCTCAAAGAATGTGACCTTCAACCCGTGCGGTGCGTCCATCCAGACGCGTTCTTCTTTTACTTCAGGATCGAGTGAAAACGCAGACTTCTCACCTGACGTTTGCTTGGGCAGTCCGCAAACCAGCTCGTAAGAAAACGTGTCAGTCTTAATGCCCAGAGCCATGCGCACTGGCTCCATGCGTATTGCGCCAGACGATCGGCTCTTGCGCGCTCCGGCCCACAACACAGACGGCATGCCCCCTTCTTCTGCCACGACCTGGGCAAAACCTCCAGCGGCTGCTTTGGCCAGCAGGAATACGGAGTTATAAAGATTGGTCTTGCCGGTTCCGTTTGCGCCAGTGAGCACATTGATCTGGCTCAGATGCAGTCGCAGGTTGCGGACAGACCGATATCCCGTCACATGGATTTCACGTATAGCCACAAAGGAATATTAACCGAAACGCGCCGGAGCGTGGTAAAAACGAACCTGAAATGACAAGTTTTCCGTAGTTCCCTATTATCCAGGGTGGTCACCTTGTCAGTAAAATGTAAGCCATGCGGCAGGAATTTCAATCTTCAGCGCTGATCAACGACGAAACGTTTCG
>DASXZE010000318.1:0-3597 GCA_036502105.1 Candidatus Angelobacter sp. | reverse complement strand
GAAATATGCCTGCGGGCCGCGAACTCACTTGAGACAGCTCATGGCACGTCGATGGTGGTTTCTACGGTTCCCTTTAATCAACATCTGCTTGGCAAAGTGGCCCACAAGCTGGGAGCGCTCACGCTGGAACAAATTGGTTCCAGACAAGGAAACATCAGCGCCGGTGTTGTTCCCGAGCCGAAGCGCCGTTTTGATTGGGAGTTTCGCTTTGGAGGATTGATCCAGTCCACCAACTGGGAAACCGGTGAGTCTGAGCCCAATTTGTTTCTCTCCGGCGGCACACGGCTCTCCACCGTGCTTTCTAATTTGTCAGAGTCAATGTCCATATGGAGCGCCGGCATCGGATTGCTGTTGGTGGCATCAGCTATTGCCTTCGCGATTGTGGTGTTGGTCGCATTGATGATTGGCATGCGGCTTACGCGCAAGATCACATACTCGGTCGCGAACTTGTATAAAGCAACACAACATATCAATCGTGGCGATTTCACCCACCGCATTCAAGTGCGGGAAAAAGATCAGCTGGCAGAGCTCCAGGTTTCCTTCAACTCCATGACAACCAATCTGGAGCGGCTGATTGTTGAGCAAAAAGAAAAAGAGCGCCTGCAAAGCGAACTGGAGATTGCCCATGAAGTGCAGGCACAGCTCTTTCCGCAAGCCATTGCCGGCACAAGCACTCTGGAACTGTACGGTGTCTGCCGTCCCGCGCGCATCGTCAGCGGCGATTATTACGATTTTCTTGCCTATGGTCCTGACCAGGTTGGGATCGCAGTGGGCGACATCAGCGGTAAAGGTATTTCTGCCGCGCTGCTGATGGCGACAATTCATTCCGCGGTCCGTGCCTATGAACAGGAACAGCTTCTCTCAGTCGGCGCCATTGCTGCTTATGGCACAACCAGCCGGGTGGCCTCTATTGAGGCCCACCTCGCTCCGCCTTCTCCCGCGCAGATGCTCTGGCTTTTGAACCGCCACCTGTTTCAGAGCACGCAGCCCGAAAAATACGCCACGCTCTTTCTGGGCTTTTATGACGACCTGAAGCGCCGCCTGACTTATTCCAATGCCGGCCACCTTCCGCCTATTGTGATTGCAGCAGATGGTTCTGTACGCCGTCTGGAAACTGGAGGCACGGTCGTTGGTTTATTCAATGATTGCGTTTACGAAGAAGAAACGGTGGAGCTATTTCCGGGTGACATCTTTATCGCCTTTAGTGACGGCATCACCGAGCCAGAAAATGAATTTGGCGAGTTTGGCGAAGAACGGCTGATTGAGGTCATTGCCGCCAACCGTCATTTGCCGCTGGAAAGAATCACCGAGCACGCAGTTTCCGCCATCCAGGATTGGATCGGCTCAACCGAGCAACCGGATGACATCACCCTGGTTCTAGCGCGCCGGATCTAGCCTAAAGCATTCTCTTTCTTGTTATCTAACTGGGAACGTTTCTAAATCTTCTCTTACTTTTGGGGCGAACAGGCTTTATGTTGATACACCTGAATTCCAGAAAACACTATGAAACCAACCGGCAATACAAATCGCCGTACCGCACTGAATTCGTGGCAACGTCAACCGAAGGTAAAAAACGCAATCCTGCAAAGGATTCGTAATGTTACGAGCGAGATTGAGGCTATTCAGGCAGAAATGCACAGTGAGCTGACCGAGCCTGCTAATGACAACCGCTCTGCCAAATTTTTTGAAGACGCCACGGCAGTCCTGGTGCTGAATGATTTCAAGGCGGAGCTGGACCAGTTCCGGCGTATTTTGTGGTTTTACGCTGAAGATGCCGCGGGAAAAACTGGCGCTGCAACCAATCAGGAGCAGCAGGCCAACCATATGCAACGCGTGAATGAGTTGGTTCGGGCCCTCTCGCCCAAGCCTTCAGCGTCTGCAGCCACGGAAATCAAGCCGTCCTCATTTTTCGAACGGCTTGAAGTAGTGATGGATACCTATATGCAAGACAAGAAGCCTGTCGCACAGATCACGACTATAAAATCATCTCGCCATTAATGCGTTGTCGCCAGCCTGTGATCCAGGTTGGCGATCCGCCAGCCTGTTTCAAATACCAGCCGCGTAATTTTCGTCATCTTGTCGAAATCAATCTTGTCCACTGTATCCGTCGGGCGATGATAGTCCACGTGAACGCCGTCAAAATAAAAGATCACGGGCACACCGTGTTTGGCGTAATTCCAGTGATCTGAGCGATAGTAAATTCGTTCAGGGTTATCAGGATTGTTGTAGTAATAGTCCAGTTTCAGTTTTTGAAACTGAGAGTTCGTCTCTTCACTCAACTGGTGCAGTTCACCACTGATGCGGTTCGATCCCACTAAATAAACGCTGTTGGCATCAGTGAGATGCTCGTCCGCTGCATCATGGTCTCCAGAAGGTTTGGAACGGCCTATCATATCAATATTGAGATCAACCACCATTTTGTCGAGCGGAACTGCGGGTGCGTAATCTGTGTTGTATTCTGAGCCGAGTAAGCCCAGCTCTTCTCCGGCATGAAACATCACCAGCACTGAGCGTTTCGGACGCTCCAGCGACATGGCGTGGGCAATCGCCAGGATAGCCGTGGTTCCCGAGCCGTCATCGTCCGCGCCGGGATAAATCTCCCCGCTTGGGCTGGTCTTTAGATGGTCATAGTGCGCGCTGAATACAACGTACTCATTTTTCAGAACCGGATCAGTGCCCTCAAGAACCGCGGCCACGTTCTGCGTGTTGACGGTAGTCACCTGCATGGAGACATTCATTTTTATGGACATGTCCAGTTTTTTAGGCTGCAGTTTCTGGTTGTGACCCATGTCGTACACATTTTTCAGATCGAGCCCAATGGCAGACATAATCTCTTCAGCAAGAGCCGGCCCCAGGGTAACGGTAGGCAACTTACCTTCAGAGTCGCGCGCCAGGCGAACGCTTTCGCGTCCGGCAATCCGCTCCTGAAAGCTTTTGTTCTTCATGAATTCCAGCATGCGCTGTTGTGGTAATTGCAGCAATCCTACAGCGCCGTGGGCCTGTGCCGCGCCCTCACCACTTTCATTTTCTTCCAGCTTACTGCCATCAATGCCGGCAGGAGTTCCAGGGACGATCAAAACAACTTTTCCTTTTACATCCAGCCCGGCATAGTCGTCATGCTTCTGGGCAGACGAAGAGATTCCCGAGCCTACAAAAACAACCTGCCCTTCGGCTGCACCCACTCCTCCGGCTCCGATATAAAAGTCACCGAAGTGATAGCTGGTGGTTTTGGTTCCAGCCGTGATTTCCAGCGAACTTTTCGCAGTGTCAGGTTTGGATGAAATCACCTGGAAGGTCTGCAGAAAATCGCCATGCTCGCCCACTCCTTTAAAACCATAAGCCTCAAGGCGTGAAGCTAGATAGCGCGCCGCAATGGCAAAACCGGGTGAGAGCGTGTAACGTCCGCCCAATTCCTTTGAGGCCAGGAACTGCAAATGCATGCGCAACTCACCGGGCGTGATTGAATCCACAGTAGAAGGAACGGATGGCAAAACCAATGCAGGACCAGCGGCGTACACGGCAGCGGAGGCAGCCAGAACAAGGGCGATCGTGATTTTTGCAAGAAAAGTTTTAGGGAATTTCACGCTCTGATGGTAG
>DASXZE010000317.1:0-3440 GCA_036502105.1 Candidatus Angelobacter sp. | reverse complement strand
TCCCGTTGCTCGATTCTTTTGCCCGTTCACGGCTTGAAAACCCCAATTTGAAAGAAGATCGTGTGAATCAAATTCTGTTAGACTGCTTTCCATTATGCCGGAAATAACTGAACGCAGACGCAACTGGGCGGCGTGGGGCGGGTTGCTGTTGGCGCTGGCAGCGGTGCTCTCCAATTTCGCATTCTTCATGGCAGTCCCGGGACAGAAGGCGATTCCTTTCCTGGGATGGGCGCTGGCTGTAGTCGCGCTGGTGTTTGCTCTTACCGGTGTGATGCGTGCATTCCGGCAGCCGCAGGTTTATGGCGGCAAAGTTTCCAGCTCGATTCTGGGCGTGATCTCGATGGTGATTGTTGCGCTGGTTGTGTTTGGGGCCATTCAATCGCGCAAGCTGCCCGCTGCTGACGCTGCGCCGCAAGTCGGGCAGAAAGCTCCGGACTTTGCGCTGGCCGATACGAATGGCAACAAAGTTTCATTGGGACAGTTGCTGGGTAGCGGGGGCGGCGCGCCGCCAGTGAATGCAATGTCAGCGGTTGCGGCGAATGCCGGTGCAAGCGCAACTGCGGCGGCACCCAAGGCGGTGCTGCTGATTTTTTATCGTGGATACTGGTGACCTTTCTGCAACCTCGAGTTACGAGGCATTGAGAAAAACCTGAAACAGTTTGCTGAAGCCGGCGTGCAGCCTGTGGCCATCAGCGTGGACGCACCGGAAGTCTCGCGCAAACTGGCGAGCCAGGCCGGATATACGTTTCCTATTCTTTCCGATCCCAACACTGAGGCGATTCGCAATTACCATCTGCTGCACAAACGCGGCGGGCCGGAAGGCAGCGACATTGCGCGGCCAGCGGAATTCCTGGTGGATTCTTCCGGCATAGTGCGCTGGGAGAATTTTACTGAGGATATCCGCGTAAGGGCACGAGCGGATGAAATGCTGGCTGCGGCCAGGGGACTGAAGTAAGGTACGGCGAAAAACAAAACCTTACCACGGATGAACACGGATAACACTGATCGGAAAGCGGTCAGAAGTTTTTGACGACAGATTGATTGAATCCAGTTTGCAGCGAACCAATCTGCGGCATTGGTTATTAGTAAAAAATTGGGCGGGCCAACATCACCCGCCCTGGTTTCCGTTCTTTGGTGCTGCATTCGTATTGCTTAGAGTTTTACAGTCACGGTTTTTACTTCTGTGTATTGCTGCAGACCGTATTCGCCAAGCTCGCGGCCCATGCCGGATTGCTTGAAGCCGCCGAACGGCGCGGCTGCGTCAAACACGTCATAGCAATTCACCCAGACTGTACCTGCGCGCACGCTGTTGGCGATGGCGTGCGCCTTGCCAATGTCGCGCGTCCAGACGCCGGCGGCCAGGCCGTACATGGTTTTGTTGGCGCGTTCCACCAGGTCGTCAACGTCTTTGAATTTCAAGATCGACATAACCGGGCCAAAAATTTCTTCCTGGGCAATGGTCATCTCGTCTTTCACGTCAGCAAAAACGGTGGGACGGACAAAATAGCCGCGATCGCCTACGCGATCACCACCGGCTACCAGCTTTGCGCCTTCTTTCTTGCCCGACTCGATGTAGCCCATGATCTTCTGGAACTGCGCGTCATCCACCTGTGGTCCCTGCTCGGTGGCCGGATCCAGCGGATTGCCTACGGTGCGTTTCTTGGCGCGGGCCGCGCTGCGCTCCACGAATTCGTCATAGCATTTTTCTTCCACATAGGTGCGCGAACCGGCGCAGCAGCACTGGCCCTGGTTGAAGAAGAGAGCAAAGTGCGAGCCTTCAATGGCCGCGTCCATGTCAGCGTCAGCAAATATGATGTTGGGGCTCTTGCCGCCCAGCTCCAGCGTTACGCGCTTGAGGTTGGTCTTGGCAGAAGCTTCCATAATCAAGTGGCCAACTTCGGTTGAGCCGGTGAAGGCGACCTTGTCCACATCCATGTGGCGCGCAAGGGCAGCGCCGGCCGTGGGGCCGTAGCCGGGAAGAATGTTGACGACGCCGGGAGGGAAGCCGGCTTCCATAATTAATTCGCCCACGCGCAGGGCGGTCAGCGGAGTCTGCTCGGCGGGCTTCATGACAACTGTGTTGCCAGTTGCCAATGCAGGTGCCAGCTTCCAGGCTTGCATGAGCAGCGGGAAGTTCCAGGGAATAATCTGTCCGACTACACCGACTGGCTCAAGACGCGTGTAGCAGAAATAATTTCCCTGGATTGGAATGGTCTTGCCCTGGACTTTGTCGGCCCAGCCCGCGTAATAGCGGTAGCAGGCGATGGTGAGCGGCACGTCAGCGGCAAGCGCCACGGAGTAAGGTTTGCCATTGTCGAGCGACTCAAGGCGGGCCAGCTCGTCGGCATGTTTCTCAATGAGGTCGGCCAGCTTGTTCAGCAGGTGGCCGCGCTGTGAGGCGGACATCGTTCGCCACGCGCTTTTTGAGTGGAATGCGTCACGCGCTACTTTTACGGCGCGGTCCACATCCTGTGCGTCGGCTTCCGCGACCTGTGCGATTTCTTCACCCGTGGCGGGATTAATGGTCGGGAAGGTTTTTCCGGATTTGCTGTTCACCCACTCATTGCCAATCAACAGCTTGGTCATGGGGAGAGCGACGTTAGTCTGCGGCGGTTGCAAGAGAGTTGCCATAAATAGATGCGCCTCCTTAGCGATACGTTTTTATATTCTTAAAATCGTCCTGTCAATTCGACTTAAATCGTTTTTACGTTTTACTGCCGGTATACTTCCGGCCATGAAGACGGCACGGATATTCGCCCTGGCCGCTATTTTTCAGGTGGCCGCGTGGGCCCAGCAGGCCGGCACGGCGGTCCTGGAAATCAGCGGAGACATTCCACATCCGCACACATACAGTGAGCAGGAGTGGAAACAACTCAAGCATACGCCTGTCACGGCCACCAATGCGCATGAAAAGAAAACTGCTGCTTATAGCGGAGTCCCGCTCCGGGAGCTGCTCAAAGATGCCGGAGTGCCCTCAGGCGAGAACCTGCGCGGCAAGGCGCTGACTACGTGCATCATTGTTAGTGCAAGTGACGGTTACCAGGTGGTGTTCTCTCTGGCCGAGCTGGATGAGGGCATCGGAAACGTGCAGGTATTAGTGGCCGATAGTGAAGATGGAAAGGCTTTAGGCGACAAAGCCGGACCGCTGCGACTGGTGGTGCCCAGTGACAAACGGCCTGCGCGCTGGGTGCGGATGGTGAAGTCGATCCGGGTGGTGGCCGCGCCATAAATACTGCATTGCGGCGGCCAAGCCTTAACGCGCCGCACTAAGGCAAAAATTAATCCTTCAGCAACATCACTTCAGTGGATTTCACCACGGCTTTTACGGTGTCGCCTTTTTTCAGGTTCATCTCTTCAGCGCTGCGGGGGGTGATTACGCTTTCAATCAGGTTGTTGCCCACACGGACTGTGACATGGGCCATCACGCTGCCAAGCTGGAC
>DASXZE010000316.1:0-19352 GCA_036502105.1 Candidatus Angelobacter sp. | reverse complement strand
CACGTGATGTTCGACGAATTCAAGGAGCGTCGTTTTGCCGCTCCTCCGCTGCTCAAGCGCATGGTGCTGGCAGGCTGGTACGGCCGCAAGAGCGGCAAGGGATTTTATGACTACGCGGACCCGGCGAACCCGAAGCCTTGTTTCTAATCGAGGAAGCTGGGATCGTTATTGTGACGAATCAGCGTATTTATTTCATGTTCGTTCTGGCTTTGGCCTGCGCTGCGCCATGTTTTGCGCAACAGCAGCGACAGGCGCTTGACGGCTGTACCCCGCAACTTCGGAGTGAGACAAGATTTATTATTGCTCCAGGTGTAATGCAGGGCCTGCTGCTAAAGAAAGCTCTTCCAGATGCCGCGGACATGGATCCTTCAAAGGATTTCACTATAAAAGTCATGGTCATCATTGACGAGACCGGCGCGGTGAAGTGCGCGTTTGGAATCGAAGGGGCTTCAGCACTTTACGAGAGAAGTGCAAGAACAGCGCAACAATGGAAATTCAAACCGTACATATTGAATGGTAAACCTGTCGCAGTGAAGAGTGCCGTTTATTTCCACTTCAGCAAAGGCAGGGTTGAGGGCAGTTTCAGCACCAAGTAGCTGCGCGGATGTTAAAAGACATGGAAAATCTCAAGCTAGAAAAAAAGAACGCCGTCGCCTACGTCATCATTAATAGGCCCAAGGTGCTGAATGCGTTGAATATGGCCACCATGCAGGAGCTATGGGAGGTGTTCAGCGAACTCAAAGAAGATAAGCAGATTCGCGCGGTAATCCTCACTGGCAGTGGCGAGAAAGCGTTTGTTGCTGGAGCGGACATCAACGAACTGGCGAAGAATAATCCTGTCGAGGCCAAAGCTTACACGCACAAAGGCCAAGCCACGCTTGATCTGATTGAGAATCTGGGCAAGCCGGTAATTGCCTGCGTAAACGGCTTTGCCCTGGGCGGCGGATGTGAGATTGCCATGGCATGCACCATGCGTCTGGCCAGTGAAAACGCAAAGTTCGGCCAGCCTGAAGTGAAGCTGGGCCTTATCCCCGGCTACGGCGGCACGCAGCGGCTTCCGCGCCTGGTCGGCACTGGACTGGCCATGCAGATTCTGCTCTCGGGCGAGATGATTACCGCACAGGAAGCCAATCGTATTGGGCTGGTGAATGAAGTTGTTCCTGCTGATCGGCTCATCCCACGCGCTGAAGAGATTGCGCTAAAGATTATCGGCATGGCGCCGTTCGCTATCCAATACTGCATGGAAGCAGTGAATCAGGGCATGAACATGACTTTGCCGGAAGGGCTCTTTCTTGAGGCCACTTTGTTCGGCATGTGCTGCGCCACGGAAGACAAAAAGGAAGGCACCAACGCATTCCTGGAAAAGCGGGCCGCCCATTTTCAGGGAAAATAGCATGCTTCCCGACTGGGGAGAGCCGGACAAGCTGGCCACTGCCGCCATTTTCTATAGCCTGCATGAAGCGGACGTGGCCAAGGGGCTGCTGGACTCTTGTGGGATAGACTGTTTCTTGTGCGATGAGCACATGCATCGCGTGCATCCACTGACTGCTGAAATGACTGGCGGCGTGCGGCTGCGGGTTGCTGAGCAAGACCTTGAAGTGGCACAAGAGCTGCTCAAAGAATATAAGCCCATGGACGATCCATCAGGGCCGGGGCCAATAGAGTAATGGTCGTTGCATGGCAACCAATAGAATAACGGCCAGCAGAATCACTACCCGATAGAATGATATTGAATGATTAAAGGCATCACCACAATTCGCCATGCTGGCAGCGCCAAGGAGTTCAAAGCGCTCAGCAAACTGTTTGACGCTCTCGGCTTCGAGCGTGGAACTCCGTGGAAAACGGCGCGTGGACAGGGCGTCCCATTCAAGCTTCCGCTGGGACATATTGAGTTTGTCGAAGGCCTGGAAACGGTTCACTGCGATATCTGGATTGAGGTCACAGACCTGGATTCGATCCGCGAGGTTCTGTCCAAAGAAAATATCAAGCTGGCAACCGATGTCCGGCAGACAGCGTGGGACTCTCGTTTCCTTGTGGCCGAACTGGCCAAGGGATTGAAGGTCCTCTTCTGGCAGAAAAATCGCCCCGCGGAAGACGCGATTGAAGGCAGCCTGAATGCGCATGGAATGCGCTTTGCCGTGGTGGTAAGCCGCTGGAATTCGTTCATCACAGAGCGCCTGCTGCAAGGCTCGTTGGACGCATTGCGCCGCAGTGGCTGCCGCGAAGAAGATATCACCGTGGTTCGAGTGCCGGGAGCGTTTGAAATCCCTTCGCAATCGCGCACGCTGGCTGACAGCGGAAAGTATGACGCCATCATCACGCTCGGCTGTTTGATCCGCGGAGAGACCACGCACTATGAGCATATTTCTACCGAGGTCACGCGAGGGATCGGGCAATCGGCGCAGGAGACAGGCGTGCCCCATACATACGGCGTGCTTACCTGTGAGAACCTGGAACAGGCGCTGGATCGCGCAGGCCTTAAAGCCGGCAACAAAGGGTTTGAAGCGGCGATTTCAGCTGTGGAGATGGTAAGTCTGCAGCGTAAGACTCGTGGCCGCACGAAGAAAAAAGCTATGTCCAAGAAAAATACGTCCAAGAAGAAGGCGCGCTAAAACATGGGTACACGCCGTAAATCCCGCGAACTATGCTTGCAGATGCTCTTCCAATGGGACATGGGCAAGCAAGCGCCTGACCACGTGAAGAAAACCTTTTGGGTGGAGCGCGGCGATGTGGACCAGGAGACGCGCAACTTTGCCGACGACGTATTTCAGGTGGCGATTGACCGCCAGCAGGAAATCGACGACTTGATTCAGAAGCACGCACAACACTGGCGCATGGAGCGCATGGCGGCCGTGGATCGGAATGTGCTGCGGACAGGCGTCGCGGAGTTGCTGGGGCCGCATCACACGCCGCGTCCGGTGGTGATTAATGAGGCGCTGGAAATTGCGCGCAAGTTTTCCGCGCCAGAGTCAGTGCAGTTCATCAACGGCGTGCTGGATTCCATTGGAAAAGACCTGGGAAAATAATTGGCCGCGAATGTACGCGAAAAAGCGCGAATTAAAAAAAGCCAGCCCAGAATTTCCTGATTCGAGTTTTTTCGCGTTGATTCGCGGCTGACTCTTTTGCGGTGCTAAAATAGCTTTCTTCATCGCCAGTTGCACTGCACCAATACATTTTACAAATGGATCTGCATTGAAAAAAACTTCTATTACGTACGCCGATAGCGGCGTTGACATTGACCGCGCAGACCGTGCGAAGCAGCGCATAAAATATCTGGCCCATCGCACGTATACGTCCGGCGTGGTGAGCGAAATTGGCGGCTTCGGCGGCATGTTTGCCATCGACAAGAAAAAATTTCGCGATCCTGTACTGGTTTCCAGCGTGGATGGCGTTGGCACCAAGCTCAAGCTGGCTTTCATGATGAAGCTGCATCACACCGTGGGCGGCGATCTGGTAAACCACTGCGTGAATGACATTGCCGTGCAGGGCGCAACGCCGCTCTTCTTCATGGACTATCTGGCCACGGGCACGCTGGAGCCTGAGATTGCTGAGAAGATAGTGGAAGGCATGGCCGAAGCCTGCAAGCACAATGGCTGCGCTCTGATCGGCGGAGAGACGGCGGAGATGCCGGGCTTTTATCCCAAAGGCGAATATGATCTGGCCGGTTTTATTGTGGGCGTGGTGGAGAAGAGCAAGATTATTACCGGCGACAAAGTGAGTGTTGGTGATGTGCTGGTGGGATTGCCATCCAACGGCCTGCATACCAACGGATATTCCCTGGCGCGCAAATTGTTTTTTGATGTTGCCAAATACACTCCGGAAACCTACGTGAGTGAGATCAAGGGCAAGGCCGGCACGGAGTTGATGCGCATGCACAAAAGTTATTGGCCGGTGCTGAAGAAGCTGATTGCGGCAGAGCTGGTTCACGCGCTGGCGCATATTACCGGCGGCGGCATTACTGACAATCTTCCGCGCGTGTTGCCCAAAGGCACTGGCGCTGTGGTGGAAATGGGAACGTGGCCCGTACTGCCCATGTTTACCCACATGCAAAATATCGGCAACGTACCGCAGGACGAGATGATGCGCACTTTCAATATGGGCATTGGCATGGTGCTGGTGGTTCCGGCGAAAAAGTTTAAGCGCGTACAGACCATGGTGGAGAAGGCCGGAGAAAAAGCTTATCTCATTGGCCGGATCGTCAAGGGCGACCGGAAGGTACAGTACGCCTGAAAATGCTGTTGCTTAAAAAACTTGGCATCCTGCTTTCCGGGCGCGGCTCAAACTTTGAAGCCATCGCGGACTCAATCAAGGCAGGGCGGCTGAACGCAGAAATTGCCATTGTGATTTCCAATCGCGCTGACGCTCCCGGGCTGGAGTCGGCCAAGCGGCGCGGACTGAACACTCAGCTGATCCCATCCAAAGGCAAAGTTCGGCTCGACCATGACGTTGAAGTGGTGGCGGCGCTGAAGCGGGCTCAAGTCGATCTGATCTGCCTGGCAGGTTATATGCGGCTGCTTTCGCCGGAGTTTGTTCGATCTTTTCCCAGTCGCATCGTGAATATTCATCCGTCACTTCTGCCGGCTTTTACTGGCATAGACGCACAGAAGCAAGCCCTGGAATATGGCGTAAAGGTTACAGGCTGCACGGTGCATTTTGTCGATGAGCATCTGGACCACGGGCCGATCATTTTGCAGAAGACGGTGCCAGTGCTGGACGGAGACAACGAGCACTCGCTTTCCCAAAGAATTCTGGAGCAGGAGCACATAGCGTATTCTGAAGGGATAGGGCTGGTGCTCTCTGGTGGAATTGAAGTACAGAACAGGCGAGTCATTCGTAAGAGCGTGCGCTCGGAAGGCAAATAAATGTTGAAGGTGAAATTGCTCGCCACAGGGGCCAAGGCCCCAACCGTCGCACATCCCGGAGAAGATCTGGGCTATGACATTTACTCGGCGGAGACGGTAACGCTGGAAGCGCGCGGCCACGCCATTGTCTCCACGGCCATTGCGATTGAATGTACGTCACCGGGGGGCGAAGCGATGGGCGCTTTGCTGCGTGACAAATCTTCCATGGCGGCGCGCAGACTGGTGTTGACCGGAGGCGTGATTGACTCTGGTTATCGCGGCGAGATCAAAGTGCTCATAGAAAATCTTGGCGACCTGCCGGCGACGATCCGCGCAGGAGACAAGATCGCCAACCTGATTCCTTATCCCGTGCTCACCGGCGAAGTAGAGGTTGTGGATGACCTGAATGAATCCAGCCGCAAGGCGGGTGGCTTTGGATCGAGCGGCCAGCGCTGATCCGCTAACTTTTAAGGATTTCTGAAATCGCCGTTGCTGCAACCCCAGCCAGACAAAGTGTGGGAACAAGACCAACTGTCACCAACAGGTTGATGGGGTCCCAGCGTTTTTGCCATGCCTGACAAAAACAAAGCAACGCATGCGTAAGCAGAATTGACGCCAAGCACGATGCGAGCATGAGCAGCCTGACCTGGGCGATCCCTTCTGACGTTCCGCAAAATACAATGGCTGCGAACAGGTCTACGCCTGCCAACGCCATGGACATTAGTGCCCGGGAAGCTATCATTCGGCGACTCATGCGGAATCTATCGGCAAATAGTTATGAACTGGTGCCCACTGGGCAGGTTACAAAAGTGCCGGAATTTATAATCATGCTATGTCTAATTTTCCACCAGTGGACGAACAACTGGCTTACATCAAGAAAGGCGCCGCGGAGATTATCCACGAGCGCGAACTGCGCGAGCGCCTGGAGAACTCGCTCAAAACCGGCAAGCCCATGCGGGTAAAGGCCGGATTTGATCCCACGGCGCCTGACCTGCATGTGGGGCACACCGTGCTCATCCGCAAATTAAAACATTTTCAGGATCTGGGACACACGGTGATTTTCCTGATCGGCGATTTTACCGGGATGATCGGCGACCCCTCCGGGCGCTCGGTCACTCGTCCGCCGCTCACCCGCGATGATATTGATCGCAATGCCGAGACCTACAAAGCGCAGGTGTTCAAGATTCTTGATCCGCAAAAGACGGTGGTGGACTTCAATTCGCGCTGGTTTTCCAAACTGACGCCAGAGGATTTTATCCGGCTTACGTCGAAGTTTACAGTCTCACAAATGCTTGAGCGCGAAGACTTTCATAAACGCTTCCAGGAAGAAAAGCCTATTGCTATGCATGAGCTGCTGTATCCCGTCTGCCAGGGATATGACTCTGTGGCGCTGGAGGCTGACGTAGAACTTGGTGGCACCGACCAGAAATTTAACCTGCTGATGGGACGCGGGCTGCAAAAAGATTTTGGCCAGCCATCACAGATTATTCTGACCATGCCGATTCTTGAAGGCACAGACGGCGTGCAGAAAATGTCGAAGTCATATGGGAATTACATCGGCATCAACGAGCCGCCGCAGGAAATTTACGGCAAGGTGATGTCGATATCTGACGCGATGATGTGGCGTTACTACGAACTGTTGACGGACGTGTCTTCAAGCGGCATCGAGCAGATGAAGGCTGATTCGGCTTCTGGCAAGCAACATCCCATGGAGTTGAAGAAAGCGCTGGCGCGGAGGATCACTCAGGATTTCCATGGTGAGCAGGCCGCCAAGGCTGCAGACGAGGGCTGGGCTAAGCAGTTCCAGAGAGATGAGGTGCCGGAGGATGTGGAAACGGTGGAGATTAGTGCTTCCACGGTGATTGCGAGTGGTATCGATGCGGGTAGTGCAGCTCCGTTTAATGGCGACGATATTGAGCAGCTTTCCGATGTAATATCCTTTGCGCCAGTGCGAATCGACAAACTCCTGAGGGAAGCAGGGGTGGCGAGCTCGGGCGCGGAAGCACAGCGTAAAATCAAGGAGGGCGCAGTTCATATAGGGAGTACGACAGTTAAGGCTATGACCTGCACATTTCCTATTCCTGCAGCAATGTTGTTGAGAGTTGGACGTCGGATTAAGAGAGTAAAGTTGGTTAACTAAAGTAAAGTGGAGCGCAGGCGCCCTCGCCTGCGGGGAAGGATCCTTCAGCGCAGCCGGGGGCGGCTGCGGTCCACAATTATTTTTTAGTTTAAATTTATCGTTGCCTTTGAAATTTTCTAGCGTATGAGTACTTTCTATCGCAGGAATCTTCCTCATATCGAGAAAGACGGTGCTTCGTACTTTGTTACTTTTAGCACACGGAATGAATTCATTCTTCCTAATACAGCCAGGACTCTGGTTTTTGACCATTGTTTGTTTGAGCATAGCCGCAAAGTTGAAATGCACGCTTTTGTTGTGATGCCTGATCATGTGCATCTGCTCTTTACTCCGTTGGAAGATGATAGAGGTGAGCCATATTCTTTAGCGGACATTATGAATGGAATTAAAGGAGCTTCCAGCCACTCCGTAAATAAACTACTTGGCCGAAGAGGGACACTCTGGGAGTCAGAATCTTTTGATCGAATTGTCCGCTCAAGTACTGATTTTGAATATCGCGTGATCTATATCGTGCAAAATCCTATTGCCGCAGGTTTGGCGAAAGGCCCTCATGATTATCGATGGGCTTGGAGAGAATTTACGCAGCCGAGAGCAGCTGCTAGCCAAAATTCGAAATAACGCACGCTGAAAGTAGACTTGGATGAATGGTTTTTTTGGAGAAAATTACTGGGGTGTAACTTTTTATCCTGCGTATCGCGCACCGGGTAAGAAGATTTAAAGGTATTGCAATTCAGGCTTGACTTTCCGCACAAGACCTTGACCGCTAAAACACCCAAAAACCGCGTAAGTGAATGATTCTTGACGGGAAGGCCTATTTCAGGTGGAATAATGACCATGACCAAAGCCGATTTGATTGAAGAGGTTTCGCGCCTGGCGGAGCTGACACGCAAAGATAGCGAGATTATCGTGGAAACGATTTTTGACAGCGTAGTCCGTTCCCTGCGATCTGGCGACAAGATTGAGATCCGCGGCTTTGGCAGCTTCCGCACGCGGCAGCGCAAACCTCGCGTGGGCCGCAACCCCAAGACGGGTGCGCGCGTGGAAGTGCCAGCCAAGAAGATCCCGTATTTCAAGCCCAGCAAAGAACTTAAAGACGTGATCAATCACGGCAAAGCAGTGGATGAGGCTGCGGCAACTCCCGCAGCTCCGGCGGCTGAGAGCCCTAGCTCATAGCCTTCTATGCAAGTCAGTACAGCTCAAGTTAGTACAGCTGACTTGCGGTTGATCTGCGAAATTTAAAGAACCACAGCCCAAAGCCAGCGCTGGCCAGCCCTAATAATCCCAGAAGCGGCAGGATCGTTGCTGTTGCCGGCAGAGTGGTCGTCCCCTGAGCGTCATTCGATTGCTGATTCTGGTTGATCTCCGGCGTGGTGGCGTTGTCTGCATTGGCTTCCGTGCCTGACGATTGAACCGGCAACGTGGATTGCGGCACAACGTTGTTCTGCGCACTTGGCGGTGCGTTTTGTCCTGAACCCGCCTGAATGCCAGCGCTTAGAGGCTGTCCGTTTGCTGCGTTATCTTGTGGAAGCATGTTCGAAGCGGTAATCACACTGCCTTTGCCGCTCAATATCTGCTGTACGTCCTGATTGTCCAGGGTGCGCGCGTTCACCGTTGTTTTCTCGGTTTTATAGCGGCTGGCGGCTTCGGCCACGCCGATGGGCTCTGCGGTGGCAGACGCGTCATTCACAGAGACGGATACCCCCAGATCATTGGTCGGCGCATTTTCTGCCGGAGCTCCCGTGGACAAAGCTGGCGAAACAGCAATGGATTCATTACCTGTCGTATCGGCCGTGGTTGCTGGTGCTGTGCCGTTGACTGCTGCGGCATTGGAATTCACGCTGATGCCGGCGCGGCCTGCGTCGCTAATTCCGGCCGTTGGTGGAGGTGAGGTTAAAGTCGCATTGGGAGTGACCAGGATGGGACCGCCGAAAGGCTGTCCGTTGACTGGTGCTGCTGGAGTCTGGTTAGTGGTCTGAGCCAGCCCGGAAGCTGCGAATGCTGTTAGCGCTGCTGCAAGCAGAATCTTGCGCGACATAAAATCACCCCTGTACGTACCTTCTGTTGGATTGTGCAAAAGGAAACAAGGGATGCCAGCGGACGTGTGCCTGGGCTCTTTTTGGCGATGGCTTCAGCTGCTCACGATTTTCAGGGATCACGGCCAGCAGCTACTCACAATTCAGCCGCCTTTAATTCAGCCGTCTTTACTTCAGCTACCCACAAATCAATTCAGCTCCCCACAAATCGGGCATACAGGCTGCGGGCGACAGCAGTGTCACTGGTGCCTTTGATAATAGCCCGGCCGTCAGGGAATAGAGTCATTTCATAGGGATCGCGCCAGAACTTGAGCACAAAGGCATTATGTTTCACGGTGCCGTGCGCGCCCAGCTTTGTGGACATCTCGGCAAAGTCCACGGGACGGTTCCGCTCATGGATCTGCACGGAGTCGCGTCCGCACAAAGTGATTTGGGGGCGGCGCTCACCTGACAGATGGACGAATTCACGCTTCCCACAGGTCTGGCAGCCGGGGCGCGGTCTGGCTGCGGAAATCTCAGCCTGTTCGTTGCTCCAGACATCGAAGGAGAGCAAAGTCCGCCGCAGTTTGTCTTTTCCTTTTGCGCCGATCAGAAACTTCATGGCTTCAGTGGCTTGGATCGAACCAACTAGATTTACCGCGCTATTCAAAATTCCTGCTGTGTCACAGGTTTCAATCGTGCCTTCCGGCGGAGCAGGGAACATGCAGGCCAGACAGGCGGTTTCACCGGGAATAATGTTCATGGTCACGGCGTAGGCGGCCACGGCAGCGGCGTAAATCCAGGGCTTGCCGTTCTTTACTGCAAAGTCATTGATCAGGTAGCGGGTTTCAAAGTTGTCGGTTGCGTCCAGGATAAGGTCGGCTTGGCTCAACAGGGCTTCAATGTTTTCCGGCGTCAGGTCGGCGACTTCGGCTTTGGCTTGAACGTCAGAATTGAACGCTGCAATCTTGTGTACCGCCGCCACGGCCTTGGGGATGGACTCGGCGGCGTCCGATTCGTCAAAAAGAGACTGCCGCTGCAGATTGCTGGGCTCAACATAGTCGCGGTCAATAATCAGCAGATGTCCCACGCCGGCACGCGCCAGCAGGCCAGCCACGCAAGCGCCGGTAGCCCCACAGCCCACTATGGCTATATGGCCCTGGGCCAGTTTGGCTTGGCCTTCCCGGCCAATCCCGGGGAATAGCACCTGGCGCGAGTATCGATCCTCAAATTTCATGCTGCATTTATTATAGGTGTTTGAAGATGAGGGGTTTAAGGGTTTAATAACAGGCAGCTTACAATGCTCAAAACAGCTTGCACGTGCAACTAAGGTCCAATCTGCCGTCATCGAAGTATACAAAGCGACTTCCAATTAAGGGGCTTACCTTGCCGCACTGCCGATCAGTGTGTCTGGCGATTGTGCTGTGCATTGGTGTGTCTAATGGCCAAGCCCCGCCTGCAGCGCAGGCAAGCTCCCAGAATTCAACAGATGCCGGTCAGGCAGCGAAGGATTCAGCGGCGCGGCCCGCAGCGCCTTCCGGCCAAACGTCTTCTGGACAAACCTCAGCTGCTCAGCCTTCAGTTACACCGCCTCAATCGGCAACTGCCAGCGTTCCGCCTGTGGCGTCTCTCTCTGGCAACCTGAATAGTTTGCAGGGGATAAAAGTCTCGTTGATTCAGATCAACAGCCCGGGCGTCGACAACCCGGAAAAGCTTTTGCCCACGCTGCCGCAAAAAATCAACGAGCCGCTGGATAAATACAAAGTAAGAGCGTCAGTCCAGGTGCTTTACAACACCGGACGCTTTGCGGAAATTCAGGTAGAAGCGCAACGAAGCAACAACGGCGATCTGATCCTGGTGTTCGACGGCCGCGAGAATTATTTTTTCGGCTCGATTCTGGCGGAGGGATTGCAGACGCATCCGAGCGACAGCCAGCTTATCAATGCCAGCAAACTGAATCTGGGTGAGCAATACACAGAAGACAAGATTAATGCCGGCATCCAGGGAATGCAGCGTACGCTGCAGGAGAACGGATATTATCAGGCGACAATCAAGCCGTTCTACGAATGGGAGCCGAGCAATCAGCAGGTAAAGGTGCAGTTTGTGGTGGACCGAGGCAAGCCAGCGCGGGTTGGATTGGTGAGCGTGATTGGCTCTCCAGGCTATAGCGCGGAAGAGGTGCGCAACATTGGCAAGCTCCGCTCAGGCGATAAAGTGACCACCGCGCGCCTTACGCGGGCCTTGCAGCGGCTACGCAAACGCTACCAAAAGCAGGAGCGGCTGGAAGCGCAGGTGACCATGACCCAGCGCACCTATCATGCTGAAACCAATCTGCTGGATTATACCTTTGAGATCAATCGCGGACCGCTGGTGGATGTAAGAGTTGAGGGCGCTACGTTACGCCGTGGACTGGTAAAAAGATTCGTCCCAATTTTCGAAGAGAGCGCGGTGGATGAAGACCTGCTCAATGAGGGGGCGCGCAATATTCGCGATTATTTCCAGACCAAAGGGTACTTTGACGTAAAGGTCACATACGCGCAGAAAGAAGACGGAACCGAGAAGCGCGATATTGTTTTTACCGCAGACAAGAACGAACGGCACAAGCTGGTGGAGTTGGCAATCCAGGGCAACCACTATTTTCGGCGTGAAGACCTGCGCGAGCAGATGCTGATGCAGCCGGCCGGCGGACTGCTGATCCATGGCCTGTTCAGCCAGTCGATTCTCACGCATGACGTGCAGGCGATTGAAAACCTTTATCGCGCAAACGGGTTTTTACAAGCCAAGGTCACACCTGAGGTACAGGACAATTTTGGCAAGGAAGGCCACATCCGCGTAATGCTCACGATTGATGAAGGCAAGCAGACGGTGGTGGGAAAGCTGCTGATTGAAGGCAATGAGGCTCTGCCGGATGGCCAGGTGCGAGGTCTTATCTCCGCTTCAGAGGGCCAGCCGTATTCGGACTCCATGGTGATTGCCGACCAATCCGTGATTCTGGATGGATACTACAACCTGGGATTTCCCAAGGTGAAGTTTGAATACACCACGCAGCCTGAGGCGGACAATCCCAACAAGATCGACATTACTTATAAAATCACTGAAGGCCCGCAGGTCTTTGTCGACAAGGTCCTAATCTCAGGATTGAATTACACGCGGCCATTTGTGGTGGACCGCGAGATCAAGATCCACAGTGAAGATCGCCTGAGCCAGAACCAGATGCTGGATTCTCAGCGGCGCTTATATGACCTGGGCATTTTCAACGAAGTAGATGTTGCGGTGCAGAACCCTGATGGAGATTCCACCAACAAGAACGTAAATTACCAGCTTTCAGAGGCGCGCCGTTACACATTTAATTATGGCGTTGGACTGGAAGTGCAGACGGGCCAGCCGGCGGGCACCACGAATCCGCAGGGAGATACGGGCGTTAGCGGGCGCGTTTCTTTTGATGCAACGCGCCTGAACTTTCGCGGCCGCGACCATACGCTTACGCTCAACACGCGTTACGGCAATCTGGAAAAGCTGGCGCTGATTGGTTACAGCGCGCCGCGTCTTTTTGATTCGCCGAAGCTGACGCTGGATTTCACAACTTTTTATCAGCAGATCAATGATGTAAGGACTTTTACGTCCACGCGGCTGGAGGGCTCGGTTTCTCTCAAGGAAACTCTGAACCGCGCCACTACTTTGCTGTATCGCCTGATTTACCGCCGGGTAAGCACTGCCAATCTGGTGATTGATCCCAACCTGATACCGTTGTTTTCGCAAGCGGTGCGCGTAGGTTTGCCTGATTTCAGTTATATTCGCGACACCCGCGATAATCCAATTGAGTCACTCAAGGGCACATTTTCCACCGCAGATGTGGGCGTAGCTTCCAACGTGTTTGGTTCGCAGACCAGCTTCAGCCGGATGGTGGTACAGAATTCCAGCTACTACCAGTTTCACAAACGGCGCTGGGTTTTTGCACGCTCAACGCGCATTGGCGTGGAAGAGCCATTCGCGTCGTCAGACTTTGTGCCGCTACCAGAGCGCTTCTTTGCTGGAGGCAGCACGTCACATCGCGGCTTTGGCATTAACCAGGCCGGCCCGCGCGATTTGACCACTGGATTCCCGCTGGGTGGCGAAGCGCTTTTTCTGAACAACCTTGAACTGCGGACGCCGCCGCTGCCGTTTCCGTTTGTGGGCAACAATCTGAGCGCCGTGCTGTTTCACGATATGGGCAACGTGTTCTCCACGGCCGGCGATATGGCCAACAGCCTTTTAAAATTTTCGCAGCCTGACCGCAGTACGTGTTTGAATCCGGCGGCCAGCACCTGCAACTTTAATTATGTGTCACACGCGGTGGGTGGCGGAGCACGCTATCGCACGCCGATTGGTCCGGTGAGTTTTGATGTGGGCTATAACCTCAATCCGCCGGCGTTTCCAATCTCGCACCCAACCACGGGCGCTCCATCGTCACAAATATTGAAGCACCTGAATTTCTTTTTCAATATTGGGCAAACTTTCTGATGAGAACGCGCTGCCAATTCGTGATGGTGCTGCTGCTGGCGGGAATTGCGCAGGCACAGGTTGTGGACCGCATGGTGGCTGTGGTGAACAAGCACGTCATCCTGGAAAGCGAACTCGACCAGGCTACGCGTGTGGAGTTGCTGCAACAAGGCAAACCTGTAGACAAGATGACCGATGCAGATCGAGCCACGATGCTGGAGCGTCTGATTGATCGCTCTTTGCTCGACCAGCAGATTGTGAATCCTTCCATGCTTGATCCCACGCCGGAAGAGTTGGCGGCCAAGATAAAAGAGGTTCGCGCCGATGTTCCGGGTTCTGAAACGGACGCGCACTGGAACGCCATTCTTGCCAGTTACGGATTAGCGCCGCAGGACCTTGAAGAACAGCTGACATCGGAATTTCGTATTCTCCGGTTTATTGATCTGCGTTTCCGCGGGCTGGTCCGCGTGGATAAGGACGCCATCTCTACTTATTATCAAAACACTTTTTTGCCTGAGGTGCGTAAGCGCAAAGCGCCCGAGCCAAAACTTGCAGAAGTATCAGACAAGATTGAGCAGATACTGGCGGAACAAAGCATTGGCGATCTTTTGAGCGATTGGCTGAAGACTCTGCGCGCGCAGGCGCACATAGAAAAAATGCTGCCCCTGGCTTCGGCTACTGGTGCCACGCCATGAGCACCAAAGCTGAAATCAATATCGCGCCGCCCGCCACCAAGCCGCGTAAGCTGCGCCGGGTGCTGGCCATCCTGGTGCTGGTGTTTGTCGTGTTGCTGGTTGGGCTGGGCATTTACCTGAACAGTGATTCTTTTCGTGAGACAGTACGGCTGCGGGTACTTGCTGAACTGCGCCAGATGACTGGCGGCAAAGTTGAGTTGCAATCATTTACATGGAAACTCTCTTCTCTGGAATTTGAAGCGCGCAACGTGACCATCCACGGCCGCGAAGCTGCCGGTGAAGTTCCCTACGCGCATGCTGACCGCATTGTGGTTGATGTAAAAGTGATTTCTTTCTTCTCCCGCAAGATTTCGCTGGAGAGCGTCGCCATGGATGGCCTGGTGCTGCACCTGATGGTGTATCCTGACGGCACAACGAACCAGCCATCGCCGCAAGCGGCCCGGCGTTCCGATGAAACGCCCACGCAAAATCTGTTTGATCTGGCGGTAAAGCAAATCACCGCGCGCAAGGCAACGCTGATGCTCGACCAGGAAAAGATCCCGTTTGATCTGGATGGCAAGGATGTTTCCGCGGGCATGAGTTTCGTTCCCAATGAACAGGCGTATGACGGGCATCTGGATTTGTCGCCACTGTCGATCGACTATCGGAACGCAGCGCCGTTCCAGGCCGAGGTACACCTTAGTTTTCTGCTGCGGGCCAAAGAAACTCAGATCAAGGCACTCAAGCTCTCTACGAAAAATTCACGGCTGGAAGCCAGCGGCACGGTTCGCAATTACACCAATCCGGAAGTTGCGCTGAAGTACCAGGCGTCACTCGATCTGGCAGAAGTTGCCAGGGAAGCCAGGCTGGCCGAGCTTCGTGCCGGACACGCTGAGTTGAAGGGTGCAGGCAGCTACCAGAACAAGCGTTACTCTTCGCAGGGAAACATGAGCCTGCGCAATCTTGAGTGGCGCGATGCCGAGGCGCGAGTGGTGGGTGTTGATGCAGATTCGCCTTATTCGGTGACGCCGGAAAAGATTATTCTGCCGCGGCTGGTAGCGCGCGCATTTGGCGGCACGGTGCAGGGCGACGCGCAAATTATCAACTGGAATCCCGCGCCGCAAAGGAAGCTGCAAAGCAAGACACAGGCAAAGCAAAGTCTGCCGCAGCGCGGTTCAGCCAACCTTCATCTCTCTGGCGTGCAGATCAGCAAAGTGGCGGCTGCCATCTCCACGGCAAAAATGCCGTTGGACAAAATTGAATTGGCTGGAAGCGTTTCTGGTGACATCAATGCATCGTGGACAGGCGCGCCGAAAAATGCGATCACGACGCTTAAATTGGACGTAACTCCGCCATCAGCTCCCACCGCCAAAGAAGTTCCTGTTACCGCGCAGTTGCAGGCCACGTATCACGGTGATATTCGCACGTTGGACGTTGCGGGCCTGACTCTTGCTACGCGTGAGATTCGTATCAGTGCCGTTGGCGCGCTCGGTACGGAAAGCGCCCAGGCTCGGGTATCACTCAACGCAACTGATTTGCGCGAACTTCAGCCGGCGCTGGATGCGCTTGATCCGGGAACGCGCATTCCGGTGGAACTGGAAGGCCGCGCATCATTCAATGGAACTTTGTACGGCCAGCTTGACGCGCTTTCTGCACGCGGCCATCTGGACCTGGAAAAGTTTGAGACCGACGTACACATGCCGTTGCAGAAAACTGCACAAGGCAGGCCTCCAAGAATCCACTGGGACGCGCTCTCCGCTGATCTTACGCGCACGCCATCTTCCATATCTTTGCAGCATGGCACTTTGCGCCGTGGCACAGCGCAGCTCGGATTTTCCGCCAGCATGACTCTGCATCGCGGCGACTTTGATGAACATCTCAGCCAGGTCAACATGACTTTCCATGTTCAGAATGAAAACGTGGAAGACGTGCTGGCGATGGTCGGAGCAAATTATCCCGTCACTGGCATTGCGACTGCCGATCTTCAAGCTGTGGGCACTTTGCATAATCTGAATGGCAGCGGCAAACTACACATTGCAAAGCTGACGCTGTATGGCGAGCCCTTCAAAAACTTTACCAGTGACGTGCATTTGAACGGCAGCAATGTGCAACTGGATAACATCTTGCTGGCGCGCAACAACGCGCAGCTTACCGGCGCAGCGGCTTACGATTTTGCCAGCAAGAATTTCGGCTTTGACGTAACTGGCTCTGGTATTGAACTGGCCAACCTGCAGCATTTCAATATTCCGCGCGTGACCATGGCCGGGCAGGTGGGCTTTCACGTTTCTGGTTCTGGTACTGAAGATGCGCCAGTCATCAATGGTGAGATTGATCTTCGCAACATCGTGCTGAACCGTGAAACCGTGGGCGATCTGACTATCTTTGCTGAAACTCATGGCGAAGACGTGACCTTGCGTGGCCGTTCAAAGTTTGAGAATGCTGAATTCAACGTGGACGGCAAGATCAATTTGCGCGGCGCCTGGCCCGGGCAAATCACGCTCAAGCTTTCTCACATTGATTTTGATTCGCTGATTCGCGCTTATTTCCAGGGCCAGATCACCGGCCACTCTTCCATTGCGGGAGAAGTGGACATACGCGGCCCCATGAAGCGTCCGGGCAGCCTCTCCATCACCGGCAACCTGAGCCAGCTCTCTGCTGACGTGGAAAACGTGAAGCTGCAAAACAATGGCCCAATCCATTTTGCGGTGGATAATGGCGCGCTCAAGGTGGATGAATTCCGCCTGGTGGGCACGGAGACAGACATTGACGCAAAAGGCTCCTTTCAATTCACCGGCGATCATGCAATTGATGTGCGCTCGCGCGGCCGATTCAACCTGAAGCTGTTGCAGGTGCTGAATTCTGATCTGGTAGCCAACGGGCCGGCCACGTTCACGGTGAATATCGCCGGCACCTCCGCGCGGCCACAGTTGAGCGGACGGCTCGAACTCACGGATGCGTCTGTCTCTTACGTAGATCTTCCTAACGGTCTCAGTCATATCAATGGTTCGCTCGTCTTTGCCCAGGACCGCATACAGGTGGAGAAACTTACTGCGCTCACCGGCGGCGGAGAGCTCAACGTGGGCGGTTATCTTGCTTATCGCAACGGGCTCTACTTTGACCTCACGGCCACGGGACACGACATTCGCCTGCGCTATCCGCCGGGCGTGAGCTCTTCTGCTGACGCCACATTGCGCTACACCGGTTCGGCAAAAAGCTCGCTGCTCACCGGCGATATTGTGGTCAACCGCTTCGGCATGAATCCGCGTTTTGATTTTGCCAGTTATCTGGCGCAGAGCAAAAAGACGCCGGCCATCGCTACGCTAAATCCGTTTCTTGATAATCTGCGCCTGGACCTGCACATTACTTCCGCGCCTGATCTGCGTGTGGAAACTTCTCTGGCCAAACTTTCTGGCGATCTCGATCTTCACGTTCGCGGAACAGCCGCGCGGCCTGCGCTTGTAGGGCGCGTAAATATTGCTGAAGGCGATATTTTCTTTAACGGCACAAAATACCGGCTGGAGCGCGGCGATATTACTTTCAGCAATCCACTGAGCATTGAGCCGGTGGTGAACCTGGATATGTCAGCCCGCGTGCAGGATTATGACGTTACGATTGGCCTGCACGGCCAGGCCGTAGGCGGCAAAGGCCTGAGCATGACGTACCGCTCTGATCCTCCGCTGGATAACTCTGACATTATCGCGCTGCTGGCTTTCGGCCGCACGCGTACGCAAGGCGTTTACACCACCGGTCAGCAGGCCACAAGCACAAATGACACGGCGAATACTTCAAACGCAATTCTGGGTGAGGCCCTCAACGCCACGTTTACTGACCGTGTGCAGCGGCTCTTTGGCGCCAGCAGGGTAAAGATTGATCCACAGTTTATTGGATCGGAAAATAACCCGAGCGCGCGCGTCACCATTGAACAGCAAATCAGCAATGACATTACGTTTACATACGCCACCAGCCTCACGCAGTCCGCTGAGACGGTGATCCAGGTGGAATACAACATCGACAAAAATGTTTCCATTGTGGCCGTGCGTGACCAGAACGGTGTGCTGGGTTTTGACATCCATATACGCAAGCGCAAAAAGTAAGCGCGGCAAGCAGTAAGCATGGACGAAGTGAAGCATGGACAGAGATGAATCATTCGCGGCCGAGCGCAGTGTGATGGTGGAACGGCAACTGCGCCAGCGTGGCATCCGCGACGAGCGATTGCTGGCCGCCATGGGCCGTGTTCCGCGGCATGAATTTGTGGATACGCAGAACTGGCCCCAGGCATACGGTGACCATCCTATTGCCATTCCTGAGCAGCAGACCACTTCACAGCCTTACATGATTGCCGCCATGATCCAGGCCGCGCAGCTCTGTCCGCAAGATCGCGTGCTGGAGATCGGCGCTGGCTCGGGATACCAGACGGCATTGCTCGCTGAACTTGCCAGCCAGGTTTTTGCGCTGGAACGGCACGCATCACTGACCAACGCCGCACGCAGAATTGTGGACCGGTTAGGCTATCGCAATGTGCAGATCTTCACCGGTGACGGCACGCTGGGTCTTCCGCACGCTGCGCCGTTTGACGCCATCATTGTCTCGGCCGCCGCACCCAACATTCCTCCGGCGCTGGCTGAGCAGCTTGCGATTGGCGGACGCCTGGTTGTTCCCGTGGGCAATCCCGAGCAGCAATTTGTTCAGCTTCTCCAGCGCCTGGCCAATGGAACCACCAGCGTGCGTACACTCGAAGGCTGCCGCTTTGTTCCGCTGATTGGGAAGCAGGGATTTGCCGCATGAAGGCGGCCTTTGGCTCTTCGCTCTTGGCCTTTGGCGATTTAGCCATTAGCCCTTAGCTCTTGGCCTTGTATGGAAGAATCGAGCTTGTCAGCCGAGTGGAAATTATTGCAAATGTAAGCTGACTTCAAGCGGGAGCCTGGCAGCAAGAGCCAAGATCGCGGTTCAATTTCCACCCCCACCTCACCCACCCCGTCATTTTTCCATTTCTGTTGCAAACAAAGGCGGTTTCGTAAATCGGCCCATGCACCGTCCTTGCGTGGCCCTTGCATGGCCCTTGGGCGGCGCTTGCACGGTGCTTGGGCCGTCCAAGCCCGGTCCAGGTCGGCAGTAGGTCGCAAATAGGTATCGTTCCCATCTTTCATCTGTTGTTTTTAATTTTTCAAAGATCCCGGTCATTCCAACCCCTTGGGGCAATGTTACTCTA
>DASXZE010000315.1:0-3840 GCA_036502105.1 Candidatus Angelobacter sp. | reverse complement strand
GTGGTGCATCAGTGGAAAACGCCGTTTCGCGCGCCTTATTCCGGTGGATCGTCGTTTCTGCAATTGATCCTGCTGCGCCATGCGTTGCAGCATACTTTGAACACGGCCAAGCCGAGCGCATCCGCTGCTGCGGTGTTTTCGTCAGGGCCAACTCAGTCTGAAACAGTTACAATTCCGGTGGACGACGACCAGATACTTTCGCTGGATGAGAAACCTGCGCCGGCAGTAGCCGCGCCAGCGAAGCCTGAATTTCAGTCGGCGTTAGAGTCTCACGTTCCACCAGCCGCTCCGGCAAAAGAAACCGCAAAGGCCGGTGAGCCTGCGGGATCTAACAAGCTTGGAGAAGCTGGCCACGCTGATCTGATTTCCCGTCCTGCACACAGCGCGCCTGAATCAGCCGAGGAAGCGCACGCTGAAGAAGAAAGCTATCTCGTCAGCTGTGTAGCGGATATTGCGGAACAGTTAGTTGCGGTGCCGTCAAAGAACACTCCTGCCGTCTCAGCCATTGTTCTGGGCGGATGCAAATTGCTGATCGCCACCTGGGAAGCGCAGGCCTTCGCGCTGGCGGATGAAACCTCCAAAGCACTGCAGCGGACGGTAGCAGCCAGAACCATCCTGCACGTATGCATGGAGCGCCAGAAAAAAAATGAGCCCACCGACCTTGCCGCAGCCCTGGATATCGCACGCACACAGGTGGATGAGATGAAGACCCACATTGAAGCCGCAAAAGAGGCCCAGAACATTGATGCGGCAGTAAATCTGGCTGCAACCAGCAAACGACTTCTCTCGTTGGTTGCGGAAGCTGAAAAGGTGGATGGGTAAAAGTTTCTGATGCGCGATTCTCAAGTTGTATTGATCGCTGATGATCCCGCCTTTGCCCGTGACCTGATGGCGCGCTGGCAGACTGAGCGCGGCCTGCCTGGCATTACCGTGATGAGCACAGATCTGCTCACTGGAATCGCAGAAGGCCATTTTGATCTGGCGATTATTGGCTCTGTCCGCAATAAGCGCCTGGCAGCTGTGTTGAAGATGGTTGAAGCCGGCGACTATCCGGTGATCTGCGTTCTTGAAAATGCTGCCGATGTGAAGGCGACAAAATCCGCGCATCCGCGCCTGCATGCCATGCAAGCGCATGAAGGCTGGCTTGATTCGTTCGTGTTATTGGCAGCTGAATGCCTGAAGCGCGTGGACCTTACGGAGCGCGTGCGGCGGGCGGAAAAGGCGGCGCTGGCCAGCTCACACGGCGCACTGCTTGGCCGCTACATGCTGGAAAGCCGCCACGACCTGAATAATTGCCTCACCTCAGTGATGGGCAATGCCGAACTGCTTTTGCTCGATGGTGACGCTTTCCCGGATTCGGTGCGCGACCAACTGCAAACCATCCATGAGATGGCTTTGAATATGCATGAGATCATGCAGCGCTTTTCTTCTGTGGCTGCTGAGATCCGCGCGGCTGAGAATTCGTCTCAGGATGAGACAGAGAAGCTGTCTCACGCGGTTTCAACCATCCAGTGAAATCAACCCCAAAATACATCTAACTTTAATATTTACAGCAACTTAGCTATTCGGTGAGATTCTGCCGACCCGGCTGCAGCTTGGCTGCGCAATTGCTCTTACTTATATGGATACAAAAGCTAGAGGTTCGTCTGTTTGACAAAAATTCTCATTGTCGATGATTCGCCGGCAGAAGTCAGGCTCATGCAGTCTGTGCTGGACCGGGCCGGTTACACGTCAGTTCCTGTGCATGATCCAACGCGCCTGGAGCAGATGACCGACATGGAGCGTCCGAACCTGATTTTGCTCGACGTGGTGATGCCGCAGCGCAATGGCTTCCAGGCCTGCCGCGAACTCAAAGGCAACGCCGACTACGCTCGCATTCCGGTGGTGATGGTGAGCTCCAAAAATACTGAGAGTGATAAGTTTTGGGCCAAGCAGCAGGGAGCTGATGGTTACGTAGTAAAGCCGTTTTCAAATGACGAATTGCTGGGTGCGGTAAAGAGCTTGATAGGGAAAAGCGTTTCGTAAAATCCCGAGCGAAGCGAGGGAACCATATAGCTCCGAGAAATTTGAGTTGTAACAGGAAGTTGCAGTGCGGACTTTAAGAGCTTCAAGGGAATAGGGATCCCTCACCCGTTTAAGGCGGGTTCGGGATTACAGAAAAAAGTAAGAACATGGCTGACGAACAGACACAACTCGAACCACTCTCTCCTGAAGCGGAGCAGCTTGAACTGCTGCCCAAGGCGGAGCCGGTGCGGCAGTATTGCCTGTTTCGCGCCGGACGCGAGCGCTTCTGTTTTTCCGTGCTCGACGTAGAAGAAGTTGTGGAGTGGCCCAAGTTGACCAAGGTGCCGCTCGCGCCGGCTTTTCTGATGGGCATTTTCAATCTGCGTGGCTCGATTGTTCCAGTAGTAGATATCGCGCTGACGGAAGGCCGCAGGCCGGACCTGCATCCGAAGCACGTGGTAGTGGCCAGCCTGAAAGGTGAAGGCGACCATGATGATTTGCGAATTGGCATTGCAGCGGACGAAGTGATTGGCACCTGCAGCACGTCAGAGCCGCTGTTGGTGGAGGGAGCACCGCGCGAGATGCCGCACTGCTGCGGCATGTTGCGGCATGAAGATCGCATGGCGCTGGCCTTGAATTTGAAGAAACTGACTGAGACGTTTCCCGTACCAGTGATTTAAAAGCTGGCGATTTAAAAAGCCGGCTGCGTTGAGCAGCCAGCACGAGTTGCAGAAGAGATTGTGAAGAAGCTGTGGCGTTTTGAAGCGCAGCAACAGGAGTAATGGCTATGAAAGGTCGTTTGAACTCGACCCTGTGGGTGATGGTGATAGTCGATGTAGTAGCGCTGTTTATGGTGCTGCTGCTCGCATACAGTGCAGGCGCGCATTCCGGCGGGCTGGGCATTACCGACTTTGGCGCGCTGGGACAAGGCGCCGGCATCAAGTTGCTGTTCGCGTTTGTTGTGGCGGCAGTGGCTGGTCTGGTGACGTTTATCACCATCAACAACCGCGTGCTGATTCCAGTGAGGCGTCTCTCAGAATTTGCGGAGCGTTTTGCCCAGGGTGACTATCGCACACGCGCGGTGGTTGATTCGGCAGACGACTTCGGCTTCATAGCGGAGCATCTGAACCGCGCCGCCGAAACTTCTTCCCGCGCCATGTACAACCAGGAGGCGCAGGAAAATCTGCAGAAGAGCGTGACAGAGTTCCTGACCATCGTAAGCCAGATCGCCCGCGGCGACCTGACGCTGCGCGGCCGCGTGACCAATGACGCGCTGGGCAACGTGGTGGACTCCGTCAACTACATGCTCGATAACTTTGCCAAGGTGCTGGAGCGCGTGCGCAAAGCCGCTATTGACGTGCAGTCAAGCGCGAACGAAATTCTGATTGCGTCGGAAGAGATGTCCACCGGCGCGATCCAGCAGGACCAGGAAATCACCAACACTTCATCGGCCGTGGAACAGCTTACGGTCTCGATGAAACAGGTATCGAACAACGCTGAAGCCAGCGCAGAAGCGGCGCGCCGCGCATTGGACGCCGCCGAGCAGGGCAACCGCTCTGTGCGTGACACGCTGGAAGGTATGCAGCGCATTCGTTCTTCGGTACAGGCAACAGCCAAGCGCATTAAGGCGCTGGGTGATCGTTCACTGGAAATTTCTGAAATCGTCAACGTAATTAACGACATCACGGAGCAGACGAACCTACTGGCGCTCAACGCAGCGATTGAAGCTGCGCGCGCCGGTGAAGCAGGCCGCGGATTTGCAGTGGTTGCCGATGAAGTCCGCAAGCTGGCCGAACACTCACGCGCCGCGACGAAAGATATTGCCGCGCTGATCAA
>DASXZE010000314.1:0-24299 GCA_036502105.1 Candidatus Angelobacter sp. | reverse complement strand
TCATCAAAACCCACCGCACGTCAGCCGGATCACTAGAAGCCGGGTTACTAGAAGAATGATCGTCAAAAGACTGATCGCCGGAAGTGTGGTCGCTAAAAGAACGTCCGCCGGTGAACCCTTGCAGCTGCTGCAGGATCGTCGGAAAAAAGCACGGCACCTCGCCCGACGGCATCGTGACCGTATAAGAATCGCGTATCCCAATCTTGGCGCCCGAGTGCGCCAGCATCGTCATCGGCACGCCCAAGTGTCGCGCCAGCAGGCTGGCAGTCTTGTGTTGCTCCAGCAGTCCCTGGCCCCAGACCACTGAGTCGCCGATGGCAAGAAGTGTGCTCATGCGTTCTGCGTTAGTTTACCAAGTCATTGCGAAGGGCTTGTTACAGGAGTGCTGGTGACAGAGAAGAATATCGTCTCTGCCACAGGAACAGCGCAGGAATTGCCGTGCTAAAATAACAACTGCCAACCGGATTTGTAGGCGCGTAGCTCAGTTGGTTAGAGCGCTACCTTGACACGGTAGAGGTCAGGAGTTCGAGTCTCCTCGTGCCTACCATTACTCTCCACCCTTCAACATAAAAGCCGTCTTCGCCCGGATGTCCCTCGACGAAGCTCCCACCAGCACATCAAACGTGCCTGGCTCCGCGACCCAGTCTTTCTTCGCGTCACTATAAAAAGAGAATGCGGCACGATCCAGGGTAAAGTTCACCGTCGTTTTCTCTCCCGGCTTCAGTGCGACTCTGCGGAAGCCCTTCAACTCCTGCACCGGACGGTCCACACTCGCATGTCCGTCATGCACATAAAGTTCAACCACCTCCGCGCCCGCGCGATTTCCGCTATTGCGCAGCCGCAGGCTCACATCAACTTTGCCCGCTGATGCTGGCGTAACCTTCAAATCGCTGTATTCAAACTTGGTATAAGAAAGTCCATAGCCAAAAGGAAACAGCGGCTCTATTTTTTTCGTATCGAAATAACGGTAGCCAACATAAATTCCTTCCGCATATTCCACGTGCAGGTTCACCCCCGGATAATGCCCGTAAGCCGGCGAATCCTTCCACTCTTTCACAAAAGAAACAGGCAGCTTGCCAGAAGGATTCACGTCGCCAAACAGCACATCGGCAATCGCATTGCCGCCTTCCTGTCCGCCGTACCACATATCCACCAGCGCCGGGACCTGCGCCAGCCACTTGGTCATAATCACCGGCCCGCCAGCGTTCAAGACAACAATAGTCCGCTTATTCGCTTTGGCCACCGCAGCAATCAGGTCGTCCTGCCCAGCCGGTAGATCAAGCGTCTTGATGTCAAAATCCTCTGACTCAATTTTTGGCGACCTGCCCACAAAGATAATCGCGGCATCTGCTTTGCCAGCCGCTTGAACAGCCTCATTCCGCATCTGCTCGCGAACTTCCGCAGTATCTTTGCTCGCGTCCTCGCCTTCCATCGCCACGCCCAATGCATAGCTCACCTGCAAGCGTTGGCCAGCGCGGTCCTGAATACCTTTAAGCGGCGTAACAGAATATTTCGGATTCACCAGCGAACTGCCGCCTCCACCAGTCCTGGCGACTGCCGCATTCGGACCAATCACCACCATGGAATGAATCTTCGCCGGATCAAGCGGCAGTGCATCGCCGGAATTCTTGAGCAGAACAACGCTCTCGTCCGCGGCTTTGCGAGCCAGCGCGCGCTGTTCTTGTGTGTCCACCTCGCCGCCTCCAGTGTGCGGCTTGTCAAAGAGTCCGGCAGTAAACATCACGCGCAGTATGCGGCCCACATTGTCATCAATCGTGGCCTTGGATATTTTGCCCGCCGCTATTTCCGGCAGCACCTTCTCCGGTACCAGCCAGCCGCCGCTGTTGCCGGATACGCGAGCATTGTCAGACTTCATCCACTGTCGCATCGGCTCGCCGCCCGGCATTTCCAAATCCATGCCGGCGTTCACCGTGTTCGCAGTGCTGTACGTGCTGCCCCAATCGGAGACCACAAATCCTTTAAAGCCCCACTGCTTTTGCAGCTGATCTTTTAAGAGCGCCGCGTCCTCGGCGCAGTACACGCCATTCAGCTTGTTATAAGCGGACATCACAGACCACACGCCGGCTTCCTGCACCGCCGCCTTGAACGCAGGAAAATAAATCTCCTGCAGCGCACGCTCACTGATCTTGGCATCAATGCGATGCCGCTCAAATTCCTGGTTGTTCGCGGCAAAATGTTTTACCGTGGCAATCACGCCTTCGCTCTGCACACCCTTGATATAAGCCACAGCCAGCCGGCTGGTGAGGTAAGGATCTTCGCCGTAGCCTTCAAAATTTCTGCCCCACAGCGGTGTACGATTAATATTCACCGTGGGCCCAAGAATCATGTCCCGTCCCAGCGCCTTCATCTCCTGTCCAATCGCCTGACCCTGGCTCTGCACCAACTCCGTGTCCCATGTGGCAGCCATGGCCACGCCCGCCGGGAAAGCCGTGGTTCCAATCTGATGATCATGATGCAAGGTGCTTGCCTCAAAAGAAGGTCCGGACCAGGTGCGTATGCCCAGCGGCCCGTCCGCCATCTTTAAAGAAGGAATGCCGAGCCGTTCATTCGGCACCGTGCTCATCCAGTCCGCTCCGCTCAGCATGGCCACTTTTTCTTCCAGCGTCATGCGGCCCAGCAAATCCTGCACGCGCTGCTCCACCGGCAGGCTGGGATTCTTATACGCCGCAGCGTTAGAGCTGGCGCTGGTCTGGGCCACTGCATGAAGAGTCACAAGCAGAATCAGGACCGGCAGGAAACGTCTCATGGTGTATGCCTCTCGCAGACTCGGGATCTACACGAGCCAAGTTCGCCAATTCTATATCTTCCCGGCGCGTCGTGGACAATCCAGAGCTGGTTGAACTTACGCATCTGGCCGGCAGTTCAAATCCACAAAATGCGCTCTCATGCGTCTGCGGAAACGCTTCGTCCCTTGGCTTTATACTTCCCTCGCTCGACCGCTGATTCGCGCAAGGGCACGCAACCTGCGCGAAATCGGCTTTCATTTTCCACCTTATAATTTTTCCAGCGCCGGCTTACGCGCAGCAGTTCAGGCCCAAAAATGAAAGGACCTTCATGACTCTTTTTCGGACTACTGCGGTAGCCGCCATTTTCACTTGCGCGATTATCCTGAGCGCAGCCGTAACACTTTCTTCGCAAAACGCGCAAGACGACATGGATCGCTCCATCAAGCCCGGTGACGATTTCTACCATTACGCCAACGGCGGCTGGGTCAAAACCGCGGCCATCCCCGCCGGCCAGCCAGTTACGACTCACGCGCCATGATCACAGAGAAGACCGCGCAGCGTGTGAACAATCTCATTCAAGAAGCAGCCGCAGCCCATGCCGCCAACGGCAGCGCCGCGCAGAAAGTGGGCGACTATTACGCCAGCTTCATGAACGAAGCCGCCATCGAGTCGAAAGGTCTCACACCGCTGGCCGACGAGATGAACAAGATCGCAGCCATCACAAATAAAACCTCACTCTCCGCGTATCTCGGCACAACGTTGAACAGTGAAGTGGATGGCCTTACCGCCAACGCCGACCACATCTTCGGCGTGTGGATCAACCAGGGCTTTCAGGATTCGCAGCACAATCTTCCCCATCTGTGGCAAGGCGGCCTGGGCCTGCCCGATCGTGACAGCTATCTTGATCCATCTTCGAAAGCAGCCGAGCTGCGCACGCAGTATCAGGCGCACATCGTGGCGATCCTGAAGCTGGCCGGCGTTGTGGATGCAGACACCAAAGCCGCGCAAATTTTGTCGCTGGAAATCAAGATCGCGCAATCGCACGCCCCTGATTCTGACGCCGCTGATGTCTCCAGGCAGAACAATCCATGGAAGCGCACAGACTTTGCCACGAAAGCTCCCGGCATGGACTGGGCTGCTTACTTCGCCTCCGCCGGCCTCGCCACGCAAAATGATTTTCTAGTCTGGCAGCCCTCAGCGGTGACCGGAACTTCTGCGCTCGTTCAAAGTGAAGCCATTGATCTGTGGAAGGACTACCTCAGATTTCATCTGGTCGAGCATTACACCACTATTTTGCCCAAGGCCGTGGCTGCGGAAGATTTTGCTTTCTATGGCAAAACTCTCGGCGGTGCGGACCAGCCGCCAGACCGCAGCAGAGCCGCTATCGCCGCTACCAACGCTGCGCTGGGGCAGGCCGTCGGCCAACTCTATACGCAAAATTATTATCCGCCCGCAGCCAAAGCCAACGCGCAAGCCATGGCTGATAATATTCTCATCGCGTATCGTGCACGCATCTCCAATCTCACCTGGATGTCCCCTGAGACCAGGAAAAAAGCGCTGGCCAAACTGGCAGCGTTCAAAATTGGTATCGGCTATCCCGATACATGGATCGACTACGCCACGCTCAAGATCAGTCGCGGTGACGCTTTGGGCAATATGCGTCGTGCGGAAGCTTTCAATCGCTTGAGCAATCTCGGCGAGCTAAAGAAGCCGGTTGATCCCATTGTTGATCCCAACGCGTGGCCCATCAACCCGCAAAGCCCCGGCGCCATCATTATGTTCAGCCCCAACGCTGAATATTTTTCCGCCGCCCTGCTGCAACCGCCTTTCTTCGACTATCAAGGCGACGCCGCTTCCAATTACGGCGCAGCCGGCGCGCCCATGGCCCACGAAATCAGCCACAGCTTTGACGAACTGGGAAATATTTATGACGATCAGGGCCGCCTGAACGCCTGGTGGACCGACGAAGATCGCACCAAATACCGCGCGGCCGCAGCCAAGATGGTGGCGCAGTTCAGCGCCTACTGCCCCGCCGCAGATCTCTGCGTAAAAGGCCAGCAGGTGCTCACAGAAAATATCGCTGACCTTGCGGGATTGCTGGTAGCACATGACGCATATGTTTTGTCGTTGAAAGGCAAGCCTGATGTCGTGATCGGCGGCCTCAGCGGCGAGCAGCGCTTCTTCCTGGCCTTCGCGCAACGCTGGCGCAAAATCCAAACCGATGCCGCGCTGCGCCGCCAGATCGCAACCGACACTCATGCGCCGGCAGAGTATCGCATTGATACCGTGCGCAATGTCGAAGCCTGGTACAAAGCCTACGGCATCACGCCCAGCGACAAGCTCTATCTCAAGCCTGAAGACCGCGTTGGGATATGGTAGTGCCATGCGCATTGCTTTTGTGGAATGGCCCGAAGCTCTGTCAGCCGATAACACGCAATGGAGCGAGATAAAAAGCTGCATCACTGCCGCGCGTCCGGACATACTGCTCACCAATGAGATGCCGTTCGGCCCGTGGATCGCGGAAGGCGCTACGTTCTCTAAGGAAGCCGCGCACAAGAGCATTCGCGCACACGAAGAAGGGCTTGCCGGATTGATAGATCTCAATCTTCCCGCAGTCATCTCTTCGCGGCCAGTATGGAATGGCAAGCGGCTAGCCAATGAAGCATTCGTTTTGGAGAACGGCTCTGTCCGCCCGCTGCATAGAAAGCAATATTTCCCCAACGAACCCGGATGGTTTGAAAGCCAGTGGTATGCCGGCGATGATTCAGGCTTCAGTGTGGCGGATATCCAGGGAATAAAAGTTGGTGTGCTCCTGTGCACGGAAGCTATGTTCAACGAACGCGCACGCACTTACGGAAAACAAAAAGCTTCCCTCATCGTAATACCGCGTGCCTCCGGCACTGACATTGAGCCATGGAAAACTGCTGGCGCCATGGCGTCACTTGTTGCCGGCACTTACGTCGTCAGTGCAAACCGCGTCGGCCGCGCGGCGGGTGGCACGAACTTTGGCGGAGGCGGCTTCGCTTACGCGCCGCAGGCGCGGCTCCTGGCCGTTACAACTCAGGCCGCGCCCATACAGACTTTTGAACTCGATTCCAAAATAGCTGCGTCTGCGCAGCAAAGCTATCCTTGTTATGTTCCTGAGCTTGAATAAGGCGGTGGCTGACTATCAGGCGCCTTTTGCTGATGAGAAACAATGCTGCAAGAAACTTTGCGGCGTTCAGAAAATCGCAAACTTATTTTCCGCGTGCGGTTCTTTTTCCCGGTTCATCAGAAGAAACGCGCTCAAGGCACTAGCTAGTGCCAATCCAACTGCTGCCCATAAAACAGAATGATATCCCGCAACAAATGATTCAGAGATGGCGCGCTGCATCTTTGGATCATCAATCTGCGCCGCAGCCAACCGAGGGCGCTGTTCATCCACTTGCTTGCGCACCGCAGCCGAAACCGCGAGCGAATCCAAATGGCGATCAAGACTGTGATTGAAGGTGGAATAAAGCATGAGTCCAAATACTGCCACGGCCAGCAGGCTGGCTACGCGTGACACCGCATTGTTAATTCCCGACGCAGCGCCGGCATGGTTGCGCGCCACGGCATTCATGACCGATGTAGTGAGCGGCGCAACGCTCGTCGCCATCCCAAGCCCTAGAACGATCACGGCGGGAAAAAATGTTGTCCAGTAACTTCCGCCAGTATCAGCCCTTAGAAAAAGCGCAAAGCCCACAGCGGCAATCATCGGACCAATAGTCAGTGGCAGTCTTGCTCCGAAGCGGGCAATCAATCCGCCAGACCAGCGCGACAGCAAAAACATCAGCAGGATAAACGGCAGCAATGCAGCTCCCGCAGCGGTCGAAGAGTAGTGCTGCACCTGGATCAGATCGAGCGGAAGAAAAAACAAGATTCCGCCAAGAGCCGCGTACAGAAAAAACGTGAGCAGGTTGGCCGCCGTAAAGTTTCTTGATTTGAACAGCGCCAGTGAAACCATGGGCGCAGAAGATCGTGCTTCCACCACCAAAAAACTAATCAAACACAGTACGCCAACCAGCGCGAAGAGCTTCACCACCACGCCGCCATGCGAAGCTTCAATCAAGGCAAAGGTAATCGCGCCCAGGCCGGCGGTGGCCAGCAGCGCTCCGGGCCAGTCCAGCTTTCTGTGCGTTTCTTCGTCGTGGCTTTCCGGCACCCGCCACAGTGTTATGCCCACAACAGCAACAGCAATCGGAAGGTTGATAAAGAAAACCCATCGCCACGAGCCGTGTTGCACAATCCATCCGCCCAGCACCGGCCCAAGAGCTGCCGTGATGGAGGTAAAGCCTGACCATGTGCCAATGGCGCCGCCACGCTCTTCTTCAGGAAATGAAGCGCTGATCAGCGCCAGGCTGCCCGGCACCAGCAATGCCGCGCCTATACCCTGCGCGCCGCGCGCAATGATAAGAGCAGTGATCGAAGGCGCAAACCCACACCACAGTGACGCCGCGCCAAATACGATTACACCCGCGGCAAAAATCTTTGCGCGTCCGTAGACGTCACCCAATGATCCACCCAGCAGCAATAATGAAGAGAGCAGAAGCGCATACGATTCCACGATCCATTGAATCTGGCTGGCCGTGGCGTGCAGTGCTTGCTGCAATGCTGGCAGCGCGATATTGACGACCGTGCCGTCAATAAACGCCATACTTGAGCCCAGGATGGTGGCTGCCAGCACCCACGGTCCACCAGTCTTTCGGCCGCTGGTCTTTTTAGGCGAACTGCATCGGCTGGAGAGAATGGCCGCTTCGTCGCACGGTGGTTTGAGTCCGCTCATACTTATTTATCTTATGGACGAAGTATTCTGTTTTGCCCTTACCTGCTTCAAGCTCACATCACAGGTTTATTCTTTTGGCATTTGCCCAGGGCAGCATCGTCGCACTCTTCCACCGGCAGCTCATAAAGATGTACGCGGAAACCGTGTTCATGCAACAGCTCTGTTGCAGCTTGAATCAGCTCGAACTGTACCGCGTCCTTACATTTGGAGCAGCGAGGAAAATTTTGTCCGCTTAAAAGCGTGACCTCATGCGGAACTCTGTGGGCTTTATGAATCACGCGGTAAATTCCGCTCTCAGGAATCGGCTCATCGGTGCGGAAGATGGTTTTGTTTCCTGTCATGCCCGTGGAGGCCAATTTTACCAAAAAGCAAACAATGCTGAATCAGCTTATTGCTTACATAATTAGCGCGCCCCAAGCTAAGTTGCTGGATAGGAACCTGCTACTCATACACTCCAAATGGTTTGTGAGCTATTTCAGAGTTGCTGACATGCTTCTGTCAATTTAGTATGGCTTGCTATGAGCCCCCAGCAAGGACTGGTACGTTGGCAACAACCCCAGTTAGAGTGGTCCCCACAAGACAGCGGCCCGCGCCATAAGACTGGACGCAAGTCCGGCAAATTATTTTTCCAGGCCGGGCAAACTGTGCCAGAGAGCGGAATCTATCAGGTCATTCACCATGAAGAGCATCGGCCTTCGCATGAGGCTGTGATGCATCGCGGCGATCCCTTTCCCAGCTGCGACCAGTGCCATGAGCAGGTGCGCTTCCAGGTTCTCCACACTGCGCCTTATATTTTTGACGATGAAGATTTTGTCGAAGAGTAACCATACTGTTTCGGTAATAAATGCGTGACGTAGTCCCTCTTCAAGCGCGGATAGCCAAGAACCATCGTAAAACGAACCCGCAAAACTCTGCTTGACATTCTCTGTTTACGGTGTAAACATTTAATCGGGAGCCAGAATATGCCAGTTGCCCAAAAACGCGTATCAACCACCCGACCGACCAAAAGCCGCCGTACGCAGATTCCGCTGCGTGACCAGATTCGTGATACCGCGCGCGACCTGTTTGCTCGCGAGGGCTATGAAAGCGTCTCCATGCGGCGCATTGGCGCTGAGATAGGCTGCTCGCCCATGGCGATCTATCGTCATTATGAAAACAAGGAAGAGTTGCTGCTTTCCATCTGCGAAGAGACGTTTGGCCGGATGATTCAGCTGCTCGATAAGACGCGGCAAACGCCAGGTACGCGGCTGGAAGTGTTGCGCAGATGCGTGCAAACCATAGTAGATTTCCACCTGAGCCACCCCAATCATTACAAAGTTACGTTTATGACCGTGATGCCTCCTGGGCCTGTGGCCGAGCGCAAAGTGGCTATTGGACAACACGCCATGGACCGCCTGCGGCTGGGAGTGCGTGAATGCGCTGAAGCCAAGGGCATTGAAGTGGATGTGGAGATGGCCGCACAGATTATCCGCGTAGCCATACACGGGCTGGCCAGTTCGTTGATCACCACCAGCAAATGCTATCCGTGGAAGGACCCACAGCGCATGAAAGAGGAAGTAATTGCCACGGTAACCCGGCAATTTGAATAAATTTTATTTTTTGCGTCCAAGCGTACACCGTACGCATCTTTTTAAACGCAAGAGTTTACAGTGTAAACGCAGCCTCAGGAGCTAAGTACAAAAGTGAGCACACAAGCCCTTCCCGGATCGCTGGCAGCAGGAGCCCAGAGCATCTCTAAACCGGCGGTCAACCCCTGGCTTGTGGCGATCACCGTGACTCTGGCAACCTTCATGGAGTTGCTGGACACCAGCATTGCCAACGTTTCACTCCCTCACATCGCCGGCGGACTTGCCGTAAGCTACGACGAAAGCACATGGGTACTCACCAGCTACCTTGTAGCCAACGCGGTGGTGCTTCCGCTGAGCGCGTGGTTGAGCCGCGTGTTCGGACGCAAAAATTATTACATGGCGTGCGTGGCGCTCTTTGTGGCCAGCAGTTTTTTGTGCGGCATTGCGCCGAGTTTGGGATTGCTGGTCTTCTTCCGGATTCTTCAAGGCGTAGGCGGCGGCGGACTGGCGCCGGTGGAACAGGCGATTCTGGTCGATACTTTTCCCGGCGCAAAGCGTGCCGCTGCCTTTGCGCTTTACAGCATGGCCATTGTTACTGCGCCTGCCGTTGGCCCCCCGCTGGGCGGCTGGATCACTGATCACTTCTCCTGGCGCTGGGTATTTTTCATCAACATACCGATTGGCATCATCAGCCTCATCCTCACGCAGAGGCTGGTCTCTGATCCTCCGCAGTTTGTTGAGGAAGCAAAAGCGGCGCGCGTGGGCGGGAAATTGAAGATTGATTATTTTGGCATCTCGCTCATCGCCGTGGGTTTTGGCGCGCTGGAAATCGTACTGGATAAAGGCCAGCGTGAAGACTGGCTGGAGAGCCACTTCATCATCATTTTTCTGACCGTAGCAATCGTCGCTTTGATCTCTGCAGTGATCTATGAATGGCACCACGAAGATCCCGTGGTGGAGATCAAGCTTTTCCGGGAGCGCAATTTCGCTGTGTCTAACGCTCTCTATTTTGGTTTCTTTTTTATCTTATTCGGCAGCACTGTGCTGATTCCTCAGGTCCTACAATCGCTCTATGGATACACGGCCACAGACGCGGGTCTGGTGCTTGGCCCCGGAGCATTTGTGATTGTGCTCATGGCGCCCGTGGTCGTCCGGCTGATTCCCAAAGCGGGCGCAAAAAAGTTGATTGTAGCCGGCTCGATTTTTATGGGACTGGCCATGTGGCGTTTTTCCTCGCTTGATCTTGGCTCGGACTATCAGGCCTATGCGCTGGCTCGGGCTCTGCAGGGTATTGGATTGGGATTTTTCTTCGTGCCCGTCAGCTCGCTGGCGTATTCGTATCTTCCCGCGAACAAGAACAATAAGGCTTCCAGCATTACCAATTTGTTCCGCAATCTGGGGGGTAGTTTCGGTATTGCTTTTGTCACCACCATGCTGGAGCGCCGGACGCAATTTCATCACAGCGTGCTGGTGCAGCATCTCACGCCAGAAAATCCCATCTTTACGCAGCGGCTCGACAACCTGACGCAACTACTCACCAGCGCGGGATCAAGTCCGGATGGCGCGGCGCAAAGAGCTTATGGATTGGTCTCCGGATTGGCGGACCGGCAAGCCGCTTTTCTGGGAACTTTAGATTGTTTCCATGCGCTTAGCCTGGTCACCATCGTGACGCTGCTGCTGGCACTGATTACAAAACCGTATCGCAGCGGCGGTCCGGCAGGCGGACATTGATGCGTACACAAAGTTACCAAATGACGAATTTCAATTTCAGCAATTTGCAGGGCAATGATTTGCAGGGCATGATTTGCAGAACGACGAGTTTCAGAGAAACGACGGGAGGGAAAAGTGAAAGGCATTCATAACATTCTTGTACTTGCCGTCATGACAGCGCTGGCGACACAGGCCGTGGCGCAGCAAAGCACGTCGTCATTTGAATTGGGTAGCATTGCCACGCCGCGCACTATTAATCCGGCGGCCAACAGCACCACGCCCAGCTCGCTTGCCGGGCAGCAACAGAATCCGTTTCTCGGCAGCGTGCCCACCGGAGTGTTGTCAGACAAGCCAATCGATCTCTCACTGAATGGCGCTATTTCGCGCGGGCTGCGTTACAACCTGGGCGTAATTGAAAATCAGGCAGGATTACGGCAGGCACAGGCACAACGTTTGCGCGCCTTGTCGGCGATGATCCCAAGCGTCTCAGCACTGCTGCGGCAGAATCTGGATGACCTGAACACAATTGTGATTGGCTTAAAGATTCCCGGCATCGCTGGGCCAACCGGACAGTTCAGCTACCAGGAAAGTTATCTCACGTTTCAAGACACCGGATTAAATCTGGAGTCGATGTACAAATACAAGGCCGCGCAACGCAGTGCGGAAGCGCAGAAGCTACAGCTTGACGACGCCGGCAATGTCGTTGCGCTGGCCGTGGGCACCGCATATTTACAGGTTGAATCGAGCGAGGCGCGAGTGCAGACAACCGACGCCGAACTGGCATCGGCCAAAGAGCTTGAGTCTCAGGTGGTAAACCGCGTGAGCTCAGGCTTGGCCGCAGAGATTGAAGGTTTCCGCGCCACCGTCCAACGCCAGACCAGCGAGCAGCGGCTCACCGTGGCTTCCGCGAATCTTGAAAAAGACAAGCTCACGCTGTCCCGACTGATCGGGCTGCCCAGCGGACAGCAATTCAATACCACCAGCAAGGCCGCCTATCAGGCATGGAATGGCGGCGATCTGGAAACGGCGCTCAAGCAAGCCAAGACTGACCGCGCTGATATCAAGTCGGCCCAATCCACTGCCACCGCTTCACAACTGAGCAAACGCGCAGCGCAACTCGAGCGCGCGCCAGGCTTCAGCGTGAACGGATACTACGGCAGCATCGGCGCAAACCTGAATCACTCAGACACAACGTATTCGGTGGTCGCCACGGTTTCATTGCCCATCTTTACCGGCGGCAGAATTCGCTCAGATATACAGGATGCGTCCGCGCAACTGGAGCGTCGCCAGTCAGAGTATGCAGACATTGTGGGTCGCGTGGACTATGAAGTGCGCAACGCCTTCACTGATCTGCAAGCCGCCGACAGCGCAGTGAAAGTGGCGGAGAAAAACAGCCAGCTTGCACAACGCACGCTGGACCAGGCGCGTGACCGCTTCCTGAACGGCGTGACTAACAATCTTGAAATCATACAGGCGCAGCAGGATGTGGCTGCCGCCAATGAAAATTATATTTCCAGTCTTTTTGCGCATAACCTGGCCAAGCTCACGCTGCTGCGTGCGTTGGGCTCGGCGCAAAAAGATGTGAACAAGTATCTAGGAGGCAATTAAAATGGCTACCCAACTCCAAACGCCCGAACCCGAACTGGCAATACAGGAGACGGAAGAGCATGTTGAACTTCATCGCACTGACGCAACAGGCAAGCCAGCGCTTGCGCCTCCCACACCAGAAAAGCCTTCGAGGTTTGCCATGCTAAAGCAATATCGCAAAGCGTTGTTTGCCGGATTGGCTGTTGTAGTTATCGTTGGCGGCGTGTTCGCGTGGATCTACTTTTCATCGTATGAATCCACTGATGATGCTCAGGTAGACGGCCATTTGCACCAGGTGAGCGCGCGCATCAGCGGAACAATTATCCATGTGAATCCGGCGGTGGAAGACAGCCATTATGTGGAAGCAGGCACGGTGCTGGCGGAGATTGACCCTGCGGACTATCAGGCTGATCGCGATCGCGCACAGGCTGATTTCGCCCGGCTGCAAGCCAGCTCCGTGGCCGCAGAAAAAGACATTTCAGTAACATCATCCGGCAGCAATGGGCGGCTCGATCTGGCAAATGCCGCTGTCAATGAAGCGCAGGATTCTGTGGCGACGGAAAAAGCGTCTCTGCAGGTAGCGCAGGCACGGCTGGCCCAGGCACAAGCCAATTTCACGCGCGCAGAAAATGATCGCCAGCGCTATGAACGCCTGCTGGCCAAGCGTGAAATCTCGCAGTCAGAATATGATCGCGTAGCCACGGAATCAGCTACTGACAATGAAGGTGTTGCCGCAGCCAAAGCAGACATTATTGCCGGCCAGCAACGCATTGCCCAGGCGCAAAGCCGGCTGGCCGAACGCAAAGCAGATCTGCTTTCCGCCGGTTCTGCACCGCAGCAGATTGCCTCTACACGCGCCAAGGCAACAGCAGCCGTGTCAGAAGCGGCACGCGCCCACGCGCAGCTTACAACCTCACAACTCAATCTCAGCTATACCAAAATCATTGCTCCGGCCAGCGGGATCATTGGCCGCAAGACGGTGGAAGAAGGTCAGCGCGTGCAGCCCGGGCAACAATTGCTCACGATCATCCCAGTGGATGATCTCTGGATCACCGCGAACTTTAAAGAAACGCAATTACAGAAGATGAAGCCGGGACAGGCCGTGACGATCCGCGCAGATGCTTCTGGTCAGGAGTACCACGGCCACGTTGATCAACTTGGCGGAGCGACGGGCTCAAAGTTCAGTTTGCTGCCGGCAGAAAATGCTACTGGCAACTACGTAAAAGTTGTGCAGAGAGTGCCGGTGCGCATTGTGCTGGATCAAGGGCAGAACGCTGACCATCGGCTGCGTCCGGGAATGTCAGTGGAGCCGAAGGTACAGCTGCGCTAACAAAGAAACGAGAGCGGCATTCAGCAGCAGTCGAAATTAGATGGAGAAGGTGATGACGCAAGCGAATGATCGAGAGAAAGGGCTTTATCTGGAAGACCTGCACGTGGGCCAGCGATTTGTCTCTGGCACATACCAGATGAGTGAAGCCCAGATCAAAGCGTTTGCCCAGGAGTTTGATCCACAGCCTTTTCATCTGGACGATGCTGCTGCGCAAGGCACGGTGTTTGCCGGACTGGCCGCCAGCGGATGGCACACAGCCGCAGTGGCCATGCGTCTTCTGGTTACCAGCGGACTGCCGCTGGGAAATGGCATTATTGGTCTCGGTGGTCAACTCGCGTGGCCCAAGCCCACGCGCCCCGGTGACACACTGCATGTTGAGAGTGAAGTGCTGGAAATTATTCCGTCGCGCTCCAAGCCCAATCAAGCCTTTGTGAAAGTCCGCAGCACCACACTGAACCAGGATGGCGAAGCGGTGCATATGTTCACCTCAAAGGTGCTGGTGTTAAAGCGGCCGCAGGCAGGGGCTTAGCTTTAAATCTTCAAAAAGCCATTGGGCTCAAATCTGCCTGGTTCAACCCTTACAAGAGATTGCAGGCACGGCATTGCGCTAGAATGATCCGGTGAGCCACATTGGCAACTCTCGCTCCAGCCTTGGGACAATTCTCGCCATCGGCGTTTTAATTGGCGTGGTCGCCCTGGCTTATTCACAATCTCCATCCGCAGCGCAGAAGGGGACAGCCACCATTCATGCTACCGGACCATTTGAAGTGAAGCTGGCGCCGCAAGATGACAAGATGGATCCTTCGCTTGGGCGGATGACGTTTGACAAGCAGTTTCATGGCGATCTGGAAGCCACCAGCCAAGGCCAGATGCTAACAGGCGGCAGTGTGGGCAGAGATCCGAAGGGCTCAGGCGTTTACGTGGCGATTGAAAAAGTTACCGGGACGCTGCAGGGACGAAGCGGCTCTTTTATATTGCATCACACCGGCATTATGACCCGAGGCGTGCCGGAGCTTACCATCAACGTTGTGCCGGATTCTGGAACGGATCAACTGGCCGGCATCGCGGGTAAGATGAATATCATTATTAAAGACGGCAAGCATTCGTATGACTTTGAGTACACGCTGCCGGAAGCCCATTAACCAGAAGTTTCAATAGCAGCAACTTACAAGTCGACGGTTCGTTGTCAGTACCCCCAGCCCCGGGAAACTGATGGCTTTAATTATGCGACCGAATTTTTCGCGCGGCATCTAACCGATTTTCGTCAACGCGTAAGGCCAAGCAATACCTAAGTCTTAAAACAAACTTTCTGTTCTGGAAATAGACGATATGGCAAAACCAATTTTGCTGAGTGTGGACGACGACGCTGATGTTTTACGGGCCATTGAGCGCGACCTGCGCACGCACTATGGCGCCAGCTATCGTGTGCTGGCCAGTGACGGGCCGGAACAGGCGCTGGAACTGCTGAAACAATTAAAGGTCCGGAATGACAGTGTGGCCCTGCTGCTGGCTGACCAGCGCATGCCCAAAATGGATGGCGTGGCATTTCTGAAAGAAGCCATGCAGATTTTTCCTGATGCCAAGCGCGCACTGCTCACTGCTTACGCCGACACCAGCGCGGCCATCAGCGCGATAAATGAAGCCAACATTCATTTCTTTTTCCTGAAGCCATGGGACCCGCCTGAGGAGCACTTGTATCCGCAACTGGATGATTTGCTGGATGACTGGCAGGCCTCGTACCGTCCAACGTTTGAAGGCATTCGCATGCTGGGCACGCGCTGGTCGCCGCGTTCGTATGAACTGCGTGATTTCTTTGCCCGCAACCGGGTACCGTATCAGTGGATTGATGTAGAGCTATCAGCGAATGATCCTGAAACCAAGCGGCTGGTTGAAGCGCTGGGTGAAGAGGCGTCCAGCCTTCCTGTTGTGCTCTTTCCTGACGGCACAAAATTTCTGGAGAGTGTGCCGGCGGATGTCGCGCAGAAAGTTGGGCTGCGCACGCGCGCGCAAACCAATTTTTATGATCTCGCCATCATCGGCGGAGGGCCTGCTGGCTTGGCGGCTGCGGTGTATGGTGCGTCAGAGGGACTGCATACGGTGATCATTGAGCGTGAAGCGCCGGGCGGACAAGCCGGCATGAGCTCGCGCATTGAAAATTATCTGGGCTTCCCCAACGGACTCAGCGGCGGTGATCTTGCCCGGCGCGCCGTGGTGCAGGCGCAGCGCTTTGGCGTGGAGATACTTTCGCAGGAAGCTGTGGGCGTGCGCACGGAAGGCTCTTATCGCATTATCAAGATGGCGGACGGAAATGAAATCTCCTGTCACGCGTTGATGATTGCTACCGGCGTGCAATGGCGCAGGCTGGATACACCGGGCGTCGATCGCCTGCAGGGCGCAGGCATTTATTACGGTGGCGGCTCCACGGAAGCTTTGTCCTGCAAGGGTGAGACGGTTTACGTGGTGGGCGGCGCAAACTCGGCCGGCCAGGCGGCGATGAATTTTTCCCGCTATGCTGACCGCGTGGTGATTCTGGTGCGCGGCAGTTCTCTGGCTGCCACCATGTCACAGTATCTGATCGACCAGATTGAAGAGACGCCCAACATACAGCTCTGGACGCATGCAAGCGTCACGGAAGTGCATGGCGAAACGCATCTGGAAGAAATTTCTGTCCTGTGTTCTGACACCAGCAAGCTTGAGCGCGTGCCGGCCAGCGCGATGTTTATTTTTATCGGCGCATTGCCGCGTACTGACTGGCTGGCAGAACTGGTTGAGCGCGATGATCGCGGATTTATCCTCACCGGGCCAGATCTTGTTTGGGACGGCAAGCGCCCCAAAGGCTGGGGCCTGGAGCGCGATCCTTACCTTCTTGAAACCAACATCCCCGGACTCTTCGCCGTGGGCGACGTGCGGCATGGATCGGTCAAGCGCGTGGCTTCTGGCGTGGGTGAAGGCTCTGTGGCCGTGCAGTTCATACACCAGTATTTGAGCAAGGTATAAACAATGGTTGAAAAATCAGAGTTGCTGCGCGTGCCGGTGTTTGCTGACTTGCCGGATGACCAGATCGAATGGTTCCTCGGCCTGTCTGAAGAAATGTTTCTCAAAGCGGGCAATACCTACGTGCATCAGGGGGATCCCGCAGATTCAATGTTCGTGATTCTTGATGGGCAATTGCAAAGCCGTGGTGAGTTCGGCGGTGAAGCAGTTATTTTTCATAGCAAGGGGGGCGACATTGGCGGTCTGCTGCCTTTTTCCCGCATGAAGTTTTATACCGTGAGCAGCCGTGCAGTGACTGACGCCCGTGTACTGCGCTTCCCCAGCGCGCAATTCCCGCACTTGGTGCAACGCATGCCAGAGCTCACGCAGCGCCTTGTGGGTCTGATGTCTGACAGGATTCGCGAAGCCACGCGCGTGGAACAGCAGCGTGACAGATTGGCTTCCCTGGGAAAGCTTTCCGCCGGACTGGCGCATGAACTCAATAATCCTGCATCGGCTGCCAGGCGCGCAGCCGGCCAGTTGCGCATCACTATCAAACGAATCAAAGACGCCAGCCATGAACTGGGCGCGCGCGAACTTACCACGGTGCAGAAAGCTGAAATTGAAAAGCTGGAAAACCTGATCCTGCAACAAGACGGCCCGCCGCCGGACACGCTCACCATCAGCCTGCTGGAAGAGCAGATTGATTCCTGGCTGCGCACGCATGGTCAGGACGATCTGTGGCAGCTGGCTGCTGATCTCGCCCATAAAAATGTCCAGCCGGAAATGCTGGAGCGCCTGTTCACCACGCTCGATGCCGATACAGCGCGCGCCGCGCTGGTAAGGATTTCGGCATCACTGGAGATTGCCAACCTGATGAATGAAATTGAGAGCAGCACCAGCCGCATCTCCGATCTGGTGCTGGCCATCAAGGAATACACCTTCATGGACCAGGCCCCGGTACAGAACGTGGACATTGTAAAAAGCCTGGAGACCACGCTGACCATTTTGAACCACAAACTCAAGCGCGGCGTTACCGTGAAACGCGAATATGAGAAGCTGCCGTTTCTGGTGAACTCTTTCGGAAGCGAGCTGAATCAAGTCTGGACCAACATTATTGACAACGCGATTGGCGCCATGGGCGGCAAAGGCGAGCTGAGCATACGCACCTATAAAGAAGATGCCTGCGTGGTGGTGGAGATTGGCGATAACGGCCCCGGTATTTCCGACAAAACGTTGCCGCATATCTTTGAGCCGTTTTTTACGACCAAAGGCGTGGGAGAGGGAACAGGCCTGGGGCTGGATACGGTGCAGCGCATCATACGCAAGCACAGAGGCAATATTCAGGTGGATTCAAAGCCGGGCGATACGCGTTTCCAGATACGGTTGCCGCTGTCAGAATCTGCGGCGTGATTTTAGGAGCGTTATTTGCGCGGCATTATTTGCGCGGCGTTACTTTCGCTTCCAGCGAATGCCTTCTTTTGTGTCTTCTACGATGATCCCGCCGTCAGAGAGCTGCTTGCGGATGGCGTCTGAGCGGGCAAAGTCGCGGGCTTTTTTGGCGGCGTTGCGTTCTTCGATCAGCTGATTCACCGCTTCGTCTGACATGGCGTCTGCCAGAGCATCTGATTCCTTGATGATTCCGTGCGCTGTGGCCCATTCCATGGCGGCCTTCATTTTTTCTGCGTCATCATCTTTGATTACGGCAAAGATTTCATCGAACTGCTGCAAGGCTTCCAGCAAGGGCGCTTTGTCGCCTTCGCGAAGTTCACCGCGATCAGCCAGATTATTCACTTCGCGCACCATGTCAAAGATGGCGGCTGAGGTGCGCGCTGTGTTCAGGTCATCTTCCATGCCGGCGCGCATTTCCTGTTTCGCTTTCGTTGCTGCCTCCTGCGCAAAAGGGTTGGTCCCCGCAGGAAGCTGGATCATTCGCACGCGCTTATCAAAGGTGCGGAGACGCTCCACTGACTTTGCGCCCTGCTCCAGTCCGGCAAAGGTAAAGTTCAACTGCTTGCGGTAAGGAACTGAGGTAAGCAGAAAGCGGATGGAAGAGGGTTTGTGGCCTTTGACCAGTAGATCACGCAAGGTATAAAAATTGCCGATGCTCTTGGACATCTTCTCGCCCTCGACGAGCAGGAAGCGTACATGCATCCAGTGGCGCGAGAAGATTTTTCCCGCCAATGACTCTGACTGGGCAATTTCATTTTCATGGTGCGGGAAGGTAAGATCTTCGCCGCCGGCGTGCAGGTCAAAGCTATCGCCCAGATACTTCATGGACATCACAGAGCACTCAATATGCCAGCCGGGGCGGCCCGGGCCGATGGGGCTTTCCCAGAAAGCTTCGCCTTCCTTGGGCGCTTTCCACAGGGCGAAGTCGCGGGCACTGTCTTTCTCGTATTCATCCACGTCAACGCGCGCGCCATCTTCCATGCCGGCAAAATCCTTTTTAGAAAGTTTGCCGTACTCAGGAAATTTGGCGATGCGGAAATAGTACGACCCATCTTCCGTCTTATAGGCGATGCCCTTGTTTTCCAGCCTGGCAATGAACTCGGCCATCTCCTGAATATGTTCGGTGGCGCGGACCACACGCTCCGGGCGCTCAAGGTTCAGCGATCCCATGTCTTCCAGGAACGCGTCTTCATATTTGCGCGTATATTCCTGCACCGTCTTTTTGTCGCGCGCTGCGTTGCGGATGATCTTGTCATCCACGTCAGTAATATTCATCACATGCTGGAGCTTGTATCCACTCTGGCGCAGGAACCGCCGCAGGATGTCCACGGCAACAAAGGTGCGGAAGTTGCCGATGTGGCCGTAATCATAAACCGTGGGGCCGCAGGCATACATGCGGACGGTGTTGTCCGATTCAGGGGAAAACTCTTCCACCTTGCCGGAGAGCGTGTTGTAAAGGCGCAGGGGCAAACCGTGATTGTAACAAAGAGCGCGGGCTGATAACGCTTGCGGGCATGAAAAGCCACAAAGAGTTTAAAATGACAGTTGTGCCTGAATTAAGAAAAGACCCCGTCACTGGTCGCTGGGTGATTATTTCCACTGACCGCTCCAAACGTCCCGGAGATTTCTTTCGCGAGTCCGCCGTGCTCAAGGGTAATGGCTTCTGCCCTTTTTGCCCCGGCAATGAAAGCACCACACCGCCGGAGATTCTGGCTTACCGTCCGGGTGAGAACGTAAAACGCGACGCCGGTGGCTGGAACCTGCGCGTGGTCCCGAATAAATTTCCCGCTCTGGGAATTGAAGGCGATCTTGATCGCCAGGCCGACGGAATGTTTGACAAGATGAATGGCCTGGGCGCGCATGAAGTGGTGATTGAAACGCCGAACCACGCTGAAACGCTGGCCACCATGCCGGTAAAGCGCGTGGAAGACATGCTGTGGGCCTTCCGTGATCGGATTCTCGACCTGAAACAAGATCGCCGGTTCAAATACATTCTGGTCTTCAAGAACCATGGCGAAGCGGCTGGCGCTTCTTTGGAGCATCCGCATTCGCAGATTATTGCGCTGCCCATTCTGCCCAAGCAAGTGGTGGAAGAGCTGGAAGGCGCCAAAAAGTATTTTACGAATAAAGAGCGCTGCATTTTCTGCGACATAATCCGGCAGGAGACTGAGGCGCGGGTGCGCGTGGCGGCGGAGAATGAAGACTTTGTTACGCTGAGTCCGTATGCGCCGCGCTTTCCTTTTGAAATGTGGATACTGCCCAAGCGGCATGAATCGGCGTTTGAGAATTCGCCTTCTACCATGTATGAAAACCTGGCGCGCATGCTGCGCACCATGTTGAGCAAAGCCGTCAGGGTGCTGAACAATCCAGCATATAACCTGGTGATTCATAGTTCGCCGGTGCAGGAAAATACCAACGATTTTTATCACTGGCATCTGGAGATTATCCCCAAGCTGACCAAGACCGCGGGATTTGAATGGGGCACGGGTTTTTATATCAATCCCACACCACCGGAAGAAGCGGCCAAGTTTCTGCGCGAGGCCAAGGTGGAAGAGCTGCAGCCGGTGGGGAAATAAACTTACCACTGATTTTCACTGATCACACTGATTGGAAAAAACTAAAACCTTTTACCACAGAGGACACGAAGGATCACAGAGGAGAGCCAAAAAATTTTATTGCGGATTTGCGCGGATGGTCGCCGATCAGGAAAGGCTCAGTTCCTGTAATCTCGATCCGAGCGTCTCGAGCAAATATAGATACAAAAATTCTTTTAGTCACGAATATGAACGCGAATCAGGCAAGAATTGGATAGGCAAATTGAACTGAGTGAAGTAGCTGATCTGGTTCTTCTATCAGCGTTTATCCGCGCGAATCCTCGGTAACTTCTTGTTGCTACTTCATTGCCGAAACATCACGCAAGCTCTTCACCAGTTCAATCACGCGTCCGGCTACGTGATCAATCTCAGCTTCAGTATTAAATCGTCCGACGCCGAAACGGATGGCGCTGCCGGCGGCTTCGTCGCTCATGCCGAGGGCCTTGAGAACGTAGGACGCTTCCGTTCTTCCTGAAGAGCAGGCTGAACCGCTGGAGAGAGCTACGTCATGCAGGCCGGTGAGCAGCGTCTCACCTTCTACGTGCAAAAAACTCATATTCAAATTGCCGGGCAGGCGATGTTCCATGCTGCCATTGATGACGAGGTTTTCGAGCTCTGACATCAGGCGGTCGCGAAGACGGTTGCGTAGAGCAGATACGCGGGCGCTTTCTTCTGCCATGTCCTGCTGTGCAATCTCGCAGGCTTTGCCAAAGCCGACGATACCGGGAACATTGAGCGTGCCGGAGCGCATGCCGCTTTCATGGCCTCCACCATCGATCATGGGGACGAGGCGTACGTCTACGTCATGCCGGACGTAAAGAGCTCCGCAGCCTTTGGGGCCATAGAGTTTGTGGGCAGTGAGTGAAGCCAGATCAAGATTGGCTTGCGAGACGTTGAACGGGACTTTGCCCAGCGCCTGCACGGCGTCTGAGTGGAAGAGCACACCGCGCTCGCGGCAGAGCTTGCCGATTTCTTCAATCGGCTGGAGAACGCCGGTTTCATTGTTTGCCGCCATGATGCTGACCAGAATCGTCTGGTCAGTGAAAGCGGCTTTGAACTGGCTGAGGTCAATGAGTCCGTCAGCCTTTACTGGCAGATAGGTGACACGGCAGCCGTGTTTTTCCAGATTCTTGCAGCTATCGAGCACCGCTTTGTGCTCGCTGACGGCGGTAATGATGTGGTTGCCTTTTTCGTGAAAGGCCTCTGCAACGCCCTTGATCGCAAGGTTATCGCTTTCAGTGGCTCCGGAAGTGAAAACAATTTCCCGGGCAGAAGCGCCGATGGCAGTGGCGATCTGGCGGCGGGCTTTCTCGACTGCGGCAGCGGCCACCCATCCGAAGGAATGGCTGTTACTGGCAGCGTTGCCAAAGTTGCTGGTCAGAAAGGGCAGCATGGCTTCCAGCACACGAGGATCCAGGGGCGTAGTGGCGTGGTTATCCAGATAGACCGGAAGTTTGACCGCGGAAGCGGAATGGCCGTTGCTGCTCATCTTGAGATGATTTTACTAAAAGGCAGGGCGGTAGTTGAGGAGAATAAAAAAGCCCGCCAGCGAACTGGCGGGCCAAGGTTGTTACAGCATATTGGTTAGAACCGGATCGTTCCGCCAACCAGGATGCGGCGAGTCGCTGCCGCTCCGAAGCCGGGAGGAACTGAACCAGTAACGCTCGGATCACCGAATCCGTTTCCAGGACCACGGTTAGATCCATCAGAAGCGATCGCGTCCTCGATAAACGGATCGACGCTCTGGAAGTTTATGTGGTTGAAGACATTCAATGCCGTGGCATGGAATTCAAACGAAGCATGCTCGCCGAGTTTGAACTTCTTGAAGAGAGAGGCATTGGCGATATTGGTGATTGCGTCAGACTGGCCGTTGCGTGGTGCATTTCCGAACGGTGTACCAAATACCGTTTCCGCAATGCCGGTATTAGCAATGTACCGTACATCTTTATTCGTAACCTTAACTACAGTTCCGCCAGTTGCGGTGGAATTGAGTTCATTAAGGCTGATGAGGTCCGTAGACAACAGACCACTGGCAGTGCAATTTGCTGCACCAATAGCGTCTCCGCAGAAGATACCAACACTCGTTAAAGGAGCGCTGGAGCTACCGACGAATGGACGGTCAGTTTCTTCCCCGATGAACCCGTTGAAGAAGGTGGAATCAAAGAAGTTACAGCTGGCAGTTCCGCTGGCGCCGCAATTGCCCAGAGGAGCACTTTGATTAAAGGCAAACTGAGAGGCTGTGTAAGGCTGTCCAGAAGCGATCACATAATTACCGGAGATGCCCCAGCCGCCCAGGATGTGGCCCAGCAGACCGTGCTGTTCCTTGAAGAAGGGACTCTCTTCAGAAAACAGAAGGGTTAACTGATGTGGAATGTTGAGTCCGGAGGTGGTGTATTCGCTGCCTTGAGCGAACGGGTTCTGAGCAAAAGCATTAGTCGCTCCGCCAGCACCGGTGCTGAAGATTTCGCTGACGTTATCAAGGTTCTTGCTAAAGGTATAACCGGCCCGGATTGTCAACTGGTGGAACAGGTTGGTTGCGCGGAATTCCGCCTGGAATGCGTTGTAATTGGAGAAGCCGCCATTGGTGCGATTACGCACAAGACCTTCTGCGCAGTTTTCACGGCCAGTAGCTGGGCTCGCGGTTTGCCCCGGTCCGAGCACAAGTTGCGATGCGGTGCAAGGAGTTATTCCGGCGGGAATCAGATTCGGGAAGTCTTTCGCCAGATCAGCAATGAAGGGATTTCCATTGACCGACTGGAACAGATCAACCGCGTGGTTTCCAACATAGCGGAGTTCGATAGCGGAGTTCTTCGAAAGTTCACGCTCGATGCCCAAGCTGTAAGAATGAACCATGTCTGGTCCAAAGTCTGGCGAGAGTGAGGTTTCGTTAAAGGTCCGTGGATCAAATACGCCCGTTAGCAATTGCGGGTCAAGAGCGGCCCGTACATTGGGGCCCGTTGGGTTTACCGGCAACGGCAGGCTTGCGGCAGTGGGCGTGGTTGTGGCCCTAAAGGTGTTGCTGAATACTTCTGGCGCGGCCGTAGCCATGTTGGAGTAGATGTTGTAGAACGGCGGATCATACAGCAGGCGATATCCACCGCGGATAACCGTCTTGCCATTGCCCGTCAGGAAACCGCCAAACTGCGGTGAGTAGGCAAAGCCGATGCTCGGGCCAAAGGCGTTCTTTTTGGTCGGGAACTCGGGGAAGGTGCGTACGGAAAGCGGCAAAACCGGGTTGAACAACGCGGTTGCCGGGTTGGATTCACGCGCTGTGGTGACCTGATTGAACAGGTTGGCCGGCTGGCCGTAGTAAGACCAGGTCAATCCAAGGTTTAACGTGAGGTGCTGGCTGACCTTCCAGTCATCACCAAAATACAGGAAGGTGTCATTCTCCTTCAAGTCAAATGCATCTGATCCGGCCGCGATGTTGACGGTTGATGGAACGTTCTGCGCAAACGTAGACCAATTCGCGAAAGTGTAAGAGCCGTTGACTGCAGGCAGGAAGCCGTTAGGTGATACCTGGTGCGTAAAGTT
>DASXZE010000313.1:0-5918 GCA_036502105.1 Candidatus Angelobacter sp. | reverse complement strand
GCCCGTTGCTGGACCCTCGATAGCTCATCATGCCCTTTCGTTTACAGGCTGGCAAATAACTGAAGTCACAAGGTTAAACACTGAGTTCGGGGCGGAATTTGACCCCTCCGGAAAGCAAAGTTAAGATACGAAGTAGAGCTGTGTGCTTACCCTCCCGGACCCATTGTGGCGGTTTCCTGGGATTTTGGGGCGGTTTGGCCGTTTCTGAGCAGCTCTGAGTCAGGCTAAATAAGGTCCCATGGCGATTCGCAACATCACGGTGCGCGGCGCGCGCCAGCACAATTTGAAAAACATATCGGTGGAGATCCCGCGCAACACCCTTACGGTGATTACGGGACTCAGCGGCTCGGGCAAATCGTCACTGGCTTTTGACACGATTTACGCCGAAGGCCAGCGCCGCTATGTTGAAACGCTCTCAGCTTACGCGCGACAGTTTCTGGATCAGATGGAACGCCCTGATGTGGATTCCATTGACGGACTGAGTCCGGCGATTTCCATTGAGCAGAAGACTACTTCACGCAGTCCGCGCTCGACCGTTGGCACCATCACTGAGATTTACGATTATCTGCGGCTGCTGTATGCGTCAGTAGGCGTGCCGCATTGCCCCAATTGCGGCAAGCCCATCAGCCGCCAATCGTCTGAACAGATTGTGCAGCGCGTAATGCAGCTCAAGGCGGAAGATCGAGTCATGATCATGGCTCCGCTGGTCCGCGGACGCAAAGGTGAATTCAAGGTTGAACTGGCGAAGCTGGCGCAGCAAGGGTTTGTCCGCGCGAGGATTGACGGAGAGCTGCGCCATCTGGATGAAGAGCTGAACCAGATCCAGCTCGACAAGCGCAAGAATCACACGATTGAAGTGGTGATTGACCGTCTGCTGGTGAAGCCGGGAATTGAGAAGCGGCTGGAGCAATCCGTGGCCACAGCCATGAAGCTTGGCAACGGCCTGGTGCAGGTGGCCGTGGTAAACGGAGAAGAGCATCTCTATTCCGCTCGCATGGCCTGCCCGGATTGCGGCATCAATATTCCTTCGCTGGAGCCGCGATCGTTTTCTTTCAACAGCGTGTATGGCGCTTGCCCGGAGTGTAACGGTCTGGGCAGCAAATATGATTTTGATCCCGCCAAGATTATTGTGGATTGGTCAAAGCCGCTGCTGGATGGCGCGCTTGGTCCCAGCTCTGGCTCAACGTATTTGCAGCGCATGGTAGAGATTGTGGCGGCGGCGTTCAAGTTTGATCTCTCTACGCCGTTTGAAAAATTTCCGCAGAAGATACAGAACCTGCTGCTCTATGGACCAGAAGAGAAAGAAGCTCCACGGCTGGGCTTTCGCGGCGTGCTGGGTTTCTTAAAGCAGAATCTTGACGACTCAACTTCAGAAAGCTATCGCGAATGGATGCTGAGTTACATGTCCGCCACCACCTGCCCGGTGTGCCGAGGCAAGCGGCTGCGTCCGGAGAGCATTGCGGTAAAGGTGAACGGTCTCTCTATCGCTGATTTTACTGCGCTCGCGGTTTCGCGCTCTGTAGATGTAGCGAGCAAAATCCAACTCAATGATCGCGAGCGCGCCATTGCCGGCCGCGTGCTGCATGAGATTTCTGAGCGCCTGCAATTTCTGCACGCCGTGGGTCTCGGCTATATCTCGCTCGACCGCTCGGCAGCGACGCTCTCTGGCGGAGAAGGCCAGCGTATCCGCCTGGCGACACAGATTGGATCCAAGCTGCGCGGAGTGCTTTACGTTCTGGATGAGCCTTCGATTGGCTTGCACCATCGCGATAACAATCAGCTCTTGCAGGCACTGGAGCACCTGCGCGATCTTGGCAACACCGTGCTGGTGGTGGAGCACGATGAAGAAACAATCCGCCGCGCTGACTATGTGATTGATCTTGGACCCGGCGCGGGGTTGCACGGCGGCGAGGTGGTTGCTTCAGGCACTCCGGCAGAGATTGAACTGCAACCCGGATCGCTTACCGGTCAATATATTTCCGGGGCAAAGTCGATTGCTACGCGTTTTGAACCGCGTGCTTCCAATAGCAAAGCTATTACCGTGCTCGGCGCCAAGGCCAACAATCTGCGCAACGTGGATGCAACTTTTCCTCTCGGCTTGATCACGGTCGTCACCGGCGTTTCTGGCTCAGGAAAATCGACGCTGGTAAATGACATTCTGTATAAAGCGCTGGCCAAGCAACTGTATCGTTCGCGCGAAGAGCCTGGCGCGCACAAGACAATCTCTGGCGCGGAGAATATTGATAAGGTCATCAGGATTGATCAGTCGCCCATTGGCCGGACGCCACGCTCGAATCCGGCAACTTATACCGGCGTCTTCACGCATATCCGCGATCTCTATGCCATGCTGCCGGAATCACGCGAGCGTGGATACAAGGCCGGCCGCTTCTCCTTTAACGTGGCTGGCGGCCGCTGTGAACACTGCCAGGGCGAGGGCCAGCGCCGCATTGAAATGAATTTTATGCCAGACGTTTACGTGCTCTGTGAGGTCTGCGGTGGCAAGCGCTATAACCACGAAACGCTGGCGGTAAAATTCAAAGAAAAATCCATTGCGGATTTACTGGAGACATCGGTAACAGATGCGTTGCCCATTCTGGAAGACATTCCGCAGATCAAGCAGAAGCTGCAGACGCTGGAAGATGTGGGACTGGGATATATCAAGCTGGGGCAATCCGCGGTTACGCTTTCCGGTGGTGAGGCCCAGCGCATGAAGCTGGCGAAAGAACTTTCCAAGCGCCAAACCGGACGCACGCTTTACCTGCTGGACGAGCCTACAACCGGTCTTCACTTTGAAGACGTAAACAAATTGCTGGAGGTCATACACCGATTGACCGACCTGGGAAACTCCATTGTCATTATTGAGCACAATCTTGACGTAATCCGGAATGCCGATTGGATCATCGATCTGGGGCCGGAAGGCGGAGAAGACGGTGGACGTCTTGTGGCCCAGGGAACGCCCGAGCAGGTTTCGAAAATTAAGAAATCTTACACCGGGCAGGCTCTTGCGGAATACCTGAATAGGCAGCGTAAGTAGTTGATTATGCTTGGCTTGTATTAATTCGTTCCATATTCGTAACAGCTCATATTTTTTGTTTGACACTTCAAAATGTAAATTACATTGGTTCCAACCTTCTCCTTATACTTGGGCACAATCGAGGGGTAGCTACTTTGGCTTCCAAATGCTTCAAGCTACCCCTTTAGTCTTTTTCTAAAAAACTCTCAATGATATAAATTGACTACTGAGACTCAATCCTGTGCATTCTTCTGATCCCATTTCGGAGCCCAGTGTGTCCTCACCCGAGTTGCCTTCACCTGAGCTGCCTTCAAATGATCCGGTAGTTCCTTTGAAAATTACTCTTGGGCAGGAGTATCCACCACCGCCGCCAATAGTCATTGAATTACCAAAAACTGAAATTGATCTGCTGGATGTGATCTTCATCCTTCTGGCGTTGGCCGTTATTTCCATCTTTTGGGGAGTCATTGCCGCAGTGATTTACATGGCAGCGCATCATGGGAAGCCTGTGGACGCAAAAACAATGGGGACGAATGTATTTTTCATTCTGCCGGTTGAGTTCGTCGTCTATGCCGCGGTCCTGGGCTTTATGGCTTTTCTGGCCTGGGTTCGTCATCGAAGAAGTTTGTTGGACGCGGTTGGCTGGAACAACCCAGATGGCAAGCTTGCCACGGTTGCGGTATTTACGGGATTGGGGTTGGCATTTGTCTCCAGTCTTACGAGCATTCTCTTGAATCGCTGGATACCTAAATCGCTTCCCATGTCTGAGCTTTTTAAGGACCGTCCATCTGCATTCCTGCTAGCTGGGTTTGCAGTTCTGGTTGCCCCATTGATGGAAGAGATGTTTTTTCGTGGAGTGTTGTATCCAGCGCTTGCCCGCTCGATCAGTTCCGTCATTTCCATGTTGTTTCGTGGAGATGTCTATCTGGTGCTTGCCCGCTCCACCGGTTCCGTCATTTCTATTCTGATAACATCTGTGGCATTTACCGCCCTGCATGCATCACAACTCGGATATTCATGGGCAGCCCTCTTGCCGATTTTCATTGTTGGCACAACTCTCACAATCATGCGCGCTGTAAAAAAATCCCTGGCTGCCTGTGTGCTTATTCACATGACATACAATTTCCTGCTGATGGTAGTGGCCTTTATCGGCTCGCATGGATTCCGTGACATGCATGGGATATAGCCCCGAATCCGCCACGCTGGTAAAGTAAATCTGGCCAATATGTCTTCTTCACGCGAACAACTGCTCAATCTGCTGGCAACCAATTCTTTCCGTCTTGGGGAATTTACGCTTTCCTCTGGCGGTAAAAGCGACTACTACATTGATTGCCGAACCACCACGCTGCATGCCCAGGGCTCTGAGCTCACCGGGCGCGTTTTTTTTGAGCTGATTCAGCAGCAAGGCTGGCAGCCGCAAGCCGTGGGCGGATTGACGATGGGTGCCGATCCAATCGTTGTAGCCACATCAGTGATTAGCTTGCAGGCCGGCGCGCCAATTCATGGGTTTCTTGTGCGCAAGGCGGAAAAAGCGCATGGGATGGGGCGTCGGGTGGAAGGCTTTCAGGAAAAAGGCGCGCGTGTTGTGATTGTGGACGATGTCTGCACGACTGGCGGTTCGACGATCCAGGCCATTGAAGCCGCGCACGAATTTGGTTTCCAGATTGCCGGAGTGGCTTGCCTGGTGGAGCGACTGGAAGCCGGCGGACGGCCAGCCGTTGAAAAAGCTGCTGGCTCAGTGCCGTTTATTACGGTATTTACATCCGATGATGTGAAGGCCGCGCACTTAAGTTTGAAAAAAACTTGAAGCTACTTCGCTACTGCCTTGGTCGTCGGCACCGGCACCTGTTCCACAATGCTGATGCCGAAACCTTCCAATCCAGCCACGCGCTTGGGATGGTTCGTGAGCAAGCGTATGGTACGAATATTCAGGTCAGATAGAATCTGCGCGCCTACGCCGATCTCACGCTGCGTCTTTCTCTGGTGCGCTGGCGCTGACGTGCGTGCCTCGCGGTGGAACGCCAGCCGCTTTCCCTCGTCCACATTGAAGCCCTTGGAACTCTGGTGCAGATAAATGAGTGCGCCCATGCCTTCATGCGCAATCATTTCCAGTGAGCCATCCAGCACGCGCTGGCAGTCGCACAGTGACCCGCCAAATACGTCGCCGGCCAGGCAGTGCGCGTGCATGCGAACCAAGACTGGGCTGGTTGCATGTTCCACATCGCCTTTCACCAGCGCGACATGGGATTCGCCGTCAAGCTGGTTTTCAAACGCGATCATCCTGAATTCGCCGTGGCGCGTGGGCAGCATGGCTTCGCCCACTCGAACCACGTGGCTTTCAGTTTCCATCCGATAGCGGATCATCTCCGCCACGGTAAGCATCTTCATGTTGTGCGTCTTGCAAAATTCAGTAAGGTCAGGCACGCGGGCCATGGTGCCATCTTCATTCATGATCTCGCAGATCACGCCTGCGGGAATCATGCCAGCCATCCGCGCCAGATCAACCGAGGCTTCAGTCTGTCCTGCCCGCACCAGCACGCCGCCTTTGCGCGCGCAGAGAGGGAACACATGTCCCGGGCGAACCAGGTCAGCCGCGCGGCTCACCGGATCAATCGCCACCTGAATCGTACGTGCGCGATCATGCGCAGAAATGCCAGTGGTCACGCCTTCGCGCGCTTCCACACTTTCATAAAACGCCGTTCCGTAGGGCGAGGTGTTTTCGCGTGTCATGGGGCCAATGCGCAGATAGTCCAGGCGCTCCTGTGTCATGGCCAGGCAGATCAATCCGCGTCCGAACTTGGCCATAAAGTTGATGGCTTCCGGCGTGATCTTCTCGGCGGCCATGGTGAGATCGCCTTCGTTTTCGCGGTCTTCGTCATCCACAACCACAATCATGCGGCCAGCG